>CAYGLJ010000035.1:0-10137 GCA_964350865.1 uncultured Microbacteriaceae bacterium
GAAAGAGCAACACTGCTCGAAACTCTCAGGCCAATGACAGAGGGGGAGTCAGGGAAACGAGCGTTTCCCTTTGACTCCAGGAGCCCGTATGACACGCGAGACACCACTTCACGCGGTGCATGAGCGCCTGGGTGCGAGCTTTACGGATTTTGCTGGATATCAAATGCCGGTGCGCTACTCCTCGGACTTAGCCGAGCACCATGCTGTGCGCCAGGGTGCCGGTCTTTTTGATCTCTCTCACATGGCAGAAATCGAGTGTGAGGGCCCAGGAGTTGAGGCGTTTCTGGACTACGCCCTGTCCAACACTCTCTCCGCGCTGGTCGACGGGCAGGCAAAATACTCACTGCTGCTGGCCGAAGATGGCGGGGTTATCGATGACCTCATCGTTTATCGCCTGGGTGAGCACAAGTACCTGATTGTTGCGAATGCTTCCAACCGCGATGCCGCGGTCGAGGCACTGCAGTCGAGATCGGCGGGTTTTGAGGTCGAGGTGTCAGACGTCAGTGATGACTGGGCGCTGATTGCGCTACAGGGACCTCTCGCTGCTGGAATTCTGGAGGCCTCTCCGATCACTCTGGAGAGCCCCCTGGCAGAACTTCGGTACTACCGCATCATGGGTGGTGCCTTTGACTCTGAGCCGGTCCTGGTGGCCCGCACGGGATATACCGGAGAAGATGGCATGGAGATTTTCATCCACTCCGCCCACGCTGAGGCACTCTGGACTTCGCTGATGGAGACAGGGGGAGACCAGCTCACCCTGTGTGGGTTGGCCTGCCGGGACACTCTCCGCCTCGAAGCCGGCATGCCCCTGTACGGTCATGAACTTTCCCGAGACGTAACCCCGGCGCAGGCTGGTTTGTCTGGAGTTGTGGTGAACGCCAAAGAATCCTTCGTGGGGAAAGATCACGCCCTGGGAGAGAAGTCCTCCCGAGTGCTGGTCGGCCTGAGTGCTGAAGGGAAGCGGGCTCCGCGCGCTGAGTACCCCGTGCTCGATCAGGAGGGCACCATCATCGGAGAAATCACCTCCGGTGCTCTCTCGCCAACACTGGGCTTCCCCATTGCCATGGCGTATGTGGAGGCAACCCACCGTGAGGTGGGAACCGAGCTTGTCGTCGACGTCAGGGGCGCTAGCCTCCCTGTAACGGTGACATCCCTGCCGTTTTACTCCAGAAAGAAGGTCACCCCGTGAGCACCGTTCCTGATTCTCTGCACTACACCTCAGACCACGAATGGGTTGCCGTTGAGGGCGATGTCGCCACCATCGGTATTACCCAGTACGCAGCCGACGCCCTCGGTGACGTGGTGTTTGTGGCATTGCCCAACGTCGGCGACAGCGTCCAGAAGGGCGCCATCGTTGGTGAGGTGGAATCGACCAAATCCGTTGGCGAGATCTTCGCCCCTGTTGCCGGTGAGGTGGTCGAGGCGAACACTGCCGTGGTCGATGCTCCTGACACCGTCAACTCAGACCCTTACGGCGGTGGCTGGTTGATCAAGGTTCGCTTTGCTGAGCTTCCGGAGCTCTTGGATGCCTCTGCCTACACCGCACTGATTGGAGAGTAAGTCGATGGCCACTGCTTTTTCTGCTCGTCACATTGGGACGGATTCTGATCAACAGGCCCTGATGCTCAATCGCATCGGGTATTCGACCCTGGATGACCTCATGAACGCCGCGGTCCCCGGGCACTTGCGGATGGCAGAAATTGCGCGCTCCGTTATCCCCGCCGCTGCCTCTGAGGCAGAAACCCTGGCGGAGTTGCGGGCACTGGCCGATGCGAACACTGTGCGGACGTCGTTGATGGGGCAGGGCTACTACGGCACCTACACACCCTCAGTGATCAAGCGGAACATTCTGGAGAACCCCAGTTGGTATACCGCGTACACCCCCTACCAGCCAGAGATTTCTCAGGGGCGCTTAGAGGCGCTGCTGAACTTCCAGACCATGGTCGCGGATCTGACCGGCCTCGCCACCGCGAATGCGTCGATGCTGGACGAGGGCACCGCTGTTGCGGAGGCCATGTTGCTGGCACGGCGTGCATCCGGCCAGGCCTCGAATGTTTTTCTCATGGACGCTGATGCATTCGTACAAACCAAAGCCGTGTTGGCGGGGCGCGCAGAGCCGTTGGGCATCGACATCATCGAGACCGACTTCCAGGGTGACCTCCCTGAGCACTTTGGAGCGTTCATTCAATACCCAGGAGCCTCCGGTCGCATCTGGGATCCGAGCTCCGTTATTGAGGCGACCAAAGCCCAAGGTGGCCTGGCGATTGTGGCGGCGGACCTCTTGGCGATGACACTCGTGCGCTCGCCGGGGGAGATGGGAGCGGACATTGCCGCGGGAACCACCCAGCGCTTTGGAATCCCGCTCGGCTTCGGTGGCCCTCACGCGGGTTACCTCGCTGTCAGGGCGGGCCTCGAGCGCCAGCTCCCTGGCCGCCTCATCGGGGTCTCCAAGGACGCTGAAGGGAACGCGGCGTACCGGTTGACTCTTCAGACTCGAGAGCAGCACATTCGCCGCGATAAGGCGACCAGCAACATCTGTACTGCGCAGGTTCTTCTCGCCGTCATGGCGGGCATGTTTGCTGTCTACCACGGGCCCGAGGGCCTGAAGAGCATTGCACGGGATGTAGCAGAGAAGACCGCGGGTCTGAAGAACGCCCTGGTTGCTGCGGGGCACGAAGTCCTGCATGAGAACTTCTTTGACACCCTGTCCATCCGCACTCCCGGTCGTGCGGCTGCGCTGGCTGCGAAAGCGCAAGAGCTGGGTGTGCTTATCACCGTGGTCGATAACGACACGGTCTCGCTCTCTCTCGATGAGACCAGTGTGGGAGACCACACGGGCATTCTCAGTGGTTCCCTGGAGCAGACCCTCGCCACTCTGTTTGAGCTCCCGGACTACACCGGGTCCACTGCAGAGCCTGCACTGCCAGCCGGGCAGGTGCGCACGAGTGAGTTCCTCTCCCACCCGGTATTCCACACCCACCGCTCAGAAACCTCGATGATGCGCTACATCAAGCGGCTGTCCGATAAGGATTACGCCTTGGATCGCGGCATGATTCCGCTGGGCAGTTGCACCATGAAACTGAACGCCGCCACCGAGATGGAAGCTGTCAGTTGGCCAGAGTTCAACTCACTCCACCCCTTTGCCCCTACCGAGGACACCCAGGGATATCTGATCATGATGTCTCATCTGGAAACGTGGTTGTCCGAGTTGACCGGGTATGACTCCATTTCTCTTCAGCCCAACGCGGGCAGCCAAGGTGAGTACGCGGGACTGCTGGCAATTCGCGGCTACCACCTCTCCCGCGGGGATGCCCACCGCACCATCTGCTTGATTCCCTCCAGCGCTCACGGCACCAACGCCGCGAGCGCCGTGCTGGCGGGAATGCAGGTGGTTGTCGTGGCCTGCAAGGACAACGGCGATGTCGACATCGACGACGTGATGGCCAAGATTGCCGAGCACGGGGAGAATCTCGCCGCCCTGATGGTCACCTACCCCTCGACACACGGTGTGTACGAGCACGGCATCAAGGACGTGACCGACGCTGTTCACCAGGCCGGAGGCCAGGTCTACATCGATGGCGCTAACTTGAACGCTCTCGTGGGCTTTGCCCGCTATGGCGACATCGGCGGAGATGTTTCTCACCTGAATCTTCACAAGACCTTCTGCATTCCCCACGGAGGCGGAGGTCCAGGAGTGGGACCGGTCGGGGCAAAAGCCCACCTGGCGCCCTTCCTTCCCGGTCACCCGCTCGCTCAGATGACCCAACACCCGCCGTTTGACCAGGAGACCGGAGCGCCGGGGTCTGTTATTCACGGCGGTGTTCCCGTCTCAGCTGCCCCGTATGGAAGCCCCAGCATCTTGCCCATTCCCTGGGCTTACATCCGAATGATGGGACCCGATGGTCTCGCGAAAGCCACCGCGTCTGCGGTTCTTGCTGCCAACTACGTGGCAGCAAGGCTCCGCGACTACTACCCCGTTCTCTACACGGGGGACAACGGCTTGGTGGCCCACGAGGCAGTGCTCGATATTCGACCTCTCACTCAAGCGACCGGTGTCACTGTGGATGATGTGGCCAAGCGCCTCGTCGACTATGGCTTCCACGCCCCCACGATGTCCTTCCCCGTTGCGGGGACACTGATGATTGAGCCCACCGAGAGTGAAGACCTTGGCGAGATCGATCGGTTCATCGACGCGATGATCAGTATTCGCAAGGAGGCTGACCAGGTCGCAGCAGGAGTATGGCCTGCGGAAGACAACCCGCTGGTCAATGCTCCTCACACCGCAGCGCACGTGACGGGCTCCGACTGGTCACACCCGTATTCGCGAGAGGTGGGTGCGTACCCCGCTCAGCACTCGAGTGCGGTTGATGCCGGAGTTGCCCTGTCGGCATTCCCCGGGGTGGCGAGTAAGTACTGGCCTCCGGTGAGGCGTGTCGACCAGGCCTTCGGGGATCGGAACCTGGTGTGTGCGTGCCCGCCGATCGAGGCTTTTGCCTAAAGCTTCAGCAGTTCGCGCTTGAGAGTGTCCGCACTCTGGAACGTCACACCCACGAGGGCGACGTGCTTCCAAGCGATGCGGCCCTCGGCGTCGATGATGAAAATGCTCCGGCGAACGCCCAAACCCAAGAGCCCGACTCCGTAGGCAGCCACGACGTCACCCTTTTCATCAGCGAGCAAAGGAAAACCCAGACGCTTGGTGCGGGCAAACTTTTCATGAGATCCGGTGTGCTGACGAGAGATTCCCCAGATCTCGGCGCCGAGGTCTCGGAAAGTGTCCATCTCGTCCTGGTAGCTACACAGCTGAGCGGTGCAGCCCGGTGAGTTATCGGCGGGGTAAAACGCGAGAACGACGGGGTGACCGCGTCGCTCCGAGAGCGTGAAATGTGATTTGACGGGCTCGCCCTCCACCATGGTGATGCCAGGCAGAGTGAAGTCGGGAGCGAGCTGACCAATATCGGGAGATGTCACGAGAGGAAACGCTAGAGCACAATCCCGAGAATTTCTGGCATAAAGCTCACAGCTAAGGGATAACCCACAAAAGCGACGATATCGATCACGGTGTGACCGATGATCAACGGGGCTAGACGCCCCGTTTTCGCATAAATCCCGCCGAAGATGAGTCCCATCACAAAGTTTCCTACGAAAGCGCCAAACCCCTGGTACAGGTGATAGCTCGCGCGCAAGAAAGACTGAATCAGGATGATCCCCCAGGTCGAAACACCGAGCTGTCGAAGCCTCGCGAAGAGGTACCCCACCGCAATGACCTCTTCGAGAATTCCCGCACGAAGCGCCAAGGCAATCAGCATGGGAATTGTCCACCAGTAGGTGGTGAGTGCAGTGGGAACCACGGTCACGGTGATATCGAGCTCGCGACCCAGTAGGTACAGCCCGAGGCCTGGGATACCAATGAGGGCAGCGAGACCCACTCCGGCCGCGCTATCCCTCCCCAGCCTTCTGCCATCGAGGCCCAGTGCCCCCAGGTGCGGTTTCTGGCTACTCCAGAGCAGGAACACCACCAGAGCAACGGGCACCAAACTCGAGATGATTCCGAGTGTTTGGTACAGAAAATCAGCCCACTCGAGATCGCTCGCCGACCGATTGAGCGTGGCGGTCTGGGTGGAGAGGCCCTGCTCGCGTGACAGCCGGACCGCAATGTTCACCACAGAGTAGAGAGCGCTCATGCCAATGCTGAGCCCCAAGACGAGAATGATCTCGGTGACGAGCCGTGCCCTGGACATGCTCAGCGAGTGGGGGAGGCGGGGTCACACGATGGCGTGCCACCGGGGAGAGTGTGGCGGAAACGCGACACAAAGGCATACACGCCAGCGGCGATCCAGGAGATCGGCCAGGTCGCCAGCAGTGAACCCAGGAACCGAAGCCCAAACCTGGGCTGAGCGCGCAGGAGCGCGCTCGCCGCTAAGTGCCCGGCGTACTGGTGCGAGGGGGTGATGTACCAGGCGTACTTCTCCACATCCTCCTTCGTGAGGGCAAAAGAGTCCAGAGCGATGCTCTGTGACGTTGTGGCCTGGGGGAAAGCGGGCAACCAGGTGCGCAGACGATTCACCCAGAGCGTGCAAAAAGCGCAGTCGCCGTCATAGATCAGAACGTGCGAATCAATGGCGCTGTGGCGAGGCATGTCCCCATGCTAAAGCCCCAGGCTTAGAGCCCGGTAAGATAGGGGAGCAGGGCTTTGGTTGATAGTTTCTGCACCACCAAGCCCCTAAGGACACTCTCATGGCTCTTGCCACTCGCGATGACGTGCGAAACGTCGCCATCGTCGCCCACGTAGACCACGGTAAGACGACCCTGGTTGATGCCATGCTCACCCAAACGGGTGCCTTCTCGGCCCACGCTGCCGTCGCCGACCGCGCTATGGACTCCGGTGATCTAGAAAAAGAAAAAGGCATCACCATCCTCGCCAAGAACACCGCAGTCACCTATGCGGGTCCGCATTCGGGCGGTAAAGAAATCACCATCAACGTGATCGACACCCCCGGCCACGCCGACTTCGGTGGTGAGGTCGAGCGGGGCCTGAGCATGGTCGATGGCGTGGTCCTTCTTGTCGACGCCTCCGAAGGTCCTCTCCCTCAGACTCGCTTTGTGTTGCGCAAGGCGCTTGCCGCCAAGTTGCCCGTGATTTTGGTGGTTAACAAGACTGACCGCCCCGACTCTCGTATTGACGCCGTGGTCCACGAAACCCAGGACCTCCTGCTCGGTCTCGCTTCTGACCTTGCTGATGAGGTCCCCGATGTTGACGTGGACTCCCTCTTGGAGCTTCCCATTATTTATGCCTCGGGCCGCGAGGGTGCTGCCTCGTTGAACCGTCCGGCGGATGGCTCGCTGCCCGACAACGCTGACTTGGAGCCTCTGTTTGGCGCCATCATGACCCATATTCCAGCCCCCAGCTATGACGACGAGCACCCACTCCAGGCTCACGTCACCAACCTGGATGCCTCCCCGTTCTTGGGTCGTATTGCCTTGCTGCGCATCTTCCAGGGCACCATCGCCAAAGGTCAGAATGTTGCCTGGGTGAAGCACGATGGGTCCATCCAAAACGTGCGCATCACTGAGTTGCTGAAGACTCGGGCTCTCGAGCGCTACCCCGCGGAAAGCGCCATGGCCGGCGACATCGTTGCGGTCGCAGGAATCGAAGACATCACGATTGGTGAAACCATCGCCGACGCCGATGATGTCAGGCCCCTCCCCGCCATCACGGTCGATGAGCCCGCCATTTCCATGACAATCGGAACAAACACCTCACCGCTCGCCGGCATAGTGAAAGGCCACAAGCTCACCGCCCGCATGGTGAAGGACCGCTTGGATCGTGAGTTGATCGGAAACGTGTCCATCAAGGTTGTCGACGTGGGACGCCCCGACGCATGGGAAGTTCAAGGTCGTGGTGAACTTGCCCTCGCGATTTTGGTGGAGAACATGCGGCGCGAAGGCTTCGAGCTGACGGTCGGTAAACCTCAGGTGGTGACCAAGAAGGTCGATGGCGCGGTTCACGAGCCTTTCGAAGCTCTCACCATTGATGCTCCCGAGGAGTTTGTGGGCGCCATCACGCAGCTGCTCGCCGCGCGCAAAGGTCGCATGGACAACATGTCCAACCACGGAACCGGCTGGGTTCGCATGGAGTTCACTGTCCCCTCGAGGGGCCTGATCGGGTTCCGCACTGAATTCCTCACCATGACCCGTGGTCAGGGAATCGCGAACGCGATCGCCGCTGGATTCGGCCCCTGGGCTGGAGCGATCGTGACCAGGAACTCGGGCTCGATTGTCGCGGACCGTCAGGGTGTTGTGACCTCCAACGCCATGATGGCGTTGCAAGAGCGGATGAGTTTCTTTGTGAAGCCCACGGACGCGGTCTATGAGGGAATGGTCGTCGGTGAGAACTCTCGCGCTGATGACATGGATGTCAACATCACCAAAGAGAAGAAGCTCAACAACATTCGCTCTTCCACCGCGGAAGAACTGGAGCGTCTCACCCCACCCCGTCAGCTCTCCCTCGAGGAGTGCCTGGAGTTTGCTCGCGAGGATGAGTGTGTGGAGATTACACCGGAGGTTGTGCGTATCCGCAAGGTTGAGCTCGACCAGACACTGCGTGCCAGGTCAGCATCACGCCTCAAGCGCCAAAACGACTAGGTACGCTGGGACATATGAAGGTCGCCAGATTTAGCCTGGAGGGCGGGGAACCGCTCTTTGGGGTTGTCGATGGAGACGACCTTGTCGTCCTCTCGGGCGATCCGCTGTTTCACGGTATCAACCCCACAGATCAACGAGTCCCTCTCGAAAAAGCTCACCTGCTGGCCCCTGTCATCCCACGCTCCAAAGTCGTGTGCGTGGGGATGAACTATGCCGAGCACAAGGCTGACATGGCCCATGAGGGTCCCGACAACCCCCTGATTTTCTTGAAACCCAACACCGCGGTCATTGGACCCGGAGACCCCATCATCATTCCGCCGGTTGAGGGTCGCATTGTGCATGAGGGTGAACTTGCCATCGTCATTGGCGCGGTCGCGAAGAGGGTCAAGGCAGAAGACTGGCGAGATGTTGTCTTTGGGTTCACGATCGCCAATGACGTCTCTGCTCGGGATGTCATGTTTGCTGATGGCCAGTGGGCTAGGGCCAAGGGCTATGACACGTTCTGTCCGATCGGACCGTTCATTGACACCGAGATCGATCCCTCAAACCTGATGATTGAAACGTTCGTTGATGGTGAGCTTCGCCGAAAGGGCAGCACGAAAGACCTCATCTATGGAATCCCCGAAATCGTCGAGTTTGCCTCTGACGTGTGGACCCTGCTGCCCGGTGACGTCATTTGCACCGGGACACCCTCTGGCATGGGTGGTTTCGTCGATGGTCAAACCATTGACATCACTATTGAAGGTTTAGGAACACTCTCCAACCCCGCAAAGAATCGCGATGACCGCGACTACTGAGCGCGAACTTGAGGTACTGCAGCTTCGGGTCCGAAGAATTCTGATTCTTGGTCAGGTCATGGCAGGCCTTGGCATGGGGGCAACGCTCTCCATGGGGGCAATTCTTGCCAGCAGGCTCTCGGGCTCTGAGGCCTGGTCCGGGATGGCGGCAACCATGTCCACTTTGGGCGCTGCTCTCGCCGCTGTTCCACTGGCTCGTCTCGCGGGCCGCTCAGGGCGTCGGATTTCACTGTTCACCGGTGCGCTTTTGGCAGCATCGGGAGCAGTCATCACCATCGTGTCCACGATGGTGGCCTTCTTCCCGCTGTTGCTGGTCGGTCTTGCCCTGATTGGTGTGGGGACGGCTGTTAACCTGCAATCCCGTTTCGCCGCCACCGATATCGCCAACGACAGAACCCGCTCGAGAGATCTCTCCCTGGTGGTCTGGGCAACCACGGTGGGGGCTGTGTCCGGGCCGAACCTCATTACCCCCGGTGAGGCCGTGGGGTCCTTTCTCGGTCTTCCCGAGCTTGCGGGACCCTTTGTCTTCACCCTGGCGGCTCAGACTCTCGCCGCCGTTGTCTACTTTGTGGGACTTCGGCCCGACCCTCTGCTTCTGGCAAGGGAACTAGCGCGCGACCCGAACAGCGCCGGCGCGAAGTCGTTGGGCCCCAGTGTTGACAACCTCGTGGTGGCAAGGACTGCCATCATTTCCATCGCTTTGAGCCACGCGACCATGGTCTCGGTTATGGCGATGACCCCCGTGCACCTGGTGAACCACGGAGCATCACTGGCCATCGTGGGGTTCACCATCTCCCTCCACATTGCCGGTATGTATGCACTGGCTCCCGTCTTTGGCATGCTCTCTGACCGCGTTGGTCGTATTCCGACCATTCTCGTGGGGCAGGTCATCCTTCTGGGGAGCTTGATGTTTACGGGCTTTGGGTCTGAGAACGAGCTGGCTGTCGTCATCGGATTAGTGCTCTTAGGGCTGGGCTGGAGTGCCGCCACTGTTGCAGGCTCCACATTGCTCTCAGAGTCCACCATTATCGAAAAGCGAGCAGCGAGGCAAGGAGTCTCCGACCTGGTGATGAGTGGTTCGGGGGCTGCCGGTGGGGCGCTTGCCGGTGTGGTGCTCGCCTTTTTGGGCTATAGCGGGCTCTCCTTTGTGGCGCTCTTACTCGTGGCAGGCGTGGTGGCCCGCATCGTTCTCACGCGA
>CAYGLJ010000036.1:0-9919 GCA_964350865.1 uncultured Microbacteriaceae bacterium
CTTTGTGGCGCTCTTACTCGTGGCAGGCGTGGTGGCCCGCATCGTTCTCACGCGAACAACGGTGAGCACATCACCCTCCGGAAATGTCGAGCCCATCACCTACGACATCTAGTGGGAGCCGCTTCGACTCCTAGACTGGTGGTCTCATGAGCCTTGACTTTTCCACCGCTACCGGCGGTGACGTCCGTGTCCGTTTTTGTCCATCCCCGACGGGAACACCCCATGTTGGTTTGATTCGTACCGCCTTATTCAATTGGGCCTATGCCAAGCACACCGGGGGAACCTTTATCTTCCGCGTCGAAGATACTGACGCTGAACGAGACAGTGAAGAGAGCTACCAGCAGCTGGTGGAAGCTCTCCAGTGGTTGGGCCTCCACTGGGATGAAGGTGTGGAGACTGGCGGGCCTCACGAGCCCTACCGACAGTCGCAGCGAAGCCAGATTTATCAGGATTTGATTGCCCGACTGGTGGAATCCGGACATCTTTACGAGAGCTACGTAACTCCCGAAGAAATGGCGGCTCGGAACGAATCCCTCGGGCGAGACCCCAAACAGGGGTATGACAATCACGAGCGCGAGCTCACTGCCGCCCAGAAGCAGGCCTATCGGGATGAAGGGCGTGAGCCTGCGCTGCGCTTGCGGGTTCCCGACCAGGACTTTAGTTTCGATGACCTCGTGCGAGGCGAGGTGTCCTTTCCCAGAGGCTCTACAACGGACTTCGTGATTGTGCGAGCGGGCGGCAAACCTCTCTACACGTTTGTGAACCCTGTAGATGACGCCCTGATGGGGGTGACCCACGTCTTGCGTGGCGAAGACTTGCTCTCCTCTACTCCTCGCCAGATTGCGCTCTACTTGGCTCTGCAGGAGATTGGTGTGGCGACCCACATCCCCCGTTTTGGACACCTTCCCTATGTGATGGGCGAGGGCAACAAGAAACTGTCCAAGCGCGACCCTGAGTCAAACCTGTTCCTTCACCGCGATCGGGGATTCATCAAAGAGGGCTTGCTGAATTACTTGGCACTCCTGGGATGGTCTATCGCCCCCGATCGCGATGTCTTCACGATGGACGAGATGGTCGAAGCTTTTGAGGTGACCAGCATCAACCCCAACCCCGCGCGATTCGACGTCAAGA
This sequence comes from uncultured Microbacteriaceae bacterium, assembly GCA_964350865.1. GTDB lineage: Bacteria > Actinomycetota > Actinomycetes > Actinomycetales > Microbacteriaceae > Pontimonas. The sequence goes on from CAYGLJ010000036.1 coordinate 1,132, forward strand.
AGGCTGAATCCATCAATGGCGACCACATTCGCTTGCTGGCCCCTGAGGTTTTCCTTGAGCGCTGTGTGCCCTATCTCCAGAGCGCCTCGCTCGTGTCGGATCCGATTAGTGACGACCAGTCAGCCACGCTGACGGAAATCTTGCCCTTTGTGCAAGAGAGGGTCGCGCTGCTCGGGGAAGTTCCCGGCATGATCGCATTCCTGTTCACCGCCGATGACGCCCTAGTGATCGAGGACGATGCCAGAAAGACGCTGGGTGATCGCAGCGCTGAAGTACTTGATGCTGCTCTTGAGGCTTTAGAAAGTGTGGAGAGCTGGGATACCGCTTCCCTGGAAGAAGTCCTGCGCGATGCCCTTGTGGAGCGTTTGGAAGTCTCGCCCCGCCACGCTTTTGGGCCTCTCCGTGTGGCGATTTCAGGGCGTCGGGTGAGCCCACCGTTGTTTGAGTCCATGGAGGTCCTTGGCCGCAGCTCCAGCCTCCAACGACTGAGGGCTCTGCGACAATCGCTGTAGGCGTGCGCTAGAGTATCGAGGGTCCCGGCGGAGGAAACTCTGCCTCGGTGGGGTGTGGTGTAATTGGCAACACGGCTGATTCTGGTTCAGTTGTTCTTGGTTCGAGTCCAGGCACCCCAGCAAATGTCGAACTAGCGCCGACTCTGGCCTCATAATGAAGTCTTATGTCAGTGTCGACTCCTCGCCACATTGTGGTTGCCATGAATCCGCGGGCATCCTTTGGCAAGAATGAGGATGCTGGACACGAGGTCGCCCGGCTGCTTACCTCAGCAGGTCACGATGTCATCGCATTGCGCGAGAAAGACTATCCAGCTCTCGAAAACGCTTCCAGAGATGCGCTTCGCCCCGAGTCAGTTCTCGTGGTTGTAGGCGGCGATGGCATGGTCCACCTTGGGGCACACCTCGCTCGGGAGAAAAACGTGCCCCTGGGGCTCATACCTGCGGGAACCGGTAACGATCTCGCGCGCCATTTGGGTATTCCTCTCGGATCTATCCCGTTGGCCACACAACACCTTCTTCGTGCACTCGAGGGCGCCCCGCAACACATCGACCTGGGGGTAGCGACCTCCGCGCAGGGAGTTGAGCACCCCTTTGCCTGCGTGTTTTCCGCCGGATTTGATGCTCTCGTGAACGAGCGAGCCAACAGGTTGCGCTTGGTGCGGGGTCGACACCGCTACACGCTCGCCCTGCTGATCGAATTGGCAAAACTTCGCCCCATTACCTACACCCTCACCATCGACGGGGTTCAGGAGACTGCTTCCTACCTCTTGGTGGCTGTGGCTAACTCGCAGAGCTTTGGCGGCGGAATGAAAGTTACTCCGGAGGCTTCCCTGGTCGATGGGAAACTCGATGTTTTCACGCTCGACCCGCTGTCACGCTGGGCCTTTCTGCGCATTTATCCCAGGGTCTTCCAGGGGCTCCACGTTAGTGATCCGCGGGTTCATATTCGCCAGGCCAGCACTGTTCGGGTCGCGAGCGAAGGGATTGTCGCCTACGCAGATGGCGAGCGGCTGGAGGCGTTGCCGCTCGAGGTGAGCGTCGAGCCCTCTCGTCTCGCGGTCTTCGCGTGATCGTTTGCCTGGCGCCCAGGGGGCATGTCATACTGTCTTGTTGCGTGATCGGCCCCATCGTATAGCGGCCTAGTACGCCGCCCTCTCACGGCGGTAACGCGGGTTCGAATCCCGCTGGGGTCACGACAACAAAACACGGCCATCATCTGTCCCAGATGGTGGCCGGAGTAGTTTTGTCACACGGCCAAGCCCAAGGAGATGACTGGCACCGATGTCACTCCCGCTGTGGTTCCAAGTGACATCGCTGATTGTGCTCTCGCTGGTCCTGATCGCGGACCTGTTGCTCATCATTTGGCGGCCGCACGTGCCCTCGAGCAAAGAATCCGGACTGTGGGTCGCCTTCTACGTCACCCTGGCGTTGGTGTTTGGCGGTGTCATGTTTGGTGTGGGTGGTGAGCAAGCGGGCTCAGAGTTCTTGGCTGGCTGGGTCACCGAGTACAGCTTGTCGATTGACAACCTGTTCGTGTTTGTCCTGATCATGGCCTCTTTTGCTGTCCCGAGGAAGTATCAGCAGGAAATCTTGATGATTGGAATCTTGCTGGCAATCCTGTTCCGCGGGATTTTCATCCTGCTCGGGGCTGCACTCATCGCGAGCTTCAGTTGGATTTTCTATGTCTTTGGCGCGTTCCTTCTCGTTATTGGCATTCAACAGTTCTTCTCGGGTCGAGAAGACGATGTTGAGAGAGAAAACAAGCTCCTGAGCTTTCTCCAACGGCGCCTCGAGATGACAGATGAATTTCACGGTTTGAAATTCCGCATCCAGGTAGCCAGTAAGAAGCTGTGGACACCGCTGGTGATTGTGTTGGTCGCCATTGGAACCGCCGACGTGGTCTTCGCGGTGGACTCAATTCCCGCCATCTATGGAATTACCGAGAGCCCGTTCATCGTGTTCACGGCGAACGTGTTCGCCCTGATGGGTCTTCGCCAGCTTTATTTCCTTCTCGGACACCTCATCGACAAGCTCGTCTACTTGCACTTAGGCATCGCGTTCATTTTGAGCTTTATCGGGGTGAAGCTCGTCATGCACGCCCTGCATGAGAACGAGCTGCCTTTCATCAACGGCGGAGAGCACGTTGACTGGGCGCCCGATATCGGGACCTGGGAGTCTTTGATCGTTATCGTGCTGGCGATGGCGGTGGCGGTGGGAACCAGTCTCTGGAAGCTTCGCAAAGACCGTGTGAGTGCTTCCTCCACGGGCTCCTTCCGCCCCTGAGTGTTAGTCTTAGACGGTGTTCAGGCTCACACTTCTTGAATGCCGCAGCGGTCGCTAACGAGGCCCACACCGTTGCGGAGTTTCTCCTGTGGCCACCCAACACACGGTATTTCTCAAGGAGAGCACACACCATGACTGATTCATCGCCCCGCACACTCGCGGAGAAGCTGTGGGCTGATCACCTCGTCCAGAAGGGCAAGGATGGCGAGCCCGATCTCATCTATATCGACCTCCACCTCGTTCACGAGGTGACGAGCCCCCAAGCTTTCGACGGTCTTCGCGTAGCGGGTCGCCCTGTCCGCAGACCCGACCTCACCATCGCCACAGAGGATCACAACACTCCGACGATTGATATCGATAAGCCGATTGCGGAGCCCACCTCGAGGACTCAAATCGAGACGCTACGAACGAACGCGAAAGAGTTTGGCATTCGCTTGCACTCTTTGGGTGATATCGAGCAGGGCATCGTTCACGTGGTGGGTCCACAGCTGGGTCTGACCATGCCGGGCATCACCGTGGTCTGTGGTGATTCGCACACCTCCACCCATGGCGCCTTCGGCGCCATGGCCTTTGGCATTGGCACCAGCGAGGTCGAGCACGTTCTCGCCACCCAAACCCTCCCGGTCAAGCCCTTCAAGACGATGGCCATCACCGTCGAGGGAGAGCTCAAGCCCGGCGTGACTGCTAAGGACATCATCTTGGCCGTGATCGCCAAGATTGGGACCGGTGGCGGACAGGGCTACGTCCTCGAATACCGCGGTTCCGCGATTCGCTCGCTCTCGATGGATGGCCGCATGACAATCTGCAACATGTCGATTGAGGCCGGAGCTAGGGCAGGAATGGTCGCGCCTGATGAGACCACCTTTGAGTATGTGAAGGGTCGCCCTCATGCCCCACAGGGGGAGGACTGGGATAAGGCTCTCGCCTATTGGAAGACCCTGCCCACCGATGAGGGCGCTGTATTTGATGCTGAGGTGTTCCTCGACGCCAACGAATTGGAGCCCTTTGTCACCTGGGGGACGAACCCTGGTCAAGGGGTGCCACTCAATGATGCGGTCCCCGACCCCGAGAGCATCACAGATCCCAACGAAAGAGCGGCAGCGCTTCGCGCTCTGGAATACATGGACTTGCAGCCTGGAACCCGGATGAAAGACATCAAGGTCGACACGGTGTTTATGGGGTCTTGCACGAACTCTCGTCTCGATGACCTTCGCACCTTTGCGTCCATCATCAAAGGTCAGAAGAAGGCGGACCATGTCCGGGTCATGGTTGTCCCGGGCTCAGCTCGCGTCCGCCTCGAAGCCGAGGCCGAGGGCATCGACAAGATTGTTGAGGAGTTTGGCGGGGAGTGGCGCTTCGCCGGATGCTCCATGTGTTTGGGGATGAACCCCGACCAGCTGGGTCCAGGAGAGCGCGCAGCATCCACCTCGAATCGAAACTTTGAAGGCCGTCAGGGTAAGGGCGCGAGAACGCACCTGGTCTCGCCCGTGGTGGCAGCCGCAACCGCTATTCGGGGGACTCTCTCGAGCCCTGCGGATTTGATGCAGGAAGCAGGCGTCTAATGGACAAGGTCACGTTGATTAGTGGGGTGGGTGTTCCGCTTCGCCGCAGCAATGTCGATACCGACCAAATTATTCCTGCCAAGTTTCTCAAGCGTGTCACCAAAACTGGCTATGACGATGCGCTGTTCTCTGCTTGGCGCGATGATCCAGAGTTCATCCTGAATCAGGAGCCCTACCGAGCGGGTCAAGTGCTGGTGGCGGGCCCCGACTTCGGGACCGGGTCCTCTCGCGAACACGCGGTGTGGGCCTTGCGCGACTATGGCTTCCAGGCTGTCATCTCCTCCCGTTTTGGAGATATTTTCCGCTCGAACTCCGGCAAGCAGGGGCTCGTCACCGCGGTGGTTCCGGAGTCCGTGGTGGAGGCAATCTGGGCTGAAATTGAGGCACACCCGGGCCAGGACGTTACCGTCGACCTAGAAGCCCGTGAGGTACGGTGTGGAGCGGTACATTCCGCTTTTGATATCGACGATTACACGCGCTGGCGCCTGATGGAGGGACTCGATGACATCGCTCTCACCCTCCAGCACGCGGATGCTATTGACGCCTTCGAGGCTTCGCGAGATTCCTGGCGGCCAGCAACCCTTCCGCCGAGGAGTCAGTAGATGACCCCGGCGGGAACAGCAGCCCAGAACGCTGCGGTGGCCCGGCCGGAAGCAGCGGACACCGTCATCTTCGAGGGTGGAAAGCCGCTCGTCGGTGAGGTCTCCGTCCGAGGCGCCAAGAACCTTGTCACCAAGGCCATGGTGGCGGCACTCTTGGCCGACACCCCGAGCACCCTCAAAGGCGTTCCCGCCATCAGCGATGTTGCGGTTGTCCGAGGTCTTCTCGAAGCCCACGCCGTCACCGTCACCGAAGATGTCGATGGCGAACTGGTCCTCGACCCTCGCGGGGTTAAGAGTGCGCACTTTGCCGAAATCGATGCTCACGCGGGGTCCAGTCGAATTCCGATTCTGTTCTGTGGTCCACTTCTTCATCAGTTGGGAGAGGCGTTCATCCCCGACCTGGGTGGGTGCCGTATCGGGGATCGTCCCATCAACTTCCACCTCGATGCCCTCCGTGCTTTTGGTGCGGAGCTCGAGAAAAGCTACGAAGGTATCCGCCTAAAGGCACCCCAGCGCCTTGTTGGGGCGAAGGTCGATCTTCCCTATCCCAGCGTGGGAGCCACTGAGCAGGTCTTGCTCACCGCGGTGCGCGCCAAAGGGGTGACCGAGCTCACCAACGCGGCCATCGAGCCAGAGATCATCGACCTCATCGCGATTCTGCAAAAGATGGGCGCCATCATCGTGGTGGAACCCAATCGGACCATTGTGATCGAGGGCGTCGAGTCACTGGAGGGCTACAACCACCGCGCTATCGCGGATCGCAACGAGGCCGCCAGTTGGGCGGCAGCGGCGCTGGCGACCCGGGGGGACATTTATGTTCGCGGCGCACACCAGCAAGATTTGATGACGTTCCTCAACGTTTACCGGAAAGTGGGAGGCCTGTTCGATATTGATGACGAGGGAATCCGCTTCCGTCACCCGGGTGGAGCAATCAGCCCGGTCGTCATTGAGACTGACGTGCACCCCGGCTTCATGACCGACTGGCAACAGCCGATGGTTGTTGCGCTCACCCAAGCCGAGGGTCGCTCCATCGTGCACGAGACCGTCTATGAGAACCGATTCGGGTTTACCGATGCACTGGTCCAGATGGGCGCCAACATCGAGGTGTACAAAGAAGGTATTGCCAGCATTACCCGTCGAGTGCCCCGGCGCCCGCTCGAGCAGGCAGCTGTCATTACCGGTCCCACACCCCTGCGTGGAGCCAATATCCGCGTGCCTGACCTGCGCGGTGGATTCAGTCACGTGATTGCCGCAGTGACCGCCCAGGGCCGATCCGAGGTCAGCAATATTGGCATCATCTCGAGAGGGTATGAGCACCTGTTGCAGAAGCTTGACGGTCTAGGTGTGAGCTTCGAGCTCGGGGCGTAACTGCGGTGTCGAACACTCCGGTGACGAGGCGCTCTGCTGAAATTCGGTGGAGGATTATTGCCTTCCTCGTGCTGCCCATTTTTGGAGCCATGGTCAAACTTCGAATTCGTGAGGGATCGAAACTGCCCGCCTCGGGGCCCTTCATCCTCTCGCCCAATCACTACAGCGAAATCGACCCCATCGTCATGGGGGTTGTCGTCTGGAAGCTTCGACGAACACCACGTTTTCTGGCCAAAGCCTCACTGTTTCGGGTTCCAGCGCTGGGCTGGTTGATGCGCTTCACCGGTCAGATTCCTGTCGAGCGTGATGCGTCAGCGCAGCTGGGACAGCCCCTGCAAGCGGCAAAACTGTTGACGGATAGAAACCAGGGGGTCATCGTCTATCCCGAGGGAACGCTGACGAAAGACCCCGAGCTGTGGCCCATGAGAGGCAAGTCAGGTGCGATTCGGATGGCTCTCGAGCAAAACATCCCCCTCTATCCTGCGGCGCACTGGGGTACCCAACACTGGATGGGCCGCTATGCCAAGAAAATCCGCTTTTTCCCTCGGACCACCATTGATGCCGTCGTGGGCGAACCCTTTGACCTCAGCGAATACCAGGGAAAAACCCTCACCCGCGAGTTGTTAGAGGAGGCCACAGACAAACTCATGCAGGAGATTGCGCGGCTCGCAGGGTCACTGCGCGGTGAGACTCCGCCAGCAGTCCTGCATGATGGCACTGGAGCCAAGGAGACGCGATGACTCACATAGCCGTTCTGGGCGCAGGGTCCTGGGGGACCACCTTTGCCAAAGTGCTCGCTGATGGTGGCTCCGAGGTGGTCGTCTGGGCCCGGCGCCAAGAAATTGCTCAGGAGATTCGTGACACCAATCGCAACTCCGACTACTTACCGGGCATTAATCTGCCGAAGAATCTCGGTGCGTCCACCGATATGGCCCAGGTTCTCCAGGGAGCTCACCAGGTCTATCTCGCCGTGCCGAGCCAACACCTTCGCGCCAATCTGCGGGACGCGAGTGCTCACATTGCTCCTGACGCGCTGGTGATCAGCTTGATGAAAGGCGTGGAAGCGGGCACGGGGCTTCGCATGAGCGAAGTCATCGCGGAAGAAGGCATCGAGTCCTCCCGCATCGCCGTCGTGAGTGGGCCGAACTTGGCGTTGGAGATTGCCCGGGAACAACCCACAGCGGCCGTCGCTTCCTCCGATAACGAGGACGTGGCCAGTGCTGTTGCCACGGCTGCTACCAACCCCTACTTCAAGACCTTTATCAATACGGATGTGGTGGGGACCGAGTTTGGTGGAGTCCTGAAAAACCTCATCGCCGTGGCCGTTGGCATCGCTGATGGTGTGGGCTATGGAGAGAACACCAAAGCGTCCATCATCACCCGTGGCTTGGCCGAAATCAGCGCGTTCGCCGCGGCTTTTGGTGCGCGACCCCAGACAATGTCTGGTCTTGCGGGCTTGGGAGACCTCATCGCAACGTGTGAATCACCACTGTCGAGAAACAACACCGCAGGTCGCCTCCTGGGTCAAGGTCACAGCTTCACCGACGTCGTCGCCACCATGAACCAAACCGCAGAAGGGCTCTCCGCGGTCAAACCCGTCCTCGAATTAGCGGCCAGCAAAGGAATTGCGATGCCGATTGTGACGCAGGTGGGTCAGGTGTTGGATGGTTCCCGGGACCCCCGCGAACTGGCGCCACATTTCGCCACCGATTCGGACACTCCTGAGGGCGAATAGTCATGCTCACCACGGTGGGGACCAGCTCCCTGGTTGCCGAAAAATTCGGGTCGGGGCCCCTGAGGGCCATCGCGCTTCATGGTTGGGGTAGAACCGGAGCTGACTTTGCGCGCATTCTGGAGGGCCATAGTGCTCTTGCTGTTCACCTGCCAGGTTTTGGGCCAGCACCCGCGCCCCCTGCAGCGTGGTCGAGCGAAGACTATGCGCGAGAAGTAGCTACAGCCCTCGAAGGAATGGGGCCCCTCGTCGTGGTGGGTCACTCCTTTGGCGGGCGCATTGCGGTGAGGTTGGCGGCCGCTTACCCTCACCTTGTTTCACACCTGGTGTTGACCGGGGTGCCCCTCACCCGGGTGAATACTCCCTCCAAGCCGAAGCGTGGTTTCCAGCTGGCCAAGGCGCTGTATCGAGCGAAGCTGATTCCCGAATCGGTGATGGAGTCGGCTCGCCAGAAGTATGGCTCGCTCGATTACCGCAGCGCCACAGGCGTGATGCGAGAGATTTTGGTGCGCGTGATTGCCGAGGACTACCTGGATGACGCGACCCGAGTCACCTGCCCGGTCACGATGGTCTGGGGGGAGCAGGATAAGCCCGCACCGCTGGCTGCTGCCCAGCGTGCTCTCGAGTTTTTCCCCTCTGCAACGCTCCGCGTTGTCTCCGGGGCGGAACACCTCCTGGAGGGTACCCTCGAGCAAGAGGTCGCATCGGCTGTGGCCGATGCACTGCGCG
>CAYGLJ010000037.1:0-4291 GCA_964350865.1 uncultured Microbacteriaceae bacterium
TGCTCCCGTATTTTCTAGTCAACGGTTCTCAACTTGGCTAAGGAGCCTCCGTGGAAAAATCCGCTACCCCTACAACGTCAAAATCCACAAGCAAGAAAAAGAAGACGGGGGAGCGGACTTACGTCCTCGACACCTCGGTGTTGCTCTCAGATCCGAGGGCCATATTCCGCTTCGCGGAACACCAGGTTGTCCTTCCGGTGGTGGTCATCTCTGAGCTTGAGAAGAAGCGCCACGATCCCGAGATTGGTTACTTCGCCCGCCAAGCACTGCGGAACCTGGACGAGCTTCGATCCAAGCACGAGCGACTGGACTTCCCTATTTCCGTGGGGGAGGGTGGCTCGCTTCGGGTGGAGCTGAATCACTCCAACCAGTCTGTGCTTCCTAGCGGGCTCCAGTTGGGGGATAACGACTCCAGGATTCTTTCCGTTGCCCTGAACCTCTCCAATGAGGGCCTCGAGGTCACGGTGGTCTCCAAGGACCTCCCCATGCGCGTGAAGGCTGCCTCCGTGGGTCTTGCGGCCGAGGAGTACCGAGCCGAACTAGCACCGGAGTCCGGTTGGACCGGTATCGCAGAAATTGCGATGGGTGCTGAGGAGATGGCGGAGCTCTATGACGCCGAGACCATGAAGTCGAAGACCGTCAAGGACATGCCGGTCAACACCTCCCTGGTCATCTCCTCCGAGCGCGGATCTGCTCTGGGCCGCGTTACCTCACCGGGAGTCATCTCCGTGGTGCGAGGAGATCGCGACCTCTTTGGCCTCAATGGCCGCTCTGCAGAGCAGAGGTTGGCCATTGATGTGTTGCTGGATCCCTCCGTCGGCATTGTGTCACTGGGTGGACGTGCTGGAACCGGTAAGTCGGCTTTGGCTCTGTGTGCTGGTCTTGAGGCTGTCCTGGAGCGCCAACTACACCGCAAGATCATGGTGTTCCGCCCTCTCTACGCCGTGGGAGGCCAGGACCTCGGTTACTTGCCAGGTGATGCCAACGAGAAGATGAACCCCTGGGCTGAAGCCACCTTCGACACTCTGAGTTCGGTGGTGTCTCACAACGTGGTGGAAGAGATTATGGAGCGCGGTCTCCTCGAGGTTCTTCCGCTCACCCACATCCGAGGACGCTCCCTCCACGATGCCTTCGTCATCGTGGACGAGGCTCAGTCCTTGGAGCGCAATGTATTGCTGACGATGCTCTCTCGCATCGGACAGAACTCTCGCGTTGTCCTCACCCACGATGTTGCCCAGCGCGACAACCTGCGGGTGGGACGCCACGACGGTGTCGCCAGCGTTATCGAAGCTCTGAAGGGTCAGTCGCTCTTTGCCCACCTGACCCTGATGCGCTCCGAGCGCAGCGCGATTGCTGCGTTAGTGACGGACTTGCTGGAAGAGGGTAACCAGGTCGCCTAAAGGCCTGGCGCTGTCATCTTCAGAACATCCAGAGCCAGATCAAGCTCTGCCTCGGTAATCTCGCCGCGCTCCACAAAACCCATCTCGATGACCGATTCCCGCACGGTCTTCTTGTGCTCGACTGAGTACTTGGCCACCTTGGCAGCGGCCTCGTAGCCAATCACGCGATTCAGCGGCGTCACGATCGACGGGGAGGACTCTGCGAGCGCGCGAGCGCGCTCCTCGTTGGCCTCGAGGCCAACGACAGTCTTGTCAGCTAGCACGCGGGTCGAATTCGCCAACAAGCGGATGGACTCGAGCACCGAGGTGCCCATCACGGGAATGGCAACGTTGAGTTCAAAGTTTCCTGACGCTCCTGCCCAGGCAACAGTCTGGTCGTTGCCAATCACCCGCGCACACACCATCAGAACGGCTTCGGGAACGACAGGGTTCACCTTGCCCGGCATGATGGAACTCCCTGGCTGGAGATCAGGGATGTGAAGTTCTCCCAGCCCCGTGTTGGGACCTGAGCCCATCCATCGGATGTCATTACAAATCTTGGTCAGGGACACCGCAATGATGCGAAGAGCACCGGATGCTTCCACCAGACCATCTCTGGCACCCTGGGCCTCAAAGTGGTCTTTGGCTTCGGTAATCGGCAGAGAGGTCGCCTTCGCAAGCTCGGCGATGACCTTCTCGGAGAAGCCCAGGGGAGTGTTGATTCCCGTGCCAGTGGCGGTTCCTCCGAGAGGCACCTCGGCAACACGGGGAATCGCGCTCTCGATGCGCTCAATGCCTAGGCGAACCTGTCGGGCATAGCCGGCGAATTCTTGACCCAGTGTCACCGGGGTGGCATCCATCAGGTGGGTGCGACCGGCTTTGACCATGGTCTTCCACAGCTGTGCCTTGTCCTCCAGGGCTTTCGCGAGGTAATCGAGGGCTGGGATGAGGGAGTTGATTAATGCTTCGGTGACCGCCACGTGCACAGAGGTGGGGAACACGTCATTGGAGGACTGCGAAGCGTTCACGTGGTCATTCGGGTGCACTTCCACACCACCGTGGGTGGTGGCGAGGGTCGCGAGCACCTCATTCATGTTCATGTTTGAGGAGGTGCCAGATCCGGTTTGGTAGGTGTCAACAGGGAAATGATCGTGGTGAGCTCCGCCGATGATCTGCTCCGCAGCTGCCACGATGGCATCGGCGATGGCGGCATCGACGATGCCAAGCTCCTTGTTGACCAGCGCAGCAGCGCGCTTGATGTGGGCAAGGGCAACAATGTGAGCGGGTTCGAGGCCGCGACCTGAAATGGGGAAGTTCTCCACGGCCCGCTGGGTTTGTGCTCGGTAGAGGGCGTTGATGGGTACTCTGACCTCACCCATGGTGTCGTGCTCGATACGGAACTCGGTCGACTCACTCATTGCGCTTATCCTCGTTTATCCACAGCCATGGGAGGTAGTCCCTCACCGCTGACAAGCTTACCGAGAGCGCTGTGGCCCGGTGAGGCTGGTTAGCGGAGAGCTTCTTCCGCGAGACGCCACGACACTTCGTTCGCAACCTCTGTCACGCCCTTCGCGTTTGTTCCTCCGACCACGACGATGCTGTCCTCGGTCGAGAAGACCACCACGTAGGCGTTATTACCCGTCGGGTCCACGTCTCGTCGGTCATATTCCATCCACTCAACTTGATTCGGTGCATATCCGAGAAGGACCTCACCAGTGCTGGCGGCTCGCTCCACCCGGTCGGCGACCCACGCTTCGTTAGCGCCAAAGCCTTGATCGATAAAGACATAGGTGTCCTCAGGCCCCAGCAAACCAATCGACCAGGTCACGTCGGAGCCCGGTTCCGAGGTGACCTCGGCCCTGTTGGATGTCCACAGCTCAGAGAGCATGGGTGTGACAGGTTCACCGGGGAGTTGGTCGGCGCTTTGTTCTGCGACTTCTCGCCAGTCGATTTGTTGCACGAGGTCCGTATCGGGTCGCACCACCACAATGACGAGCAGCGCGACAATCCCCAATGAGGCCAACAGCGACCAGACCAGGTTGCGCATATTCTGTCGAGCTTTACGCTCGGCGCGGGCTTTGGCTAGCCGTGCGGCTTTAGCCTCCGGGTCTTCAGGTCCTGAGGTGATGATGGTTCGGGCCATTAGGACTCTTCGCGAGCTTTCTTCGCGGCATCCAGGCGCGCCCTCGCCCCCACCAGCCACTCTTCACAGCGAGCAGCGAGAGCTTCGCCTCGCTCCCACAATCCAATGGATTCCTCCAAAGTGATGCCACCCTGCTCGAGCTTTCCCACCACTGCGACAAGCTCATCCCTGGCCTGCTCATAGCTCATGGCCTGGATGTCTTCGGGTGTGGTCTTCTCGCTCATCCCCACCAGTCTAATCGCGGGACTTTAGTCAACATGAGTGTCGATCTCACCCTCGCTCACCCGGAGACGCAGGGCATCCCCCGAGCTGACCTGATCGGCGCGAGAAATGACGTGACCGTCTTTGTCCCGCACGATCGCGTAGCCGCGATCGAGCGTGTTTTGTGGCGAGAGGCCTCGCAAGGATCCGCTCAATTGGGCCAGCTGGGCTTGATGGCGCTCTATAACCAAGGCGGAGATGTCAGCACCTCTGGCCACTATTTGCAGCAGCTCCTCAGACTTTCGGTCAATCAGAGTGTCAGGGTCTGCCAGTGCTGGCCGGGTGCGAAAAGAATCGAGCCGTTCGATTTCGTACTGAATGAGCGCGGAAAGCTTCGTGTCGAGGCGGTGCCGGGCCTCCTCAATCAGTTGCTTTTCAGCCTGGACGTCCGGAACCACACGTTTTGCGGCGTCGGTGGGGGTGGAGGCTCGGAGATCCGCAACATCATCCAGGATGGGGCGATCGGCTTCGTGGCCGATAGCGCTGACCAGGGGTTTTGTGAGTGTCG
>CAYGLJ010000037.1:4391-9908 GCA_964350865.1 uncultured Microbacteriaceae bacterium
TCCTCGGCGAGCTGAGCTCTCAGCTTCGCGAGCTTTTCCAGGATCTCGCCGATGCCGGTGTGACGCATCTCCAGCACATTCATGCTGAGTGTTCCACCCTTGACCCACCAGCTGGGCTTGATCTGGGCGATTACCCGATCGCCCTGGTTTAGCCCCTGAGGGATGTTCTCTTGAGTGCGACGCCAAACGGTGATGGACACCTGAGCATCAGCTTCGGTGTCGGAGAGTTTCCCGTAGATGTTGCCGGCGGACTGGCCCCATTGGGTGATCTCTGCCTCCACCCAGACCGGACCAAGACGTTCGATATAGCCACCCATCAACTCGGAGAGCTTCTGGATGGACCAGGGAGCTTCGGGGGAGGAATCGTTTGAGGTGGCGGACATCACGTCCCAGGCTAAGACACTCAGCCGGCTTCCCGGTAGCGCCCTCTACACTGGTGCCCGTGAGTATTAGCAATGGCGGTGTGGCAACGCTCGAAGCCCCCCTCATCCCGGAGCGTCGGGACAAGCTTCAGCCCACCTCGGTGACTGGTCATCGCCGCATTCTGCTGGCAGCCCCTCGCGGCTACTGCGCGGGTGTCGACCGCGCGGTCATTGCCGTGGAGAAGGCTTTGGAGCGCTACGGCGCTCCCATCTATGTTCGCAAACAGATTGTTCACAACATCCACGTCGTGCGTGAGCTTGAATCCAAGGGCGTCATCTTTGTTGATGAGGTAGCCGAGGTTCCCGAGGGCTCCAACATTGTCTTCTCTGCCCACGGGGTGTCACCCATGGTGGTTCAGCAAGCGGAGGATCGCTCCCTGAACGCCATCGATGCCACGTGTCCTCTGGTCACGAAGGTGCACCGCGAAGCGGTGCGCTTCTCAGGCCAGGACTACCACATCCTCCTTATTGGTCACGAAGGCCACGAAGAGGTTGAAGGCACCATGGGGCACGCCCCCGAGCACACCACTTTGGTTAACGACCCGGATGAGGCGGACCGCATTGAGGTCCCCGAGACCGAGAACCTCATCTGGTTATCCCAAACCACGTTGAGTGTGGACGAGACCATGGAGACCGTCCGTCGTCTGCGCGCTCGCTTCCCGCACTTGCAAGATCCCCCGAGCGACGACATCTGTTATGCGACTCAGAATCGTCAGGTCGCAATCAAGAAGATTGCACCGGAATGTGACTTAGTGATCGTGGTGGGATCTCCGAACTCCTCCAACAGTGTTCGCCTGGTCGAAGTCGCCCTGGAATACGGGGCAAAAGCGTCCTACCGGGTCGACTACGCCAGTGAAATCAAGCAGGAATGGCTCGAAGGCGTGGAGACCATCGGCGTCACCTCGGGCGCGTCAGTGCCGGAGATTCTGGTGGACCAGACGCTGGCGGACCTAGCCGATGCCGGCTTCACCGATGTGGAAGAAATCCGCACCGCAGAAGAGGACCTTCAGTTCTCTCTCCCGAAGGAGCTCCGCAAGGACGCTTCGGGAAATGTTGACCGCACCACGCTCGGTGGGCGCAACCGCTCCTAGAGCTTCTTGCCCGCTGAACCCAGCTGCTTCGTGGCTTCCACCACGCGCGCTGCCATGTGGGTCTCCGCAGCCTTACCCCAGACTCTGGGGTCATAGAGCTTTTTGTTGCCGACTTCGCCATCAATTCGAAGGACTCCGTCGTAGTTGGCCATCATGTGGCCAGCGACGGAGCGCGTGTAGGCGTATTGAGTATCGGTGTCGATGTTCATCTTGATCACACCGTTACGCACTGCTTCGGCGATTTCTTCCTCAGTGCTTCCGGAGCCACCGTGGAAGACGAGGTCCATGGGCTTCTCGCCGGTTCCATACTTTGCCTGGAGGCCCGCCTGGATTTCGGCGAGAAGCTCGGGGCGGAGCTTTACGTTGCCCGGCTTGTACACACCGTGGACATTGCCAAACGTGAGTGCTGCCATATAGCGACCCTGTTCTCCGAGACCAAGGGCCTCCACGGTCGCAATGGCGTCGTCGAGGGTTGTGTAGAGGCTGTCATTAATGTCGTGACTGACGCCGTCCTCTTCGCCACCGACAACACCGATTTCCACTTCCAAAATGGAGTGGATGGCTTTCATGCGGGGCAGTAGGTCTTTGGCGATCTCTAAGTTCTCCGCCAGCGGCACTGCCGAGCCATCCCACATGTGGCTTTGGAAAATCGGGTTGCCTCCCGCTTTCACGGCCTCTTCACTCGCGGCAATCAGGGGCATCACGAAGCCATCGAGTGCGTCTTTCGGGCAGTGATCAGTGTGGAGGGCGACCTTCACGGGGTAGTTCTTTGCCACCTCGGTGGCAAAAGCCGCAAAAGCGAGCGCGCCGGAGGCGCGTGCTTTCACGGTTTGACCGGCGAAGAAGTCAGCACCACCGGTGGAGACCTGAATGATGCCATCGGACTCAGCCTCGCTCAGTCCCTGAAGGACGGCGTTGATGGTGGAGGAGCTGGAGACATTAATGGCGGGGAAAGCGAAACCTTGAGTCTTCGCTCCATCGAGCATCGCGGCATATTCTTCGGGGGTAGCAACAGGCATGAGGGTCTCCAAGATGGGGGACAGGGCTGACTCAAGCCTATCCCGCCGGTGTGGCCTGCCCGAGGACTAGGCTTGAGACAGTCAATGCCCGCTCCATCTCCTGGAGGATTCGCAATGTCCGGTGCCGAAGCGGCAGAACTTTTTGTCCATCCTGACCGGAACCTCGCTATGGAGTTGGTGCGCGCCACCGAGGCGGCCGCCATCCGAGCGACACCTTTCATTGGACGAGGCGACAAGAACGCTGCTGACCAGGCTGCCGTGGACGCCATGCGGAAATTCCTCTCCACCGTGAACTTCCAGGGCTTGGTGGTGATTGGCGAGGGTGAGAAAGATGCAGCACCGATGCTCTTCAACGGTGAAGAGGTCGGGACCGGAAACGGACCGAAGTGTGACATCGCTGTGGATCCCATCGATGGGACATCGCTCACAGCTGCTGGGCGCTCTCACGCTATTTCGATGATTGCCGTGGCGGATCGGGGCTCCATGCTCGACGCCTCCAGCGTTTTTTATATGCGGAAGATCGTGACTTCCCACGAAGGCATCGGTGTTGTCGACATCCAGAAACCCATTGGGGACAACATCCGGGCTCTGGCCACAGCCAAAGGCAAGCCTGTGGAGGAGATGCGCATCGCCGTCTTAGATCGTCCCCGCCACGAAGAGCTGATTCGAGAGATTCGTGAGGCTGGTGCTGGAACCCGGTTGATCCTCGATGGTGATGTGGCCAGCGGTATCAACGCAGCTCGCCATGACACCCGCATCGATATGTGTGTGGGGATTGGGGGTAGCCCCGAGGGTGTTGCCACCGCGTGTGCCATCAAGGCACTCGGTGGCTTCATGCAGGGTGTTCTGCACCCCATGGATGATGACGAAAAGCAGCAGGGCATCGATGCGGGCCTGAAGTTTGACCATGTCTACGGGTTAGATGACCTGGTCTCCAGTGACAACACCTTCTTTGTTGCCACCGGAGTCACGGATGGGGAACTGGTGCGCGGTGTGCGCAGGAATGGACCCTTGATTAGCACCGAGAGCATCGTCTTGCGAGCCCGCTCAGGAACCCTGCGTCGAGTGTCAGCAGATCACCAAGCCAGTAAGTGGCTTGACGACTAATCCTTACCTGAGTCTTCGAGCTCTGCTTTTTCGGTGAGCTCAGGGGCGCTGAGTTCCCTCGGCATCGACTCAATCCCCTCGAGTTCATCGGGGAATTCTGCGGAATTACCGAGCTCCGTGAGCTTCCGGGCACTCGGGAAGACGCGGCTCTCGAGGGATCCCACAAACGCGTTGTAGCCCTTGACGGTGCTGGTGATGGATCGACCGAGTGTGTCGATGTGTTTGGCCATTGCTCCCAGTCGCCCCAGGAGCTCCTTGCCCACATCGAAGAGCTTGGCGGCGTCCTCGGTGAGGACATCCTGTTGCCAGGAGAAGGCCACCGTTTTGAGCACTGACCACAGTGTTACCGGCGAGGCGAGTGCAACCTTCTTGCTAAAGGCATAGTCCATGAGAGCCGGGTCGGCCTCAATGGCAGTGGAGATCAACGCCTCGCTGGGGATGAAGCAGATGACAAGCTCCGGAGAGGCAGCAAGGCCATCCCAATACGACTTTTTGCCCAGCGCATCGATGTGGGAGCGAACCGCAGTCACGTGCTGCTTCAGCAGTGACTCACGTCTCGCTGCCTCTTCACCGGTCGCAGTGAACGGAATCTTGCTGGCTTCGAGGTAAGCGGTGAAGGGGACCTTGGCATCGACCGCGATGTTCTTGCCTCCGGGGAGGTGAATCACCATGTCCGGCTTGCCAATACCCGCATCTGACGAAATCTGCGACTGAACGTCGAAGTCGACGCGCTCAATCAGGCCCGCAGCTTCCACCACGCGGCGCAGCTGCACTTCACCCCAGACACCTCGAACACTATTCGAGCGAAGCGCTGAGGCGAGTTGCTCAGCGGTGCCGCGGAGGAGCTCGTCACTCTCCAGAGCCGCGCGAAGTTGTTGACTGATTTGGCCGTGCTGTTCGTTGCGCTGCTTCTCGAGCTCGGAGACAGTGCGCTGCATGTCGGTGAGACGCTCTGACACGGGAGCGAGAGCTTGCAAAATCTTGTTCTCGGCTTCTTGCTTGGTGCGAAGGTCCTCGTATTGACGCTGAGCCATGTCCAGCTGAGCCTGAAGGGCTGCATGGTCTCCACCTGTGGAAGACCTGCGTGATCTCACCACCCAGCCGGCAACAAAGCCCAAGGCCCCCGCCATGACGAGAGCTATCGCGACTAACCACACCGATTCATTCATGTCCACAGTCTGCCAGCCACCCCTGACGTTTAACAGATTGCCGACCTCGGGCTCTGGCCTCCGGGACTGCAGTAGGCTTCCTAGCCGTGGCTCTCACTATCGGAATCGTCGGTTTACCCAATGTCGGTAAATCCACCCTCTTCAATGCTTTGACAAAGAACAGCGTTTTGGCAGCCAACTACCCTTTCGCCACCATTGAGCCCAACGTCGGTGTCGTGAACCTTCCTGACGAGCGCCTCGACACCTTGGCGGAGATTTTCAGTAGCGAGCGAATTCTTCCGGCCACGGTGTCGTTCGTAGACATTGCGGGAATTGTCAAAGGCGCGAGTGAGGGTGAGGGCTTGGGGAACCAGTTCCTCTCCAACATTCGAGAGGCGGATGCGATTGCCCAGGTTGTCAGAGTGTTTTCTGACCCCGATGTGGTCCATGTTGATGGTCAGGTTGACCCGAAGGCCGACATGGAGACCATCAACACGGAGCTGATTCTCGCGGACTTGCAAACTCTCGAGAAAGCCATCACCCGCTACGAAAAAGAGGTCAAAGGTAAGAAGCTGGAACCCAGTGTTCTCGCCGCCGCCGAGGAGGCGAAAGCCATCCTCGACACGGGGAAGACCCTGTTCCAAGCCGAGTTTGATGCTTCCGAGATTGCGGAGCTCGGGCTATTGACCGCGAAACCCTTCCTCTATGTCTTCAATGTCGACGAGGCAAC
>CAYGLJ010000038.1:0-5749 GCA_964350865.1 uncultured Microbacteriaceae bacterium
ACTAGGGCCAGAGGGGTCGCGTATTCGCTCGGCAAAATACCGAAAGAGCCCTCGAGTCGTGGCTTCACCACTTGCTGGGACCCTGAGGCCACCTCTGCCACCAACATCAGGACGCGATCAAACACGACGTCAAAATCAACATTTTGGCTCAGGCCCTCCGACAAGGTGTCGTGAACGACAGCAATTGCAGCCACTCGCCGCATTGCTTGACCCAACGCGTCCTTTGCCCCTTCGTTGTGGGTGCGCCGTGCTTGAATTCGCAACAACGACGCCACGGTCTGGAGATTGTTCTTGACGCGGTGGTGAATCTCACGAATCGTGGCGTCTTTGGTGATCATCTCTCGCTCACGGAGTCGCACCTGCGTCACATCACGAGTCAAGACAATCGCTCCGAATCGTTTGCCCCCCAATCGCAAGGGAATGGCACGGAGTGTGACAGTCACGCCCCCAGCCTCGATGTCGGTTCGCCATGGTGCTCGACCTGTGACCACGAGAGGCAACGACTCATCAACAATCAGAGTCCCCTGAAGCATCCCCGCGGTGACTTCAGCCAGCATCGTCTCTTCCAGTTCCTCCTGGAAGCCCATACGACGAAAGGCTGAGAGCGCATTGGGCGACGCAAACGTCACGCGGCCGTGCTCATCGAGTCGAATGAGACCATCAGATGCTCGAGGAGCACCTTGCGCCGGTGCACTCGGTGTGTCGGGGTCAGGGAAATAGCCCTCAGAGATCATCCGGAAGAGATCATTCGCACACTCGTTGAAGGTGAGTTCCTGACGACTGGGCACCCGCGACTCGCTGAGATTAGCGTGCCGGGTGAGGACCGCAATCACCGTGTCATCAGAGGGAACGCCATCTGACCGACGACCCATGCGGATGGGAACAGCGCGAACTTTCGTAGGCGCTTCCTCATATCCATCGGGAAGCTTCGAGTCCACAATGTCACCGGTGGTGAAAGCTTTAGAGACGAGGTCAGCCCATTCCGGACGAATTTCACTCTCGACGACATCTCGATAGAACAACGTGGCTGCAGAGGAGGGCCTCAGGTGAGACACCGCCACGAAGGAACCCTGGTCAGTGGGAGCCCAGATGACGATGTCGGCAAAGGCGAGGTCAGCGAGTAGCTGACCTTCGCTGACCAGTTGATACAACCAGGCGACCTGTCGATCAAACAGTGTCGTCCTCGTGAAGACGGATGCCGGTTGCGTTGCCACCCCCTCAGGGTAATGGCTCACGCTGTCGCGGTGTCAGGAGCGCATGGAGGGATGCGCGCAATCCTTTCCGGGGTGGTTTCGCGACGAGCTGGGGCTTCGGAATAAGCCCACCCGCCGCATGCAGCAAGTCAGTGAGCACAGAAGTATCTGACAGGTCCTTCCGCATCGGGAGCGCACTGATGTCAGCACACCCCGTGAATCCCCACACCGCAGTCGAAGACTCCTTGAAAGACGACTCTGAGGAGCCTGCGGACGTGCGGAGAAGGACCCTCTGGCCGACATCCTCGGTCAACTCCTTGAGGAGAGTCCACTCTCGAACGAGCCTCGAAACACCCAGGTCTGATCCCATCCCCACCCACAAAAGTTGCTGTGCTTTGCGCAAAATAGCCTCCGTCGCAGCCTTCTCCGGTGTCGGTTCCGAGTCACCCAGTGCACACTTCAGGTCCACCACGACCGCAACCCCTGAGGAAACTGCACTATCAATCAGGGTCGACACTCCTGCAGCTTCTAGTCGCCCGAGAGAACCCGGGCGAGTTCCTGAGAGGACCTGAAGTGAGGCATTGTGGGCAGCAGGCGCTGCGCAAGCACGCATCGATTCCCAGGGAGGGTTGTCGTTTCGGGCCACTCGCAACGCACCTAACAACCCCGGAGTGTCATTCGGAATTCCCAATAGTTCACCCACCGAAGGAGCGAGAAAGTCTGCATCAATCAGCAGGGCGGGGCGAGATTTCGCGAGTGCGAGGGAGAGTCCTATGGCCAGGGTCGTTGCTCCTGGCGCGCCAGCCGTGCCCCAGACTGCTAGCACGGGCGCTTGAGCATGCTCAAGAGGCGCATGTCGCTTTTCAAGCCAAGCACGGGCCTGGTCCTCACCCCACAAGACCTCAGAGATTCCTAACTGTTCCGCAAGCGCCGCCGACCCATCCTCCACCGGCACACCCGCGAGTGGACCCCAAGACCTGACATCATCGACGGTCACGTTCCCGACCACCTCATAGGAGAGCTCGAGGACGAGTCCTTCCAGCTCAGAAAGCGATTCTTCCGAAACCAAGGTGATGTCTCTGCCTAACCAGACAGCAACTACACCCAGTTCTGCCATGGATCTCTCAAAAGGCTCGAACCATTCAGGTCGCATCACCGCACCCACCTTGACTGGCCCGTCCATCAGACCACCGGGACGAGATAGAGGAAGTACCTATTGGCGAGGGCGTGAACGACGCCTGGAATGTCTCGAGGCGATACCAGAATGTTTACTTGCCGAAAGGCTCCATCAGCAGCGAAACCTTCGTCTCGGCTGACAGAGTCGATCACGACATTGGCGCTCAACACGAAGGGTGCAGAAAACGAGTTCTCAGACGCTGGCGGGGCGACCCACAGTGTGACCCTGTGCCCCGGTGTTAGCCACGCAGGTTCCCCAATCGAGAGATCGATAGTGATTCCTGCCGCATCGACATTCTCGGGAAGAGAGAAGTCCCTGGCGGAGAGCACGTCTCCTGGACGAAGAGGCCTATTCAGCACCATCTCTGACAAACCTTGTAGTTCTTCCCCAGTCAAAGTGGGCAGCGAAGCAACGCTCTCAGGAATTTCCAACAGCTCAATGTCCGTGGCGCCAGCGCTGACTCCCGAGGGAACGTCCGTTCGAGAGACAGCGACAGTGCGTGTCTGGTTACCCTCTTCCAGAACAACTGCCACTCCCAGAATCGAGGCTCCCACCAGAACCACCCCAAGGCCTCCCTGAAGGATGACTCTGCGAGAGATTCGAACTGTAGGTGTCTTTCGTGCCATGCGGGAAGTGTGACGGAAATCGGAGACTTCGCGTCATTTCTATCCACAGGCTTCGAGCCACAGAAAGTGAGCGAGAGGAATCAGGACCTGAGTTGTGTCTGTTTTGGACACCGTAAGGAAGTCAACGCCCACGTCGCCGATCCGACCTACAACAGACAACTCCGACAAATGAACGATCACCAGGGTGCCTTGCCGCTCGAGTTGGAGCAACATGGCGTGGAGTGGAACAGTCGATGACCCCGAGCTCTCCGGAGCAGGTTCCACCCGGTGCCCGGCAATCATGTGCAGGGCCCTAAAGGAAATAACAAACTCACCGCCCAGGGCACCGGTCTCGCGCGCAGAGAACCAGGAATTTCCGACCGAGCGCACAAGAAGCTCACGCACCAGGCCTCCCTGCAGGGAGACAGTAAGCGGTAGTGCGCTGTGTTGTGCGTGACGAAGGATGGCGGAGAGGTCCACATCGGGCATAGGGCTCCTGTCGTTGATGAGGAACCTTACGGGGATGCTCGAGTTTGCCCCCGTGGTTTTCCACAAGTTCGCAACATTTTGGTTTTTGCAGGGCAAATAGTGCTTGGGTGAGAGTGCCCACGGCATGGATCCTCATCCCGCTGGTTGTTCGTCCCCTGTGATTTGAACCACTAGAAGAAAGGAACTGCCATGTCCATCACGCAAATCAGTAACCCTTCCGAGGAGCCTCGCAAAGGGAAAAAACGAGCAACACCGAAAGGCGATGACGCCTTCGAAATCCAATGGAGCCCCACAAAAGACCTCCCAGATGCTTCGCTCTTCGCGCTGAATTTCACGCAGCGCGCTCTCGAGGTTCTCTATGGTTCCAGGGATCTAGCCCAAATCGCCAGATGGGTCACCGATGACGTGTACAAAGCGATGCAAGCGAAGGTGGATGCGAGGACCAGAAAACTCAGCCTGATGCCCGCCGATGTTCGCGAGCGGATCGCCCACCACTTCACCCTGTCCCACGTCACGATTGGAAAGCCTCGAGAGGGCATTGTCGAAGCGTGCGTGGTGGTCAGAGGAACTCAGCGCATCCGGGCAGCGGCACTGCGCCTTGAAGGATATGACCATCGCTGGCGGGCCACATCCTTCACCATTCTCTAGCTAGCGCTTTTTCTTCTTCTGCGCTCGACGTTGCGCACGATTAGCAGCGGGCGGGGCCGGTCGCGACGCTGGTGGCTGAGCGACTGGCCTGGCCGCGGGAGCTCCACCCTGCGCAGGCGCAGCGGGGGTTGGGACCCCAAAAGCTGACCCGGCGGCGGGAGGTGAGGCCACCACCTGGCCCTGCTGATTGCGAACTTCGACACTTCCATCCGCAGCGGGGGCGGAGTAGCTGAGGTTTTGCTGCGGCACCACCGACTGTGCGAGTCCCTTGGCCGAAACCTGGGCTGCCATTCCACCCTCGGGAGGCTGAACCTGGACCTCGAGGTTATAGACAAAACCGGTGGTGTCCTCTTTGATTTGACCCATCATGGTGTTGAACAGCGCATAGCCTTCACGCTGGTACTCAATCAAGGGATCTCTCTGCGCCATTGCGCGCAGACCGATCCCGTCTTTCAGGTAATCCATCTCATAGAGGTGGTCTCGCCAACGGCGGTCGATAACACTCAAGACCACTCGGCGCTCGAGCTCGCGCATCGCAGCAGCTCCCAGCTGGGTTTCGCGCTTTTCATACGCCACGAGAGCGTCCGAGGACACTTCGCGAACAAGTTCGCTCGAATCCATGCTCATTCCGAGCTCAGCGACGACCTCATCGATGGTCAACCCAATCGGATAGAGGGTTTTGAGCTCTGTCCAGAGGGCATCCCAATCCCATTCGCTGGGGTTCCCCACAGACGTGTGCTCCGAAATAATCGACGACAGGGTGTCATCAATGAAGGCGCGAACTCGGTCCGCAATGTCATCACCTTCGAGAATGTGGCGACGGTCGCTATAAATTGCTTGTCTCTGGCGGTTCAGAACATCGTCGTATTTGAGAACGTTCTTCCGAATCTCGGCGTTACGTGCCTCCACCTGACTCTGTGCCGACTGAATAGCACGGCTGACAACGCGTGACTCGATCGCAATGTCTTCCTCGTCATTACTGGTGCGAGCCATCAGAGCTTCAGCAGCACCGGCGTTGAACATCCGCATCAGGTCATCCTGGAGCGAGAGATAGAAACGGCTCTCACCAGGATCACCCTGACGCCCGGAGCGTCCTCGAAGCTGGTTGTCGATGCGTCTCGACTCGTGACGTTCCGTTCCCAGAACATAGAGGCCGCCAAGTTCCCGAACTGCTTCTGCTTCTTCCTCGACCTGGGACATCATGGACTGGAAGACAGCGTCCCAGGCAGCTTCATACTCTTCAGGCTTCTCGTTGGCGTCGAAACCCTTCTCGCCCATCGCAGCAACGGCCATGAACTCTGCGTTTCCACCGAGCATGATGTCGGTTCCACGACCCGCCATGTTGGTGGCAACCGTGACGGCACCACGGCGCCCCGCTTGAGCGATGATGGTGGCTTCTCTCGCGTGATTCTTGGCGTTCAGAACTTCGTGTTTCACGCCTCGCTTTGCGAGCATGCCCGAGAGCTTCTCGCTCTTCTCCACACTGGTAGTTCCGACTAGAACGGGCTGCCCCTTTTCATGGCGGGCGACAATGTCCTCAACGACCTGTCGATACTTAGCTTCTTCATCGCGATAAATCAGGTCAGGCTGGTCGAGTCGAACCATGGGTCGGTTCGTCGGGATTGGCACCACACCCA
>CAYGLJ010000038.1:5849-9892 GCA_964350865.1 uncultured Microbacteriaceae bacterium
ACGACGTAGTCCTTGTCACGCTTGAACAATGACCGCGCCTTGAGGGCATTGTTCAAGAAGGAAATCAGGGGGGTATTCGCGGACTCGTAGAGGTTGTCAATGCCGAGGTAATCCTCGACCTTGTCGATTCCTGGCTCCAGCACACCCACGGTGCGCTTTTTGATGTCTACCTCGTAGTCCTCACCCTCGGTCAGGCGACCGGCGATGCGCGCGAATTCGCCAAACCACCGGTTTGCTTCCCCCGAAGCAGGTCCCGAAATAATCAGCGGGGTTCTCGCCTCGTCGATGAGGATGGAGTCCACCTCGTCGACAATGGCGAAGAAGTGACCTCGCTGCACCAGATCAGTTTTCTGGAGCGCCATGTTGTCGCGAAGATAATCGAACCCAAACTCGTTGTTCGTGCCATAGGTGATATCTGCCTGGTACTGGAGGCGACGCTCTTCTGGGGTTTGACCCGAGATGATGCACCCTGTCGTCATTCCCAGCGCACGGAAAATACGGCCCATGAGGTCTGACTGGTAGCTGGCGAGGTAATCATTCACTGTCACGATGTGAACACCCCGGGCAGGAATGGCGTTCAGGTAGGCAGCCAGTGTGGCGACCAAAGTCTTACCCTCACCAGTCTTCATCTCGGCAATGTTGCCCAGGTGCAAAGCGCCACCACCCATGAGCTGCACATCAAAGTGACGAAGCCCCAAGGTGCGCTTGGACGCTTCCCTCACGGCCGCAAAGGCCTCAGGAAGTAAATCGTCGAGTGATTCGCCAGCGGCATAGCGGGAGCGAAGCTCCTCGGTCTCGCCCTTCAGCTCATCATCGGTGAGGTGCGAGAAGGAGTCCTCGAGGTGGTTAACAGCCTTGGCTTGGCTCTCAAGTTTGCGAAGGATGCGCCCTTCGCCCATCCGAAGAAAACGCTCTAGGACGTTAGCCACACACAACCTCGCCTTGCAAGAGAACCGGGGAAAACTCGTTGCCCCATGCTACCAACGGGGACTTATCGCGATTTACTCGCCTAAGGAGATGACCCCGTAGTTCCACCCTTTGCGTCGATACACGACACTCGGCATCGACGTCTCCTTGTCAATGAAGAGATAGAAGTCGTGTCCCACGACCTCCATGTAATCAACGGCTTCTTCAGCAGTCGCAACGTGAGGCTCGAAGACTTTCCGGCGAATCACCACGGGGCTCTCTGATTCCTCAGAAATGTGCTCCTCCGCGTCCTCAGGGATGATGCCGATACTTCCGGTGGCGACACTTCTCAACACCTCAACGCTTGCCGGGGTGATATCGATGTCTTGGAAGCCCCTGGCGCTCAGCTCACTCAGGGATTCGGGGCGTTGGCGGCCGTGGTGGACCATTTTCTTGTCTTTGGCCCGGCGAAGACGCTTAATCAAGTGCTCGAGCGCCTGGTCGAATGCCACGTACTTGTCCGGTGATTTGGCTTGAGCCCGGATAACGGGACCCTTTCCGATCACAGTCAACTCCACAATGTCCTCGGACGCTCCCCCGCGACTGGAGTTTTCCCTCGACACTTTCACTTGAAAGTTCTGCGCTCGCTCCGCGAGCGCTAAGACTTTGTCGGCTTTCTCGTCGACATAATCTTTGAATCGGTCAGGGATTGCGACTCCGTGAGCTGCCAGTGTGATGTCCATAGGACCCTCCTTCAGATGTGAAGCGCTGTGCGCCTGTCGTGAGGTGTCTCTTCAGCGTAGACCCGTTGGGCTATATGTCACATGGGCATCCCCAGAACTCACGATGTTTATCGCTGGGTCGCGAGAACGCTTGCCCTCTCGCCCGTGGCTTGCCAACCATTTCCTCGGGGCTGATAGATGAGGCCATCCTCGGCCAGAAGGCGAAGTCCCGAGAGTCCTCCCACC
The DNA here is from genome assembly GCA_964350865.1 of uncultured Microbacteriaceae bacterium. Lineage (GTDB taxonomy): Bacteria > Actinomycetota > Actinomycetes > Actinomycetales > Microbacteriaceae > Pontimonas. Next base: position 7,724 of record CAYGLJ010000038.1, read on the forward strand.
CCACCAACCAGGGTCACCGGTCGCAATGGTCGACCGAGCGTGGAGGATTGCCCGCTGACATCAAAGACCAGGACCTCACCCTGACCGGTGGAGTCTTCCTTAATCGCGACAGCAATCCTGGAGTCATCAATCCAGGCCGCATCGACGGCCGTTCCATCTACTGGGCCTAACTCCACAAACTCCCCCACGGAAACCGGCTGACAGGTGTCATCCCGCGCAATCGCCCCTAGGAGGACCCGCACTCCTGTTTCAGTCTGAACAAGGACCAACAAGCGGGTGTCATCTCGCGCAAGCTCGAAAGACACAAGCTCGGAGCTATTGCCAATATCCAGGGGGAAGGGGACGACGTCACCCTGGGGTGTAATGATCTGGGCCATCTCCGGAGAAGACTCCCTCGTGCTCGACCAGACAAACCCACAGTTGTCGATGATTCCCCGAACTAGTCCGGCTCTGGGATCAATGATGATGGGCTCAGTGCCGGGCTCCAGGCTCCAGAGCCCGTCCGTTCTCGTGGCTAAGGCCCGGTCATAACCGGCGGAATAGAAAATCTTCTGGGGGATCAGGGAGGCCATCGCTGAGGAGAGTCCTTCAAGCTCCTGAACGCTGCCACCTTGCACATATCCAAAGCGTCGATCTCTCAACACCACACTGCGGGGGTCTCGACCGCTCGCGAGTGAGGGCCCCTCCTCGCCCAGGGTGCTGATAACCAGATCATTCTGGTTGACAGAGATTCTCGCCGACGAAATTCCTTGCACTTGCGCCAAGCTCGCGGTGAGCTGGGTGAGCATGCGCGAGCGAGTGATCTCATCCGCGGTGAGGACCCTGGTGGTCAGGTCAACGCTCGCCACACCGTCAACCACGGGGATGGGGGTGAGCGCGAGCTGTGTTCCCTCCGGGAAAGCAGACACTGTGGCGCCCTGATCCAACCAAAATGAAGGTGCCTCCAGAAGTCCCCGGACAATCTTCGAGGAGACCTCTCCTCGTGAGGCAAACCAGCGGACGTCGGGAACAAGCTCTCGATAACCCGCAGAGAAGTAATAGAGGCGATAGCTCGAGAAAGCTTCAGCAAAGGCTGCTTCCGTCAAGACGATGCCATCGGGTAGTCCACTAATCCGCCACTCGTTGTCCTCCAAGACGAGCCGGAAATCGAGGGTTTGTGAGCTGACACTGGCACTTGTGGAGAACCTCCCCAACTCATCAACACTCGCAATCACCGGAACCACATAGCGAGCCACGGTGTTTGACACGACAGAAACCAGAGGCTCCCCCCGCCTAATCAGCACAGACGCGTTCGGGTTCCAGTCCTCGCTCACCTCCTCAGCCAGGTAGCTTCTGGCGACGCGGTAGTTGTCTTGCGCAGCAGTACCGGCAGCAATGAACCCGGCAATGATTTCCTCGGGGGTAGCGCCAGTCGAGGGTCCTGGTGGCAGGAAGTCCACATCGGAAGTGTCAACGCCGGTGGTTCTGTCGGTGGAGTTGACCGGGCCTGAACTGGGAATCGACGTGCACGCCATCACGAAAGCCGTCACAACGGCGAGAAAACCTATCCGGAGCGTCCTCATGCCAGCGCTCCCTTGGTGGAGTCTTCTTCGGCGAGATACGAATCGATGGCGTCGCTCTCCGGCGGGAGTGGGAGTGGAGAGTCTCGCCACTCTGCCAAGGGCGCGCGAGGAATGGTGAGCCGGAAACAACTGCCCTCACCTTTCTCACTCCACACATCAATGCGACCGCCATGAGCAAGAGCGTCCTCACTGGCGATAGCGAGTCCGAGTCCCGTTCCCCCAGTGGTCCGCTGGCGAGAGGGATCCGCCCTCCAGAACCGGTCAAATACTCGCTCGACCTGGTCCGGCGTCATTCCCACACCCCAGTCTCGGACCGCGATCGCCACGGCATCCTCATTGGAATCGACAAACGTGACAATGGGGCGACCTTCGCCGTGGTCTATCGCGTTGCCGACAAAGTTGAGGACGATGCGGCGAATACGACGCTGGTCAACTTCGCTTTCGCCATAGCCACCACGAACCTCGACCACGAGATTCGAGCCCTTCTGGGTGGCAAGAGGCGACAACTGATCGAGACAGTCCTCGACGAGCGCGACAAGGTTGACCTCATCGACCTCGAGCGCAACAGCCCCAGCGTCGTAACGGCTCATCTCCAACAGATCCGTCA
>CAYGLJ010000039.1:0-9353 GCA_964350865.1 uncultured Microbacteriaceae bacterium
ACCCAGTCCTCCAGCTTCCTCTGGGCAAGGCCCGAGTCAAGGGTTGACTCCGCGATCGATATTTTCTCTCTCAGACGCTCCATGAGCCCTCGTTCGCGCTCAGCGGGGTTTTCAGCCAAGGCAAAGGACACTAAGCCCGCGGCGGCGTTGAGGACCACAATGTCTCGCACGGGCCCTGGCTCACCAGCCAGGACACTTCGGGCAAGATTCGCGTTGTGTTCGGGGCTGTCTCCCAGAAGATCTTCAGGACGAGCTTTCGCGAGACCCAACTCTTCCGAATCCACATCGTGCTCATAAATTTGACCCCGCGTCACTTCCCAAACATGGGAGTGACCGGTTGTTGTCATCTTGTCGATGCCATCGTCACCGCGGTACACCAGTGCGGTGGCCCCTCGGGTCCTGAAAACCCCGGCAACTTGTGGCACACGCCCGAGATTGCTGACCCCCACGGCGCTTGCCTCAGGCCTCACTGGGTTACACAGCGGTCCCAAGATGTTGAATACCGTCGGGATGCCAATTTCTTTGCGGGCGGTGGCGGCATGGCGGAAGCCCGGGTGGAACTTTGCGGCGAATACGAACGTCATGCCCACTTCGTGGAAGACTCGCGCTACTTCACTGGGCTCTAGGTCAAGATTCACCCCCAGCGCACCCAAGACATCGCTTGCACCTGAGGCCGAACTCGCCGCACGATTGCCGTGCTTGACGACTGGAACACCAGAAGCGGCGGCCACGATCGAGGCTATGGACGACACGTTCACCACCGCGCCATACGGGTCTCCCCCGGTGCCGACAATGTCGAGAACCATCGGATCGATAGGGAGCGCAACCGCGTGCTTCAGAACTGCGTCGCGGAAACCGACGATCTCATCTACCGTCTCGGATTTGGCTCGAAGTGCCACAAGAAAAGCGGCCATTTGGGAGTCTGTGACCTCCCCCGCCATCACCGCCTCCATCGCGCTGCTCGCTTGAGCCACGGTCAGGTCACGCCGCTCCAGAAGCTGGGTGAGGGTCTCGGGCCAGGAGAAATGGGAGGGCATAGAGCCCATGTTATCGGCCAAGGTAGGCATGTCGTGGGGCAATGTCCCAGCTTGTTATCCGGCATAATGGAGGGGTGAGTAGCGCATCTCTGACACCAGGTCTTTCTGCGCCCACAGTAAATCGACCCAACGTCATTGCTGTGGGCACCATTGTGTGGCTGGGCAGCGAGGTGATGTTCTTCGCAGGGTTGTTCGCGATTTACTTCACGCTTCGCTCGACATCCCCAGAACTGTGGGAATCCAGGGTCACCCTGCTCGACATTCCCTTTGCCGCCATCAACACCACGATTCTGGTGCTCTCCAGTGTCACTGCTCAGTTCGGTGTTTTTGCCGCTGAGAGACTGCAGGCACGCGCCACCGGCTGGAAGCCCACCCAATGGGGCATGATCGAGTGGTTCTTCATCACCTACGCCATGGGCGCGATCTTCGTTGCCGGTCAGGTCTACGAGTACGCAGTATTGGTTTCGGAGGGGCTGACGTTGGCTTCGGACGCTTACGGATCTGCTTTCTTCCTTACTACGGGCTTCCACGGACTCCACGTAACCGGCGGTTTGATTGCGTTCTTGCTGGTAATCGGCCGTGCATACGCTGTGAAGAACTTCACTCATCGCGAGGCAACGAGCGCCATTGTGGTTTCGTATTACTGGCACTTCGTTGACGTGGTGTGGATTGGTCTGTTCCTCGTCATTTACGTCCTGAGATAAACAAGAAAAGAAAGTAGTTACGCGCTCCTATGGCCTCATCCCGCTCACCTCGCCGCTCCGGTCGTCGCCACCCTCTCATGGGGGCCCTTCTGTTGGTGATTGGTTTGTTTGTGACTGGTGGTGCCTACGCTGCTGCGAGCACAGGCATCGCGCACGCTCAGGATGCTCCTATTGCGCAAGAGGCTCTTGTGGAAGAGGGCGAGAAACTCTTTCTCGCTAACTGCGCCAGCTGCCACGGCCTGAATGCCGAGGGCACTGTGGCAGGTCCCACGCTGATCGGCGTGGGCGCTCTCTCTGTTGACTTCCAGGTAGGAACCGGACGCATGCCTATGGCAGCCTCAGGCCCCCAGGCTGAAGTGAAGCCGGTCCAGTTCACTCAGCCGCAGATTGATGCGATGGCTGCCTGGGTCGCGACCCTCGCGCCGGGGCCGGGAATGCCCGATCCCCAGTACTACGCTGCCGACGGAGATGTTGCCAACGGTGCCGAACTCTTCCGCATCAACTGTGCAATGTGTCACAACGTCGCCGGGGCGGGTGGAGCTCTTACTGAAGGCAAGTACGCTCCCCACCTGCGTGATCTCCAGCCCATACACATCTATGGCGCCATGGTGACTGGGCCTCAGAACATGCCCGTTTTCAGCGACATGAATCTCACGCCAGAGGAAAAGAACGATGTGATTTCGTATCTCAAGTATCTCGACGAGAACCCCTCAGTCGGTGGCTTCTCCTTGGGAAGCTTGGGACCCGTCTCCGAGGGTTTGTTTATCTGGCTCATTGGTTTGGGTGGGCTAATTGCCGTCGCAGTGTGGCTGACAGCCCGCTCTAACTAGTTCGGACAGAAAGGGACAACGCACAATGGCGAAAAAGCCACCAGCTTCAGGACTTGAGACTTCCGGTCACGATGAAGTCATGGACCCTGGCACAGCTGTTGAGCGTTCCAGTGCGCCCCAAAACCCGGGACTAGCCCCAGAACACCAACGCGTTACGGACCTCGACGAAAAAGAAGCGAAGGGCATGGAGCGGCGTATCGCCGGCTTCTTCCTGCTCTCCATCATCGGCAGCGTCTTCGCGGCAGTGGCTTATGTTGTGTTTCCTATCATCCCCGGCGACATGTCCTCGGTGCGTCTCAACAACCTCATGGTTGGGCTGGGGCTCTCCGCAGCCCTGCTCGGAGTAGGAATTGGAGCTGTGCAGTGGGCTAAGGCTCTGATGCACGGCCATGAGCTCGTAGAAGAGCGTCACCCCACTCGTGGCACCGAAGAGGCCCGAGCAGCCGCAGTAGAAACGTTCCAGCAAGCCAACAAGGAATCCGGGTTCACCCGCCGGTCGCTGGTGCGCAACACCCTATTCGGCGCGCTTCTCGCAGCCCCTATCCCTGCTGTTGTGCTATTCCGCGACCTTGCCCCTGCCGATGATCCCATTGCTCGCATGAAGCAAACCATGTGGGCCGAGGGCGTTCGCTTGACCCGGGACCCCAGCGGAGTCCCCATCAAAGCCTCTGAAGTCACTATTGGGTCCGCTTTCCACGTGGTTCCCGACGGGTGGAAAGACCTGGAGCACCACAAGCTGGAAGAAAAGGCAAAAGCCGCTGTCTTGCTTATGCGACTCCCCGTTGACGAGCTCAACGAAGATCCCGCGAAGTCATCGTGGTCCTACCAGGGAATCGTCGCGTACTCGAAGATTTGTACTCACGTCGGGTGCCCTGTTGCCCTCTACGAGCAACAGACCCACCACCTCCTGTGCCCCTGCCACCAATCTGAGTTTGACGTGGCAAATCACTGTGAAGTGATCTTTGGGCCGGCCGCAAGACCCCTTCCACAGCTTCCTATCACCATTGATGCGGAAGGATATTTAGTAGCACGAAGTGATTTCACTGAACCTGTTGGACCTAGTTTCTGGGAGCGTGAACTGTGAGCACAACATTAGAGAGCCCACCGAAAGCCGACGTTGGTCCTGGCATGCGGTTTACGAACTGGGCAGCCAATTACGTTGACGAGCGCACCAGTGCTTCGACTGCGGTCAAAGCACTCGGTCGCAAGATCTTCCCCGACCACTGGTCCTTCATGCTGGGTGAAGTTGCTCTCTACTCCTTCATCGTCATTCTGATCAGCGGAACTTTCCTGACCTTCTACTTCGACCCTTCGATGAGCCACGTGGAATATGAGGGCTCATACCTCCCCCTGAAGGGCATCGAAATGTCAGTCGCCTATCACACGGCGCTTGACCTATCCTTCGACATCCGTGGCGGTCTGCTGATGAGGCAGGTCCACCACTGGGCCGCACTTCTTTTTGTCGCATCGATTGTGTTGCACATGCTTCGCGTGTTCTTCACGGGAGCCTTCCGCAAGCCTCGTGAGTTGAACTGGATTGTCGGTTTCCTGCTCTTTGTTCTCGCTATGGCAGAGGGTTTCACCGGATACAGCCTCCCCGACGACCTGCTCTCTGGCAACGGTCTGCGCATCATTGACGGCATGATCAAGGCGTTCCCGGTTGTGGGCGTATGGATCTCGTACCTCTTCTTCGGCGACGAATTCCCAGGAATGGAAGTCATCCCGAGACTGTATGTCTTGCACATCATGTTGCTCCCAGCCATTTTGATTGCCACCCTGGCAATTCACATGGTGCTGTTGGTGGTCAACAAGCACACCCAGTTCGCTGGCCCCGGTCGCACCAACGACAACGTCGTGGGGTCCCCTGTGATGCCCGTGTTTGCGGCGAAAGCAGGCGGATTCTTCTTCCTCGTGTTCGGCGTGATCATGCTGATCGCCTCGCTCTTCACGATCAACCCGATTTGGAACTATGGGCCCTATGACCCCTCCCCTGTGTCAGCAGGTACTCAACCTGACTGGTACATCGGCTTCGCCGATGGGGCTTTGCGTCTTGTTCCACCAGGGTGGGAGTTCGTTCTCTTTGGCTACACGTGGTCGATGAACATTCTTGTCCCCACCGTGGTGCTCATTGTCTTCATTGCCGCAATTGCGCTGTATCCATTCTTTGAAGCTTGGGTCACCGGCGATAAGCGAGAGCACCACATCGCCGACCGTCCGCGCAACGCCCCCACTCGCACCGCCATTGGTGCGGTCGGTGTCGTCTTCTACGCGGTTCTCTGGGCTGCTGCGAGCTCCGACCTCATTGCGACGCACTTCAAGCTGACGATTGAGGGTGTCATCAACACCCTCCAAGTCTTGTTGATCGTGGGGCCGATCCTCGCATTCATCATCACGAAGCGGACCTGTTTGGCCCTGCAACGCAAAGATCGTGAGATTGCGCTGCACGGTTACGAGAGTGGCCGTATCGTCCGACTTCCCGGCGGCGAGTACGTGGAGGTCCACGAGCAGCTCGATGAGTATGAGCGTTGGAGACTGCTGGACTACAACGAGTACCAGCCCCTCACCGTGCGGCCCAATGACGAGGGACGTATCACGGTGGGTACGAGGATGCGGGCGGGTCTATCTCGCTGGTTCTTTGAAGACCGGGTCCTCCCCATTGAGGCGAAAGAGCTCGAAGGCGCCAGCAAGCACTAGTTCGAACGCCGGCAATTCGGGGTTCTGAGACGTGCCTCAGGGTCCGTGGGGTGGGTTTAGCTGAAAAGACGACGCATGTACTCGGCCTGCTGGGTGTAGCCCAGCCGGTCGTAGAAGCCCCCCGCACGGCGGGATGCGACAGTCAACTGGGTGACCCCGCTCTCCTCGCACGCTTCCTCTACCGCTCTCACGAGAGCTGTTCCCACTCCACGGGTTTGGAGGCTGTCATCCACCACAATCTCTTGCAGCTGCGCAGACGGTCCGTTGGTGTACAGCAGAGGGTTGATGGTGGTGAGCGCGTAACCCGCCACAACACCGTCTACCTCCGCAATGTGGAGCAGGGAACGCGGGTGATCAGCGAGAACCGCGGGAAAAGCCTCGGCAAAAGCGTCTGCATCGACGGGAACAGCGTGTCCCAGTCGCGCCACCAGCTCGAGAACTCGAGGCCCGTCGGCCGCGGCAGCGAACCGGACAACCGGCGAACTATCGGGCAAAATATCCTCGATAGTACTCGTAAGTCCAGCCCACGATTCCGATGAGGACGAAGGGTACGGCATACAGCGATACCCAGTAGCCCACTGCCAGGCCCAAGAAGGCCACTCCAGCGCCAGCGGCAAGAACGATGGGCCACCAGCTCCACGGGCTGTAGAAGCCGATTTCAGGGTCTCCATCATCGATTTCTGCATCCAGACGATCTTCTGGAAGCTCGCCACCCTGGTTCTTGAGCTGAACCTGGAGGTAGAACGCTATGAAAATCGTCAGTGCACCACTAAGAACGATGGCGAGAGACCCCACCCACTCCACTGCACCTTTGTCGATTACCGACCAAACCGTATACACGGCGGCAAGAATGAAAAAGTAGACCGTCAGAATCCACAGCAGGACGATATTTGTCTTCATAACTCTGTACCCCCTACCGTGCTGCCCCAGCGGGCGCCTTCTTCGGTGCTTCAACGGCCGGAAGATCAACCTCAGGGTGGTTCAAGTCGAAGGCTGGGGACTCGGAACGGATTCGAGGAATCGAGGTGAAGTTGTGGCGCGGCGGAGGACACGAGGTTGCCCACTCCAGCGAACGTCCGTAACCCCAAGGGTCATTGACAGTCACCTTTTGTCCGTTACGAGCTGTGAGGTAAACGTTGAGGAGGAACGGAATCATCGACAGTGCCAACAACACTGACCCCACCGTGGAGAGCTGGTTCATCCAGGTGAACCCGTCCTCAGGCAGGTAGGTGGCGTAACGGCGAGGCATACCCATAACTCCCAGCCAGTGCTGGATAAGGAAGGTCATGTGGAAGCCTACGAAGAGCGTCCAGAAGTGAACGTGCCCAAGGGATTCGTTCAGCATCTTTCCGGTGAACTTCGGCCACCAGAAGTAGAAGCCAGCAAACATAGCGAACACCACGGTTCCAAAGACCACGTAGTGGAAGTGAGCCACAACGAAGTAGCTATCCGAGACGTGGAAGTCCAGTGGCGGTGACGCGAGGATAACACCGGTCAATCCCCCGAAGACAAAGGAGATCAGGAATCCCAGCGCGAAAACAATAGGCGTTTCAAACGTGACAGAACCACGCCACATCGTGCCGATCCAGTTGAAAATCTTCACGCCAGTGGGGACCGCGATCAACATGGTCATCAAGGCGAAGAACGGCAACAAGACCGAGCCAGTCACGTACATGTGGTGGGCCCACACGGTCATGGAGAGCGCAGCAATGGCGATTGTCGCGTAGACCAGGGTCTTGTAACCAAAGATCGGTTTCCGACTAAAGACCGGGAAGATTTCGGACACGATTCCAAAGAACGGCAAAGCGATGATGTACACCTCGGGGTGACCGAAGAACCAGAAGAGGTGCTGCCACAGAATTGCCCCTCCGTTGGCGGCGTCATAAACGTGGGAGCCAAAGACTCGGTCAGAGCCCAGTGCGAGCATGGCCGCGGCCAACACGGGGAAGGCCAGCAACACGAGGATTGAGGTGACCAAGGTGTTCCAGGTGAAGATGGGCATCCGCCACATCGTCATGCCAGGGACTCGCATCGTGATGATGGTGGTGATGAAGTTCACCGCACCCAAAATGGTTCCAAAACCGCTCAAGCCCAGCCCAAACACCCAGAGGTTTCCGCCCAGACCTGGGGTGAATGTCTGGCTCGATAGGGGGGTGTAGGCAAACCAGCCGAAGGACGCTGCGCCCTGCGGGGTCAAGAAGCCGGAGACCGCAATCAAAGATCCGAAGCTGAAGAACCAGTACGCGAGGGCGTTCAGGCGCGGGAATGCAACATCGGGAGCGCCAATTTGAAGCGGCATCAAAACGTTCGCAAATCCAGCAAACAGCGGGGTAGCAAACATCAGCAACATGATGGTGCCGTGCATGGTGAAGAGCTGGTTGTACTGCTCCTTCGTCGCGACAATTTCCAGTCCAGGAGCAAACAGCTGAGCGCGGATAACCAGCGCCATGACACCACCGAGCAGGAAGTAGAGGAACGACGTGATGAGGTAGAGGTACCCAATCTTCTTGTGATCTGTCGTGGTCACCCAGTCAACAAAGACGTTACCTTTGCGCGCAACACTGGCATTAGAGAGGCCCTGGGGCGTCTCGGTCACAGAGGGACGGGGAGCTGTGGTTGTCATCTGCTTCTACTCACTCTCACTGAATGCGTCGGTTCCGGGAAGATTTTGTAAAACACTTACCTCAGGTCCCAAGCGTCCAACATTGCCTTGGGCACGAAGCGCTTGAATCTGTTGGTTGTATTCCTGCTCGGATACCACGTGCACCTCGAACAGCATCAGGGAATGGTACTCACCGCAGAGCTCAGCGCACTTGCCGCGGAAGACGCCCTCTTCTTGGGGAATGAAGTACCAGTAGTTGGTGCGGGCGGGAATCATGTCCTTCTTGTACAGGAAGTCGATAACCCAGAACGAGTGGATGACATCGCGAGATTCAATCTTGATCTCAACCTTCTGATCCACGGGCAAATACAGCTTGGGAAGGAGCTCAGTATCTACTCCCCCACCCGGGATCTCCTGGCCCTGGATACCGGAGAGATAGACGTTTTCGTTGAGGTAGTTAAAGTCCCACGCCCAGCGCTTTCCGTACACCTCAATCGACACATCGGGCTCCTCCAACGGCGCCTCAATGATGGTTTGATCGCGCGCAGTGAAGGCGAAAAGGCCCAACACGAGGATGAGGGGTACAACCGTATAGAAGGTTTCGATGGGCATGTTGTAGCGCAACTGGGCAGGCAAACCTGTTTGCCCCCTCCTGCGACGGTAGACAACAGACGCCCAGATGATGAGCAACCAGGTGACAACGCCCACAATGAGCAAGACAATCCATGACACAACCCACAGGTCGATGACCCGGTCTACCTGGTTCGTCAGGCCGCGTTCGGTGGGCAACCAACCCAAGGCGCTTTGAGATGTACACCCCGCCAACACAACGGCCAAAACGGTGAGGAGAGACGCGCCTTTGAGGCCGCGCTTGAGGGTGTGGCGCACAGGAGACCTTTCACCTTGTAACCAAGTTCGTAAGCCTCAGTCTACGACATTCCCCTCGCGCCCCACTCTCAGACAGGCGCGTTCTGAGGCTTTCTCTCAGGGTTTAGGAGAAGCTGTCTCCACACGCGCAGCTACCTTGCGCATTCGGGTTATCGATCGTGAAACCCTGCTTCTGAATGGTGTCCTCAAAGTCAACCGTGGCTCCCTCGAGATAGGGGGAACTCATTTTGTCCACTACGAGCTCGACTCCCGAGAATTCACGAACGAGATCGTCTTCCATCAGTCGCTCGTCAAAGAACAGCTGGTAAATCAATCCCGAGCATCCACCAGGCTGAACAGCGACGCGCAAACGCAAATCATCGCGACCCTCCTGGTCGAGGAGATTGCGGACCTTTGTTGCCGCCTGATCAGTGAGCGATACGGCGTGTGTCTGATTCAGTGTCTCTGACATGGTGGGGTCCTTTCTCGGACCTTCAGTGTAGCTCTCGTATCGTGCCGGTGGCTGGAACCGCACTGGGAAACCTTTGACCATCTCCCGCTAATCTGGTGGAACACCGTTCGTTGCAGGAGAGGCACACGTGGCACAAGAACTTTCGCA
>CAYGLJ010000040.1:0-9166 GCA_964350865.1 uncultured Microbacteriaceae bacterium
TCGCCACGGTGCAAGAAGAGTTCAACCTTCGTGGCGCGATGCTGGCTGCCGAAAAGATTAAGCCTGTCGCGGCGATCTCCCTCGACCTCGTCGCATCGGGTGACACCCCGGAGATGGGGACCCCCAATGGCATCACCATCGGCGACGGGCCAGTCATGGGGCTGTACAGCTTCCACGGCCGGGGAACTCTCAATGGCGTTATCCCCCACCCGGGTCTGGTGACGATAGTGGAGCAGAGCGCGTCGAAGCGACAAGCACCACTACAGAAGCATGCGACTGTGGGCTTGCTCACCGACGCGTCCTACGTTCAGTTCGTGAACGGGGGAACACCGTCTCTCGACCTGTGCTGGCCGACTCGTTACACCCACACAGGCGTAGAAATGTGCTCTCTTGAAGACCTCGAGGGGCTCCAGGAATTGATTATCGACGTGGTGGACACTTTCCCAGCCCACTGGGATGGCACCCGACTCTAAGAAAACCCACAACAACAGGAGGCAGACGATGACGACCGACCTACTGATGGGAATCGACGTAGGGACATACGAGACCAAGGGGGTCCTCGTAACTCCCGAGGGCGTCGTGGTGGCGACGGAAGTCATGCCCCACAAAATGATTTTCCCCCGAGCCGGATGGGCTGAGCACGACCCCGAGGGAACCTGGTGGGGTGATGTCACCCACGTGAGTAAGGCCTTGCTGGCAACAGAGGGAATCTCCCCCGATCAGATCAAGGGTGTGGGCATTAGCGCGATTGGGCCCGACGTCTTGCCTATTGATGAAAACCTGCAACCGCTGCGCAACGGAATCCTCTACGGGGTTGACACCCGAGCAGTGGAGGAAATCGCCGAGATGAACGAGCGCCACGGCGCGGATTACATTTTCAACGCGTGTGGAAACGCCCTCTCTTCTCAAGCGACAGGTCCCAAGATTCTCTGGATCAAGAAGAACGAGCCAGACGTCTACGAGAAGGCACGATGGTTTGTTGATGCAACCACCTTCATAGTCGCAAGACTTACCGGTCGGGTGGTGGTCGATCACTTTTCTGCGGGCTCGCACCACCCCATGTATGACCCATGGAAGCGTGACTGGAACGACGAACTCAACGACGGTGTGGTCGAGCGAGAGCGCCTCCCTGAGCTTGCCTGGAGCCATGAGTTGGCGGGCGAGGTGACGGAATGGGCTGCACAAGAAACTGGACTGAACGTGGGAACCCCCGTATCCGTGGGCACGATCGACGCAGGCGCTGAATCATTTAGCGTCGGGGTCACAGAGCCCGGGGAAATGATGATGATGTATGGCTCGACCATTTTCATGATTCAAGTAACTGACAATGACCAAGCGCGTGACGAACGTCTCTGGGTCGCCCCGTACCTCTTCCCAGGAACATGGTGTCTCTTGGCAGGTATGGCGACCTCTGGCGCCCTGACCAGGTGGGTTCGCGACACGTTTGCAAGTGATCTCGTGGCGGCAGAGGAAGCTGGCGGTGAACCCGCTTATGGTGTTCTCACACGCGAGGCATCCGAATCGCAACCAGGCTCAAACGGTGTGCTCGTCTTGCCCTATTTCTCTGGCGAGAGGACTCCCATCAATGACCCCAAAGCTAAGGGCGTGATATTTGGACTGAGCCTCACCCACACGAGGGGAGATCTATTTAGGGGAACTCTCGAGGGTATGGGACATGGCATCAAGCAGCATGTCGATATGTTCACTGATATGGGTGCCCCGCCGCACACTATTCAAGCCGTCGGTGGCGGAACAAAAAATGCTGTGTGGCTCCAGAGCGTGAGTGACATCAGCGGGGTGCCCCAAAAAGTTGCCCCTGTCACTGTGGGGGCGTCCTACGGTGACGCTCTCCTCGCCGCGATTGCCATCGGACTCGTCAGTGGACCCGAGGCCATTCGCAAGTGGCAGGGAGAGGGAACGACAGTGACGCCCAACCCCGAGATGGCGCAGACATACGCCCCATTGCATGAAATTTATACGGGGCTCTACCAAGCGACGAAGGAGCACATGCACGCGCTCCATGACCTTGGCTACTAGGGAATGAGCGCCACGCGGTAAGACGGTTTTGCCGAGAGGTAGTCGAAGGCTGCTTTTGCATCGCTCAAAGGAAACGTTTTTTCCATGATGGGCGTGAGATCAATTTCGCCGGAGGCAATCATGTCGGTGGCTCTCTTGTGGTCCTGAATATCGGCGCTCACGGCCCCGATAATCCGGACCTCAGTGTTGTGAACCCAGTTGGGGTCAAGCTCCAACGGTTCAACAGGGTGAGCAGAGGCGAAAAGACAGAGTGTCCCTCGGGGCTGCAAAACCTTCAGTCCCTGTTCGTTGACTGACTTCGATCCGATTGCCGTAACGACACCATCAACACCTCCTGGATATGCCTCCAGAATGGCCTCAACTGCATCACCGGAGCTCACCAACGTTTTGTGAATGCCATGATGAGCGGCATAGTCCAAGCGTTCCTGTTCCATATCTACCAACGTGACGTCAACACCTGCGTGCTGCAAAACCATTGCATTCAGGAGACCCATGGGCCCGGCGCCAAATACGATCGCGGTGTCTCCTGCCTTCATTCCCATCAGGCGAACACCGTGGACGGCGCAGGAAAGAGGCTCGGCTAGACATGCAAGCTCAAAGGGGGCATCGCCAACGGGAAAACAGCCGTCCTCGCGGTGGACTTTGTATTCCAAGAATCCGCCTGGCCCAAGCTCGCCGCCCTTCAGGGAAAAATACTGGAAGTGCTCGACGCACCCCTTGTCCTCGCCGCGCAGACACGCTCGGCAGGTCCCACACTGAGTGGGGCCGAGAGTTACTCGGTCTCCCACGCTGACTGTGGTGACATCAGGAGCAATAGCAACGACCTCTCCAGCGTTCTCGTGTCCCCCGAGGAAAGGAAAGCCAGGCTTCTGCTTTCCGATGTAGGTTCGCTGTTCCCACGAGCAGATGGAGGCGGCGCCAATCTTGACCAGCACTTCACGGGAACCAAGCTCGGGGACAGGAATATCCTGGATTTCCACTTCGCCGACACCCGTGAGCACAGCTGCCTTCATCGTTGTCACCGTCACTCCTCCACCAGGGCAAGCGCCTCATCAACTGAGGCATCGTGGTGGACAATCGCTTGGAGTGCCGCGACAAGAGAGGCGGGGTTGGGGTGTTGAACCACGTTGCGTCCATAGACAACCCCTCGGGCGCCGACCTCCACCGCGATCTTCGTGCGCTCGAGGAGCTCACGAGTAGTCACTTTCCCACCACCTCGCACGAGCACTGGGATGGGGTGAGCAATCTCGACCACCTCCGCAAACCGCTCCATCGGCTCGACCGGGTCGACCTTGATGATGTCCGCTCCTAGTTCTACCGCTTGGCGCACCAAGGTTGCGATCTTTTCCGGATCCGAAACGGAGCTCGATCCACCCTCAGGATTGGTGGTCATCACCAAGGGTTCGACCATCAGGGAGATTCCGCGTGAGCGAGCGAGCGCGCCAATTTCTTGAATGTTGGAAATGCACTGTTCTTGCAGTGTGGAGTTGTTATCCAGTTCAAGCAGATTCAGGACAACACAACCCACAGAGGGATGCTCCGCGTCACCCAGAGTGTTCGGGTGAGCGGTGTCCCACGCTTTTTCCACACCGCGTGGTTCGTAGACGTTTGTGACGTCCAGCCGAAGCGCGACCATTTGAGTGTCGGCGAGTCCAGCATCAATGAGCGTCCGAAGACCCCCGGGGTTTACCTGGATCACATCAGGCGAGGCGCCTGCGATTGTGGCAAACGCCGACGGGAGATTCTCAATTCCGTTCGAAAACGACCTGGCACCAAACACACCCAAGTCCATCGCGATGTTGATGCATCGACCCGACGTGGGGTGGAACATCTTCTCAGCGTTCTTACTGAGCAAGGTCGACCCCTGCTTCCTTGGCGATTGCGAGGATCAGTGCCGATGCATTGAGCTCACCGTGCCCGTCCTTGATGGACTCCTCGATGTATTTTTGGGCGGTCGCCGCGGTGGGGACCGGTGAACCAAGACGCCCTGCAAAATCTTGGATGAGCTTGGCGTCTTTGAGCATCAGTTTCAGGGCAAAGTTCACGGTGTAGTCACCGACCTGGGCCCCGCGTCCTACTCCGTAGTAGATCGGGGTGCGGAAGTCTGCGACATCGAGAACTTCTTGAACATCTGCGAGATTGAGCCCTGCTTTCTTCGCGAGCGTCAGAGCTTCGCCGAGCGCCTGCAGCTGTGAGGCAACAAGCAGATTGCCCACCAACTTCATCGCTGTTCCCTGACCACCCTCGCCCATGTAGTGCACGGTTTCGCTGATGGCCTGGAACAAAGGCAGGACGGCGTCAAAGACGTCCTTCGGACCTCCCACCACAATCCACAGACCAGCTCCTTCAGCTTCGCCCTTGGTTCCAAAGACGGGAGCATCGAGGAAAGAGTGTCCTTTGGCCTCAAAGGCTTGGCGTTCTTTCGCGCTGGTCGCTGGATCAATGGTCGAGAGATCTATGACAATCGCCCCGCTGGGAACTAACTCGAGGAGGTTGTGCTCGCCGAACACAAGATCATCGACAGCCTTGTCGTCGGACAGGCAGTACATCACCACTTCGGCACCCTCGAGTGTCGAAGCAAGATCAGTGGACACACGCAAGTCGGCATCCTGGAGCACCGGGCTCGTCTTGGGGGTCCTGTTCCAGGCAGAGACCTCGTGGCCCGCCTTCTTCAGGTTCGCGGCCATGCCGCTGCCCATAGTTCCCATGCCCAAGTAGGCAATTTTTGTCATCGTTGACCCCTTTGTGGTGTTGTATTTCCTGGCATCTGCCGGGATTTGCCCGGACTTGACAGCACGCCAGCCCTGAAAAAGGGGCACTCAGCGCCGTGTCATTAACACAAATTATGACACATAAAGTGTTACAAAATGTTATTTAGCCTCAGCGGGGAAGGTAAAAGACGACAACGGCGCACTCAAGACCTCACAGGCTCCCTCGACCTCAAACTCAAAAAGGTCAACACCATCATGGGTAGTCACGATGGTGTTGACCTCCTCCAAATCAACGGCATGGAAGGGGCTTTGAGCTCCCGCTTTGGAGAGGTCAGCTAGCACCCAAGTCTTGTCGGAGTGCTCCACCATCAAGCGATTGAGCTCAGCAATCTCCGAATTGACCTCACTCAATCCAGTCTTGCCCGAAATCCCCTGTGCTCCAATGATGGATAAATTGGCGTTGTAACGAGAGATGCTCCAGCTCGCTATAGCTCCGCTTTGTGCAAGATCTTCCGTAGCGACAAGTCCCCCAGTGCTGATAACACGCACGCCCCTCGTGGCAAGGAAGGAGGCGTGAGGAAGCGAAGGTGTGATGACCGTGAGGTTCTGGTCGGGGTTCAAATACTGGATGAATTGAGCTGTTGTGGACCCGGTTCCCACAAAGATGACATCGCCGGGGTTCATATTCCTCGCGGCAAACTCGCCGATGCGGGCCTTGGCGACGCTGGAATCAAAGGCGCGAGGATTAACCAAAATATCCAGAGAACGCGACAGGTGCGCGGTCGCTCCACCCCGTGTCAGAGTCATGTAGCCCTGGTCAACGAGATGGCGGACATCGCGTCGGACGGTCATCACCGACACGTCAAGCAGTCGGGCCAAACTAGCGAAATCGATGGCCTCTTCTGATGCGACCCATTCCAGAATCTTTTGTTTCCGCTCGCTCGCGAGGAGCTTACGTCTCTCGAATTGAACGTCCACTTATGAGGCCCCTGGCTCCATACCCGGCAACCATTTGATTCCACACCCCATGGCTGGCCGGTGAGGCATCGGCACCTCAGCCCCCGCCAGGGTCTTCTCTACTGCGTCTCGCAACAAGTCTCCGGTCACTGGATTTCCGTTCTTGGGAGACGACGCGTCGAATGCGCCGCGATAGGTCAGGGAAAATGTGGAGTCAAAGAGAAAAAAATCTGGCGTGCAGACAGCACCCAGCTCCCGCGCGAAGGTTTGATCAAGGTCCCGGAGGTAGGGGAAGTTCCACCCAGCGCGCTCGATCTGCTCCGTCATCCCTGGCACATCGTCCTCGGGATAGTCGACAACGTTGTTGCTGACCACTGCAAGTGTCCGAAGACCTTGGGCAGAAAAACTGGAGACCATGTTTCCAAAGGCCTTTTCGATGTGCTGCACATAAGGGCAGTGGTTGCATACGAAGGCGACAAGTGTGGCCTGATAGCCCTCCTCACGGACCTGATGATGGTGTCCCTCTCGATCAGGTAGTTCCCTTTCGAGAAGCTGGTACCCAAGAAGGTTGCCCGATGATTCGACCGCCATCGCTACAACAATCCTTTGGGTCCGTCAGAAAAGTCCGTCGCGTGGCCCTGATGCACGACAAGTTCGCCCTCGACCAAGGAGCCAAGGTCAGCAATCAAGGCCTTCACATGATCCGTCTCGAGGTGGGCATCGAATGCCGCCTGAGAGGCATACACCTCCACCATCATGAAAGAGCCTGGCTGATCGACGAGGTCGTGAACGGCATACGTGACGACCCCTGGCTCATCCCACGACGCAGTCGCGACACCGTCGAGTCGTGATTTGAGTTCTGTTTCTTTACCCGCCTGTGCAGTGGCAATAGCCACAACGACGAGGTGTGTGCTGGTCATGAAGAACCTCCTTGTTCCCGTATTTCCTGAATCCTGTGGTCAAGGCTAGCGCGGAGCACCCACCCGGCCACAGAGCACGAGGCGTCGACAGTATTACGCGCGCATTGCCTTCACCACGCCCATTAGCTCCTCGACCCTGCTCTGGTCGGCGGGGTTTTCGAAGACGCCGTCTTTCTTGAAGTAGGTTCCGATTACGGCACCATCTGCCACAGCCAATTGTTCCTGTGCATTGTGTGCACGAACACCGGTGTTGACAAAAACGGGAACCTCACCCGCAGCGGCCTTGACTTGCGTAAGGACCTGAGTGTCCGTCGATGCCCCCGCGGTGAGTCCAGAGACACACAATGCATCGGGCAGAGTCGCAAAGACCGTGGTCTTCGTCAGGTCAACAATGTCTCGTTGAGCAAGATACGTCGCCGACTCGGGGACGATGTTGAACAAGAGCTTCACGTCCGAAGCCCCCATGCGGGCCCGGTGGCGAGCGGCATGACCGACATTCGTGTCCCACAGCCCAAAGTCACTGGCGTAGACACCGGTAAAAATTTCCCGAACAAATGATGCGCCGGTTGCGGCGGCAAGGTCTATTGAGGCAATTCCGTCCCAGAGCACATTCACTCCGAAGGGAACAGAAATCTCGGAGGATAACCCTCCGATCACCCGAGCCATACTGATAGCTGTAATGGGCTCAGTCTTTGTCAGATACGGCAAGCTGAACTCATTGGAAAACATCACGGCATCGACGCCCCCAGACTGGAGAGCATCAAGCTCGCGCTTAGCGCGGTCAATGACGGCGGTCATTCCACCGAGAGTGTCGTAACCAGGGTCGCCCGGGAGGGCCAGGAGATGAAGCATTGCGATGACAGGCTTTTTCACCCCAAAAAGATCGTCCAACCACATCACGCCGAGGGCCCCTTCCGCACTGACACATGCCACTAACGACCCTATGATGTCACAAAATGCAACACCAATCATGTTGTATTTCGTGAATAACTCACGAGAGAGGACCATCTTCGGGGTAGCGTGTGAACCAACTCCTGGAACGTAACCCTATAGAAATCACAGCATGTCTCTCAGACTCCTCTACATCAGCGAATGCCCGAGCTGGCAGATAGCGCTGGAGAACCTTCGAGTAGCGGTGGGCTCAGAAGCAGAAATCGAGCTTCACGAGATCACGAGCGGAGTCGAGGCTTTGGCCAAGGACTTTGGTGGATCCCCCACTATCACCCGAGGCGGTCGAGACATTTTTGGTCATCCACAGCCCGTGGATGAGCTCGCCTGCCGGGTCTATGTAACACCCGAAGGCCTCAAGGGTGCTCCGACAATCGACATGATCAGGCAAGCGCTGACGGCCCGAACTTAGTCTTCTCTAGAGCTTCGCCCGTTCATATTGCCCCGGCCAGTGAACATCTGCTCCTAGTTCCCTGGCTGCCCGCAGTGCATAGGAGGGCTCCCGCAGGAACTGTCTGCCCATCAGCACCACATCCCCCACACCATCCTGCAGTGCGTCCTCCGCCTGCTGAGCCTCCGTAATGAGTCCCACTGTCCCGACCACACACCCCACCGCCTGGGAAATAGCTTTCGCAAACCCCATTTGATACCCGGGCCCCAGCTTTATCGGCTGTGATTTAGCAAGACCTCCTGAGGACACATCAATCAGGTCAACGCCTAAGGACTCCATCTCCTTCGACAACTCAATGGATTCCTCCACTGACCAACCATCCTCAAACCAGTCCGTGGCAGAAATCCTCACAAACAACGGCATGGACTCGGGAATAACGCTTCTCACAGACTCCACGACCTCCAGGGTGAAGCGCATGCGATTCTCCAAGCTCCCCCCGTAGTGGTCCTCTCGGTGATTAGACAGTGGAGAAAGAAACTCGTGCAGCAGGTATCCATGGGCAGCATGGATCTCGATCGCATCAAACCCCGCCGACACAGCCCGCTTCGCAGACTGCGCAAACGCCACCACAATCTCTGCGATTCGATCAAGCGACAACTCTGCTGGCTCCGCAAGCCCCTCATAGGCCTCAGCTGAGGGAGCTTCTGGAGTCCAACCACCCTCGCCTGACTCCACCACCACAGATCCTGGAAGAAACGGCGCCCTGGTGGAGGCTTTGCGGCCCGCGTGAGCGAGCTGAATAGCCATCGGAACACCCTGCGCATGAGAGAACTCCACAATGGGCTTCCACGCCCTGGCCTGCTCGTCATTCCACAGCCCTGAGTCAGTGGGGGTGATTCGACCCTCTGGCACCACCGCCGTGGCCTCGGCAATAATCAGCCCGGCTTTATTGATAGCCCAGGCTCCATAGTGAACCTGGTGCCAGTACTGCACCACACCCTCCACTGCTGAGTATTGACACATTGGGGACACCCACAAACGAGAGGGAACATCCAACCCCCGCACCGAAACACCCTCAAACAACCGCACCATAGAAACCTCCCCCACCAACCTAGAGCGTCAGCCCACACAGAAACCCCAGAGCAACCACGCCACCCCAAGGAGAAATCCTCACCTTGTGCCAGAACAGAAGGGACGCAAAT
>CAYGLJ010000041.1:0-8876 GCA_964350865.1 uncultured Microbacteriaceae bacterium
GGCTCCACCGTCTGAGGTAATGGAGTCCGCGATGCACGCGCTCACTCTACGCCCGAGCGGAGGAAACTTTTCCCCCACAAACACGTCGGTGGTGATACTCTGACGTACGGAACAAGAGAACGCCATCGGTGGCGAACCTCGTGGGCCATCGCCTCACAGTCGTGAGAGCGGCCGCATGTGTAGACGAAACAGCCCCGGTCTGGCTACTGGTGATCTGGGCCTGGTGTCATGTGTGACACCTCTTCTCCCCATCTGATCACAAAGAAAGCTGACCTTATCCATGCCATCTTCCAAGAAGGCTCCTTCATGGCGCCCACCCACCAAACGCACCTCCTTCCAAGACCAAAAGAAGCGCAGACCACAGGCCCACGCTGAGGGTGAGTCCCCCCGTGGCGAGCGTCGTCGTGACGACTCTGCCGATCGTCGCCCCGCCGAGAAGCGTGAAGGGGCACCGTTTCGTTCCTCAGAAAGCCGTCCCTACAAGAAGAATGACCGCAAACCTGTCTCAGGTGAGCGTCGCCCCTATTCCGGTGATGACCGTAGGCCACCGCGTGATGGCGGGAACCGCAGGCCCGAGCGGAATGAGCGCTCTTTTGACGCTCCTCGCAAACAAGCCCCTGTGGTCAACCACAAACCGTTGGAAGCTGTCTCTGTTGCCCCCGACGCCGGTGAAGGCCTGGAGTTCCAGGATCTCGGTCTCGGACAGCGCATTGCCGATGCCATTCGGGAGCAGGGAGCCATCACCCCCTTCGCTCTTCAAGCAGTCACCATTCCTGTTGCCCTGACCGGCCGCCACGTTCTCGGACGCGGACGCACTGGTTCGGGAAAGACCATTGCGTTCAGCGCCCCTCTGGTGGAGCGCTTGCTGAGGCTCTCCAAGAACGGCGTTAAGCGCGCAGTGGGTCGCGCGCCAAGGGCTCTGATTCTTGCTCCCACTCGCGAGCTCGCGTTGCAGATTGATCGCACTGTGCAGCCGATTGCCCGGAGCGTGGGTCTCTTCACCACCCAGATTTATGGCGGTGTCCCGCTGGGTCGACAGATTGGCGCTCTCGAGCGCGGTGTCGACATTGTGATTGGCACGCCTGGTCGAATTGAAGACCTGATGGCCAGAGGCAAGCTCGATGTGTCCCAGGTCGTCATCTCGGTTGTTGACGAGGCGGATCACATGTCGGAGCTTGGGTTCATCGAGCCTTTGGGTCGCATCCTTCGCGCCACGTCACCGTCGGGTCAGCGCTTGCTGTTCTCCGCCACGCTGGACGCCGGTGTTGCGGGAATCGTCGCAGAGTTCCTCCCCAACCCCGCAGTCTTTGAAGTCGCTGGGGAAAACCAAGAGTCCTCCAGCATCGACCACCGCGTGTGGGTCGTGGACCAGCGTCACAAGCGGGACGTGGTCTTGGAGCTTGCTCAAGGCCCCGGCAAGGTGCTCATGTTCACCAGGACTCGCGCCTTCGCTGAGGAGCTCGCGGATCACCTAGACGACCACGGTGTCCCCGCAGTCAGTCTCCACGGTGATCTGAACCAGGCGAGGCGTACCAGAAACCTGGAGAAACTCACCTCTGGTCGCGTGAACGTTCTTGTTGCCACCGATGTTGCCGCACGAGGTATTCACGTTGATGACATCGACACGGTTGTCCAGGTGGATCAGCCCGATGACTTCAAGTCGTATGTGCACCGTTCAGGCCGCACAGGACGTGCAGGCAAGGAGGGTCGTGTGATTACGTTGACGACTCGCTCTCGTTCACGTCGCCTGGTCGATCTGCTCAAGCAGGCTGGTATTTCGTGTGAGCTGGAAGAGAAGAGCGTCAAGCCTTCTCGTCCACTCGAGCGCGTCTAGAAGGCGAGGAGTGCGCTGGCCACCAAGGCCAGCGCAAGTCCCGCCCATTGAACGAGAGCAATGCGCTCTTTCAAGACAACGCTGGCGAGCAGAATTGTGCCGGCAGGGTAGAGAGCGATCAAGACCGAGACCACGGAGAGTGCTCCCGATCGCAATCCGTAAATGACGGCGACATTGGCGAGCACGTCCAAGATTCCGGCGACGACGATCATGGTTCCCACGCTGCGAATCTGAGTGAGGCCGGGAAGCCGAGGAGTGCGAGAGAGCACCACTCGAGTGAGCACTAGTACGCCGGTCGCAATAATCAGGGCGCTGGAGGACACCATCCGGTTAGCCAGCAGTGGAATCAGACCAGAGTCAGCCGGTGACAGGTCGATGAGGATGACCGTAAACCCGATGAAGGTTCCGGATCCCGCTGCCATGAGTAGCCCTATGGGCCTGGGGCGCACGGCACTTTTCTCCGGCACGAACCCGACGAGAATGACGGCCAGCAGGGCAAGAGCCAGTGCGATGTAGAAGGCCACTCCGCCACCTTCACCGAGTGACAGTCCCACACTCACTGGGACGATGGCGGAAATGAATGCGGTGGCGGGCGAGAGAATGCTCATCGGCCCAATCGCCAAACTGCCATAGAGCAGTCCGATGCCAATCGCCCCTGCCAGGCCGGATGCTGCGCCATAGAACCAGGCGTCATAGCTGGACACTGCCGCCACGAAGGGTGATGTCAGCGCAAGTCCCACAAGACCCACGAGCGCAACACCCAGTGTGGTGAGGATGGTCGAGGAGCGCCGTGCCGCCAGTCCTCCGAAGAAATCAGCACCGCCGTAGGCGAGTGCGCCTATGAGGCCGAGTGCGACAGTCAGCACAGAGAAGCTTTCATCGACGTAACAGTATTACTTCCCCGGGTGGTGTTATGACCAAACCGGAATACTCTGGGTCCATTCCCTGTTGCGCTCACTAGGAGGAACACCCGTGTCACTTGTGTATGGAAACATCACCGAAGCTTTCGGCAACACCCCGCTGGTGCGCTTGAACAGGGTGACCGAAGGTGCGGGCGCTACCGTTCTTGCCAAGCTTGAGTTCTATAACCCCTCGTCGTCCGTGAAGGATCGTTTGGCCATCGCCATCGTCGACGCAGCAGAAGCGTCAGGCGAGCTGAAGCCAGGCGGAACCATCGTCGAGGCCACCAGTGGTAACACGGGTATCGCGCTGGCTATGGTCGCGGCAGCACGGGGATACAAAGCCGTTCTTGCGATGCCGGACACCATGAGTAGTGAGCGTCGGATGCTCTTGCGCGCCTACGGTGCAACTTTGGTCCTCACCCCAGGATCTGAGGGAATGACCGGTGCGGTCAACAAGGCCGTGGAGATTGCTGCGGAGATTCCTGGCGCTGTCCTTGCGCGCCAGTTTGAGAACCCCGCGAATCCTGAAATCCACCGCAAGACCACCGCGGAAGAGATTTGGCGCGACACGGATGGCGCCGTCGATGTCTTCGTCGCGGGCGTGGGAACCGGCGGAACCTTGACCGGGACTGGACAGGTGTTGAAAGAAAAAAAGCCTGGCCTGCGCGTTGTTGGAGTTGAGCCCCTCGAGTCACCGCTTCTTAATGGGGGAGAAGCTGGCCCCCACAAGATTCAAGGAATCGGTCCCAACTTTGTGCCGGCCATCTTGGACCGTGAGGTCTATGACGAGGTCCTCGATGTGACCAGTCAGCAAGCTGTCGACATGGCCCGTCGCCTGGGTGCAGAGGAAGGAATCCTCGGAGGGATCTCGTCGGGTGCGACCGCGCATGCGGCGGTGGAGTTGGCGAAGCGTCCGGAGCTAGCTGGTTCGACTATCGTCGTAATTCTGGCAAGCTTTGGTGAGCGTTATCTCTCCACCGTTCTGTATGAGGGCCTCGATACCTAATATGACTCACTCCACTCGCATGGGCGAAGACATCGCCGCGGTGCGAGATCGCGACCCTGCCGCGCGCAACAATCTCGAGGTATTTCTCACCTCACCCGGCGTGCACGCCCTATGGTGGCACCGGGTGGCCAGCTGGTTTTGGCGGTGGGAGTGGTTCTTGATTGCCAGAATTCTCTCGAACGTGGCGCGCACGCTGACCGGGATTGAAATTCATCCAGGAGCTACTCTTGGCCGCCGTCTCGTTATCGACCACGGTATGGGTGTGGTGATTGGTGAGACCGCTATCGTCGGCGACGACTGTTTGATTTATCACGGTGTGACACTGGGCGGGAAAATCGCGCAGGCGCGTGAGGACAGCACGGGTCGTCGACACCCTGCGGTCGGTAATGGCGTCACTATCGGGTCTGGCGCCACTCTGTTGGGTGCCATCACTGTGGGGGATGGAGCGACCATCGGAGCAAAAGCTGTGGTGTTGAACGATGTCCCAGCGGGTGCACTGGCTGTGGGTATCCCTGCGAAAATTAAGAAACCGAGCAAGCGCCCTTAGGCTCTTTTTATGCTGAAGCAGGTGAGTCGCCTCACCCTGGGCCCATTGGCCAGGGGCTTGTTTCGCGCCAAGATTGTGGGGCGGAAGAACGTGCCCCGGACCGGGGCAGTAATTCTGGCCAGTAACCATTTGTCTTTCATTGACAGCGTCGTGATCACATTGTTTGCCCCAAGGCCAGTGTCGTTCTTAGCCAAGGACAGCTACTTCACCGGGACAGGGCTGAAGGGATTCTTATCCCGAACCTTCTTCCGGGGCATTGGTGCGATTCCAGTTACTCGCGGCGTGGGGCAGGCTGCTCAGGATGCTTTGGACGCTGGCCTTGGGCTGCTCCAAGAGGGTGAGGCTTTTGCCATTTACCCGGAAGGCACGAGATCCAGAGACGGACGTTTGTATCGGGGAAAGACTGGTGTTGCGTGGTTGGCACTGAACGCCGGTGTCCCGGTTGTACCGGTGGCCTTGAAGGGCACAGACAAAGTCCAACCGATTGGGACGAAGGGTATCCGCCCCGCCAAAGTCACGATTCAGTTTGGTGAACCACTGGACCTCTCGCATCACGGAAAAGCGGACTCGGGTCGCGCACGGCGGCACGCGACAGATGAGGTCATGGATGCTATTGCCGCCATGTCCGGGCAGGAACGCGCGGAGGCCTACAACGAACCTCCTGCCACGACATTTGTCGAGAAGGTTCGCCGCACCTTCCGCTCGCGCGGCGAACTTTAGTCCTGTTTGGCCGCTTCGCTCGCCTGGGCTTCTTCTACCTGCTTGCGCACGTCGTCCATGTCGAGGCCTTTGACCGCAGTAATGACCTCTTCGAGGGCCGGGGCGGGTAGCGCTCCAGGCTGCGAAAAGACCAGAATTCCATCGCGGAACGCCATCAATGTGGGGATGGATCGAATGTTGGCGGCCTGCGACAGGGCAGGCTGCGCCTCAGTGTCGACTTTGCCGAAGGTAACGTCGCTGTGCTCGTTACTCGCAGCTTCATACACCGGAGCGAACGCGACGCACGGGCCACACCAGGCTGCCCAAAAATCAACGAGGGTGATGCCATCAGAGGTGACGGTCTTTTCAAAGTCTTCGTAGGTCAAGTCAATAGTGGGCATGTGGTGTCCTTTCGTGTCGTCACCACAATACCCCATGGGGTATTTGAGGGAAAGTCCTGTTCGCCCTGCGCTGACGGGGAGGGGAGGGCCGTAGTAGGTCTGAAACAAAAAGGTTTGGCGCAGAATCGACCTCGATGGTGCCAAGCACCTATCTCAGTAGAACAGGCACGACGAGAGGCGTATTCTGTGGGCAGATTTCCACAATCGATGAGGAGAGCGTCATGACGGTCACCACGGAGTCACGACACACAACAGAGAAGTTTCCCGCAAGTGAAGAATTGCAGCTCGATACGGCGGCGCTTGGTCAGTACTTGCTAGGTCGATGGGCAGAGGTTCGTACTCGAGCTCGGGCTCTGTGCGAGCGTCCCGAGATGTGGAAGATCGAAGGCCAGCCGATTCCGGAGCATCGCGCTCGAGTTTTCGAGCAATTGGGGCACCTCGTCGACGCCGGAGGAGTGTTGCTCTCGTTCCCGGAGAGCGTCGGAGGCAAAGCAGATCCCGGTGGGAACATCGCCAACTTTGAGCAGCTGGTCCTCGCGGACCCATCGCTCCAGATTAAGTCAGGCGTTCAGTGGGGTCTCTTTGGTGCAGCAGTCATGCACCTCGGCACAGAAAAGCACCACCTCGCGTATTTGCCGGGCATCATGTCACTCGAGACGCCCGGTTGCTTTGCGATGACAGAGACCGGCCATGGATCTGACGTGGCTTCTATCGCGACGACAGCGACCTATGACGAGACCACGGGAGACTTTATTCTTCACACCCCTCATCGGGGTGCGTGGAAGGACTACATCGGTAACGCCGCACTGCACGGCAAGGCGGCAGTTGTCTTCGCACAGCTCATAGTCCGCGGTGAGAACCACGGAGTCCACGCCCTTTATGTCCCGCTGCGCGACGAGAACGGATTCCTCCCAGGAATTGGCGGCGAGGATGATGGGCCCAAGGGCGGTTTGAACGGAATCGACAATGGTCGCCTTCATTTCACCAACGTTCGAGTTCCTCGAGAGAACCTGTTGGATCGGTATGGGTCAGTGGACGAGAAAGGTGTCTACTCCTCACCCATTGAGAGTCGTGGCCGTCGCTTCTTCACCATCCTCGGCACTCTCGTTCAGGGGCGAGTATCCCTGGTGGGCGCTGCCGCCGTGGCATCTCAACTCGCGATGACCATTGCTGTCCGATACGGGGTAGTGCGCCGCCAGTTCCCGGTAGCCGGCACCGACACCGAACAGGTGTTGCTCGACTACCAGCAACACCAGCGTCGATTGCTGCCACGTCTGGCCAACGCCTACGCAATGACGTTCGCGCAGGATGAGTTGCTCACGATCTTCCATGATGTGTTCAGCGGAGAAAAAGATACCGAAGAAGAGCGCCAAGACCTCGAGACCCTAGCGGCAGCCATGAAACCCTATGCGACCTGGTCGGCGCTGGACATTATTCAAGGCGCTCGTGAATCCTGCGGAGGCCAGGGGTACCTTGCGGAGAATCGACTCTCCACATTGCACGGTGACATGGATGTCTATGTCACGTTTGAGGGCGACAACACCGTGCTGTTGCAGTTGGTCGCCAAACGACTCCTCGGTGATTACGCCAAACAGTTCAAAGGTGCGGATTTTGGAACTGTTGCTGGGTATCTTGCCGACCAAGTCGGTGACGCGGCAATCAACCGCTCTGGATTGCGCAGACTCGCTCAGAACGTCGCGGACTTCGGCTCCACCGCGAGGTCCATTGGCTATGTGCGCAGCACCGCGTCGCAGCGTCAGCTCCTCACCGACCGCGTGCACAGCATGGTGGCTGACGTAGCTGATCACCTCAAGCCCGCTAGTAAGTTGCCCCCCGAGGAGGCAGCTGCGTTGATGAATAAGCACCAGGCTGCTCTCATTGACGCTGCGTGGGCGCACGCCGAGCTCGTGGTCTGGGAGGCTTTCACCCGCGCAGTTGACCGGATGGATGAGGGCGCCAATAAGCAGGTCATGAGATGGCTGCGAGACCTCCACGGTTTCACTCTGATTGAGAAGCACCGTGACTGGTACTTGATGAAGGGGCGCCTCAGCGCTCATCGAGCGGAGGCCATCACGGACTACATCAACTACAGATTGTTGCCGCGCTTACGCCCGCACGCTCTTGACCTTGTCGAGAGCTTCGGTTTAGCAGAGGGACACATCCGAGCACCTATTGCCACAGGAGAAGAACACGAGCGCCAAGAGCAGGCCCGTGCGTACGAAAAGGGCCTAGCCTAAGCCGCATGACTCCCTCCACCGGCTGGGCGCTTGTGGGTGCCCAGTTCGGCCTTCTTGCAGCCTTGGTCATTATGCCTTCAGGGGATTTGTGGCCACGCGGCGGGATCACCACTGTTCTCGGAGGAGCGCTCGTTGCCATCGGTGCGGCCATCGCGATCCTGGCGGGCCTGCGGTTAGGACCCAACCTCACTCCGACACCTCTTCCTAAAGAGGATGGAGAGATGGTTACCGCAGGCTTTTATCAGTACGTGCGTCACCCCATCTATACCGGAGTCCTTCTGGCCGCTGGGGGCGTTGTGGTCTTTCAAAGCTCGATTGCGCACATTGTGGGGTTGGCTCTGTTGTCGGGTGTCCTCACGGTCAAGGCTTTGGGTGAAGAGAAAATGCTGGCGGAGAAGTACGAGGGTTATGCCACCTATGCGGCGCGCACAGGAAGATTTCTGCCCCGTGTAACGGGGGCGAAATAAAGCGAGTTTAGGTTTGGACGTGTCACCCTAGGGTGACACTCATTGAGGAGGTGTATGTGGCGAGGCGCAAGTTGAGCGATGTCTCTCACCCGGACCCTCTTCTCACAGACGAGTTCTGGCTGGAATTTGGAGACGACCCCCAGCCTCCGATGCGACTCAAGATTCTGTATGTCACGCTGGGCGAGGTGGCAAGGTCTGGCCCTGGTTCCTTCAATGTGGCCAGTGTGTGCGACCGATTGGGCATTACCTACCCGATGGTCAATCATTACTTCGGTGGCCGGGATGGTCTTCTTGCGGAGGGCGCACATATGGTCTACCAGCGCTATGTCGACAGGGTGTGGGAAGCTGCGATCACTGCCCCCCGAGAGCCCGAAGCTCGCCTTAGAGCATGGATGATGGCCCAGGTTTCTGAGACGCTCGCTATGGGTGGGTGGGGCCCAATTCTGAACTACCCTCTGGCAGCCCGCGAGGTTACAGCGGAGATCGACTCTAAGTTTCAGAAATCACTGAACCGGCTTTTTGAACTGAATGTTGCGCGCCTAGCCATTTTGGTGAGGGATGTGAGCGAAGACACAGTCACGGACGTCGATTACACGCCCGAAAATTATCCCCGAACTCAGCTACTGAGTGACCCTTATCTCTTGAACGTTATGCCGACTGTCTCCTGGTCGATTTTTGGCATGTCGGTGTGGCTGGCGGGAGAGCACGCGCCCGCTCGGAATATCGACGAAATCAGCGCTCTCATTCAGACCTTGATGGAGAATCACTTCCGCACGCTTGTGG
>CAYGLJ010000042.1:0-8631 GCA_964350865.1 uncultured Microbacteriaceae bacterium
CTCCCGTCGTAGGAATCAGCCCGGTAGGTCGTGATTTCGACCGTGTGCTCACCCAATTGGGCCGCAATGGTCCCAAACGCTCTGCCCACGTCCCAGATGGCATCGGCCAGTGGCTTGACGAGTTTCTCAACCTGATCAGGTGTTGCCGACGTTGTGAAATCCAGATCGTGGACCTTGCGTCCCAGGAAAGCATCACGAACCGGACCGCCCACAAGAGCGAGCTCAAAACCGCCAGCCGCGAACGCCTCTGCTAGGCCCTTAATGGGCTCCTGGGAGGTGACGAGACGCAGTGTTTCCACCGCTTTCGCAACGCTCGACATAGTGTTCAGAGTCTAGACTCTGAACCATGCCAGCTCGGGGGACAGTGACACGCAGGCGTGGATAACTCAAGCGCCAATGCGGTTTTCACCAAGCCCCGACGGTCCCTTGTGGCCCTCGGGGTGCTTCTTGCGCTGAGCCTGTCGTCCTTTGGCCCTCCCAGCCCAGCTCAGGCGAGTGATGAGCGGTCCGAAGCGCGAGTCGATCTCATCGTCGATGCCGGCGGAATCATCGATCCTGCTCTCGGCGGGGCTTACAGCGTCCTCTTGCGAGCTGACGAAACCGGAACGCTCTCCTCCGGAGACGTTGTCGTGAGCCTCACCGAGGATCCGTTTACTAGTGAGGAACAGATCCGTCGCTTCATTTCAGGGGATAGCGAACCCGTTGTCGCAGAGATTGCTCAAGCGTCGAGCCCCGAGGTCCCGCAACTCGAATCTCGGGAAATGATCTTTGGCTTTAACCCCGAGGTTCTCAGCGATCGGGTTGCTCCGGAGAATGCTGACGATGAGCCACAACCTGGAATCTTTGGACTTGAGGTCTCGTATTCCAATCCCGGAAACATAGTCCCAGGGTTGCGCCAGCTCGTTGGACGGCAAATCCTCATACTTGTTCCAGCCGGAACCGAACTAGAGCAAGCGTCGATTGCGCCCATCGTCACGCTCACTACCTCGGCCACCGGTGGTCAAGCGCTGAGCCCAAGCGAGCTGGAGGCGCAAACAATTGAGGGCGGGCCACTCAGTCAGGTCACCCGCGCGCTCGAGACCTACCCTGCGTCACTCGCTATCGACAGCAGAATCACAAGCTCCATTACCGTTCTCGGAGATCAGGCGCCGCCCGAGTCACTCGCCTGGGCGAGCACGTTGGGCTCAATTGGACTCAGCCAATTCGCGCTCCCCTGGGCGGACGCAGACCCTCTCGCAACACTCGCCATTGACACTCTGGTGTTTGCCAAACTTGGTGAGTATCCCTGGGTCCACGGTGACGCCATTAGCAACGACCAACTCGCCACACTTGCCACTCGCTCCGCGTCTGCCGTCTTTCTCTCGAGCAACAGCTTGCCTTCTGACCGATCGGTCGTCTCAATTGGAGATGCTCGGATTATTCGGGTCGATGCCCAGCTCTCCAGCCTCGCTACTGATGCTCTGCAAGCGCCCACCGTCTTAGAAGCCGAAGCCGACCTCCAGCGGGCCCAGGGCATCATCGGCTACCGAGCTCTCACGGGCAATGACGAGGTGCTCGTGTTTAGCACCGGACGATTGCCCGCGACTGCCATCGCCCCGAGGCTCGAGTCCGTCCTCGAGGGCTTTACCTCAATGCGGCTGGCAACGACAGTGGCGGTCCCTTTGGGGGCGCCTGCAACGGAGACTCTGCCTGGTATCACCACCATCCCCCAGAGTCGCGAATGGCAAAACTTTGTGGGGGCCCTCAAAGCTCTATGGGAGAGCGATGTCGCCTTCGCGACAATCGCTTCTGACCCTGGCGGGGCAGTCTTTGGTCGCTGGAACAGGTACCAGGCGCTGCTCTCCTCGACCTGGAGTGACAACCCCAATGGGTTGGCGAGCGAATGGGAACGAGCGCAACAAGAATCCCGGGATTTCCAGAACTCCGTGCGAGTTGAGCAGGGCAGCTCCATCACTGTGCTGAGCGATCAAACACAGTTGCCGGTCACCATCAACAATGATTTAGCGTCGTCTGTCGTCGTGTCGTTGCGGGTGCGACCGACCACGGGAATTCTTGCTGTGGAGCAACCTCTCACCCAGGTAGAGATTGCCCCGGAATCATCGATACGTGTATTCGTCCCAGTTCAATCGCTGGCAAATGGCTCCGTTCCGGTCGAGTTCAGCCTGCTCTCAGCAGGGGGACAGGTAGTCGGTGAGGTTGTCACTATCCCGGTCACTATTCGTGCGGGATGGGAGGGTGTGATCAGTTTTGCTCTCGCGGGTCTTGTCGGTGGAGTTTTCACGTTCGGCCTGATTCGGGCGATTCAACGCCGACGGTCCGTGGTGGGAGGTGGAGATGACGACAGCGCCTGAGGACAACCGCGGGTTGGGTCGCGCCAGCATGCTGCTCGCGTCAGGCACCGTGGTCTCCCGCATTCTGGGATTCATCAGCGCGATTATCCTCGCGCGGACCCTGGGAACAGTCGGCGCTGGTGCGGACACCTTTGCCCTAGCGAATCAACTCCCGAACAACATCTACGCGATTGTGGCGGGCGGTGTCCTGAGCGCCGTTCTTGTCCCCCACATCGTGAAAGCTGGGCTTGACACAGACGGGGGACAAAGCTTCATCAACAAGATTGTCACTCTTGGCTTCGTGATTTTCCTCGCTGTCGCAGTGCTGGCAACCCTGTTGGCGCCCGCGCTCGTTGCTCTCTATGCCCAAAGCGGTGGGGATGGAGGCAGAGGTTTCAGTCCCGAGGAAATTGCGCTGGCTGTGGCTTTTGCCTACTGGTGCTTGCCCCAAATCCTGTTCTATGCGCTGTATAGCTTGCTGAGCGAGGTTCTGAACGCTCGAAAAGTCTTTGGGCCCTTCACCTGGGCGCCCGCGCTCAACAACATTGTGGCGATGACCGGCCTCGTGGCGTTTGGCTTCATCTTTCCGGGCGCTGACACAGCCGACGCGATGGTGTGGACCTCGTCGATGGTTGCGGTCCTCGCTGGCTCCGCCACAGCAGGGGTCGCCGCTCAGGCCTTCATTCTTTTTCTGTTTTGGCGCAGGGCTGGTCTGAGCTTCCGAGCAGATTTCCGCTGGCGGGGAGTGGGGCTCGGGAACACCGGCCGGGCAGTGTCCTGGATGTTCGGCATGATCCTGGTCGCCCAGATTGCCGGGGTGGTGCAAGCGAATGTGGCGTCGTTGGCTGCCGGAGGGGACGCTCCCAGCCTCGCAATTTTGCGCTTCTCGTGGCTGATTTTCATGCTCCCGCACTCGGTTGTTGCGGTATCACTCGCGACCGCCTACTTCACACGAATGTCGACCCACGCGCGTGATGGGAACCGCGCCGCTGTCCGCGAAGACTTCCTGGAGTCTGTGTCGCGCATCGGATTCTTCATGGTTCTTGCCAGCGCTGGCCTCATCGTGGTCTCGTTACCTTTCGCCCGGCAGTTTGGTGGTGAACCTGAGTCCATTCGGGCGATGGCGATCGTCATCGCGGCGTACGCTCTGGGTCTGCTGGCGTTTAGCGTTCTTTTCGTCGTCCAAAGGGTTTTCTACGCACTAGAGGACACGAGAACCCCGTTCTTCCTCCAGGTTTTGCAGGCGACGCTGTTTATTTCTCTTGCGCTGGGGGTCTCAACACTGCCGGTTACCCAGATTGCAGTGGGGCTGGCGCTCTCTGCCAGCATCGCGGGAACCGCTCAAACCCTTGTCGCGATTGTCGTGCTGCGCCGAAAACTTGGCGGCTTGAGCCTTCTGCCACTGGTCTCCTCGCTCTCGCAATTCCTTCTGGCGGCTCTGCCGGCAAGTGCGGCAGGTGTGGCGCTCCTTGTGGCGTTTGGTGGAGGAAATGGAGCCGGTTATCTCACAGAATCAGCCCTATGGTCCGCTCTCGTGATGGTGGTCATTACCCTCACCATGGTGGTGGTTTATGGGGGGATTCTGCTGGTGTTGCGGAACAGGGACGCCCATGCTGTAGCGGGGCCGCTCCTTCGACACCTGCCGTTCACCCGGTCGGGGAATAGTTCCTCCTAGACTTGCGTTGCTAGCGGTGCGAGGAAAAATAGGAGAACCATGAGAGACGTCGTCATTATCGGGTCAGGGCCTGCCGGCTACACCGCAGCCATCTACGCAGCGCGCGCCAATCTCAACCCTTTGGTTGTGGCCTCCTCTGTGGAATTTGGCGGGGATTTGATGAACACCACCGATGTGGATAATTTCCCCGGTTTCCCCGAAGGCATCATGGGTCCTGAACTGATGACCCACATGCAGAAGCAGGCTGAACGTTTTGGTGCCGAAATTATGTACGACGACGTCACCTCTGTGGAGCTCGCCGGTTCTGTCAAGAAGATCTCTCTCGGTAATGGCGACACGGTGGAGGCCGCCGCTGTGATTGTTGCCACCGGCTCCGCTTATCGAAAGCTTGGCATTCCCGATGAGGATCGCCTGAGTGGATATGGCGTCTCCTGGTGCGCAACCTGCGATGGTGCTTTCTATCGCGAAAAGGTGGTCGCTGTGGTGGGAGGCGGCGACTCAGCCATGGAGGAAGCGACCTTCCTCACCCGTTTTGCCGACAAGGTGTACATCATCCACCGTTCCGAAACTCTGCGTGCCTCTGCAGTCATGCAGGAGCGCGCTCAGAACGACCCCAAGATCGAGTTCATCCTCAACGCGACCGTGGAGCACATCTACGGGGATGACTTGGTCTCCGGTATCGGCATCGTGGACACGATCACCGGTGAGGAGAAGACCCTGGATGTTTCCGGGCTCTTTATTGCCATTGGGTCCGACCCGCGAACCCACGTTGTTCACGGACAACTGGATTTGACCCCAGAAGGAACAATTGCCGTGGATGGTCGCACCTCACGGACCAACCTCGAGGGTGTTTTTGCGGCAGGAGACGTCATAGACCCGACCTACCGTCAGGCCGTGACGGCTGCCGGTTCAGGGTGTGTCGCCGCTCTGGACGCACAGCACTACCTCGAGTCACTGCCTCAGAAACAGGAAGCCGCAAGCCACAGCGCCTAGGGCGCCAGATCACCCAAGGAGAAAAACATGAGTAGCGCACGAGATGTAACCGACCAAAATTTTGCCACTGAAGTACTCGCCAGTGACAAGCCGATCATGGTGGATTTCTGGGCCGAGTGGTGTGGTCCCTGTCGTGCGGTGTCGCCAATTTTGGATCAGATTGCCACCGAGCACTCCGACAAAATTGATGTCGTCAAACTCAACGTGGATGACAACCCTGAGACGGCTATGAAGTACCAGATCACCTCCATCCCCACGATGAAGGTCTTCCGCGCCGGGGAGGTCGTCAAGACCGTTATTGGAGCGAAACCAAAACCAGCCCTCGAGGCTGATCTGCAGGAATTCCTGGCCTAACAGGGACTTCTCCGCAAAATCCCCGTATTCTGGGTGCTCCACTGTCCCCAGCGTCCAAGGTGTACTGATGATGTCCTCCGGTTCGGGAATTTCCCTTGACCCGTGGTTTGACAACTATGCAGACCGTGCGGCGGGTTTGAGTGCGAGTGAGGTCCGGGCGCTGTTCGCTGTGGCGTCTCGACCCGAGGTGGTGTCCTTAGCTGGGGGAATGCCTTTTGTGGCGGCGCTCCCGTTTGACAAAGTGCGAAGCTCCGTCGATTCCGTGTTGGCAAGCCAAGGCCCCACAGCTCTGCAGTATGGCTCAGGTCAAGGACTCCCGACGCTTCGCGAGAAAATTCGAGACATCATGGCCGAGGAGGGTATCCGGGCAGGTGTGGACGACATTGTTGTCACGACCGGATCACAGCAGGGTCTTGACCTCGTTACCAAGCTTTTTGTGAACCCTGGTGACGCGATTCTGGCGGAATCTCCGAGCTATGTTGGCGCCATGGGAGTGTTCCGCTCCTACCAAGCGCGCGTCGAGCACATTGAGATGGACGAGCACGGAATGATTCCTGCTGCCCTGACCGAGCGCATCCACGACCTTCGGGCAGCCCAGGTGCCCATCAAGTTCCTCTATCTGATTCCTAACTTTCAAAATCCGGCTGGCGTCACGCTGTCAGCCTCCCGCCGGGTAGAGATCCTTGATATCGCCAAAGACCATGGGATTCTCATTGTCGAGGACAACCCGTACGGCCTCTTGTGGTTCGATTCACCTCCCCCTCAGGCCTTGCGCAGCGTCGACGATGCCGGCGTCATCTACCTGGGATCTTTTTCCAAGACGTTCGCGCCCGGCCTCCGCGTGGGGTGGGTTGTCGCCCCCCACGGAATACGAGAAAAACTCGTGTTAGCCTCAGAGGCCGCAATCCTGTCGCCAAGTTCTTTCGCACAAATGGTGTTGGCAGAATATTTCGAGTCTCACGACTGGAAGGGTCAAATCGACACCTTCCGTGGTGTGTATCGGGAGCGCCGAGACGCGATGGCTGACGCCTTGGCGACCTACCTACCCGACATCGCCCACACAAATCCTGCAGGTGGCTTTTACCTCTGGCTGACCCTTCCCGAAGGGCTCGACTCTAAAGATATGTTGCCGCGAGCCATTACTGAACTGGTTGCCTACACTCCTGGCACAGCGTTCTTCGCCAATGGGGGAGGGCAGCGCCACCTCCGTCTCGCCTTCTGCTATCCCGAACCAGACTTCATCACCGAAGGCATTCGACGACTGGCGCGAGTGATCACGGAGGAACGAGAACTTGTCGAGACTTTCGGACCTGCCACGTCTGAGGTTCCCCTGGCGGCGAACCTCGAGTCGCCACCACCCGAGGTTGTCTAGCCGTGGCAGGGATGCCAGGCGTTCTCATACTTTCGGGTGGGATTTCCCACGAGCGCGATATTTCACTCAAATCTGGACGCAAAGTGGCAGACGGTCTCCTCTCCCATGGCGTCAATGTCGAGATGCGGGACCCCGACGGGTCGTTGATTGACTATCTCGGGGAGAACACCCCCGAAGTCGTCTGGCCAGTCCTCCACGGGGCCTCCGGCGAAGATGGTGCACTCCGCGCACTCCTGGAAATGCTCGACATTCCCTACGTGGGTTCTACCGCCGATGCTTCGCGCATTGCCTGGAACAAACCGGTGGCGAAGAGCCTCGCGGAGCGGGCGGGTGTTGCCACGCCACCGTCGATCACCTTGTCGAGAGACGCCTTCAGGGAATTGGGTGCTGAGAGTGTCCTCGAGACTGTCACCACCAGCCTCGGTGTCCCGCTCATCGTCAAGCCTGCCCAAGGTGGATCCGCCCAGGGGGTGTCGTGGGTTGACTCCAGTGACGATCTTCGCAAAGCAATGGTCCACGCCTTCACCTACTCCGACATTGCGCTTATTGAGCAACGCATAGTCGGCGTGGAGGTATGTGTGCCCATCATCGACACCGGGGATGGGCCCCGAGCAATCCCGGCTGTCGAGATCGAGCCACTGTCAGGCCACTACGACTTTGAAGCGCGCTATACCGCTGGCGCCACCAGGTTCTACACCCCACCTCGATTAGAGCCAGCCGCGCTCGACTCTCTAAGTTCGCTAGCGCTCGACGTCTTCACTGCACTGGGGTTGCGCGACCTCGCACGAGTCGACTTTATGGTCGACGGCGAGGGCACGCCGTGGTTCCTTGAGGCCAGCACTATGCCAGGCCTCACTGAAACCTCCAGCACAGCTCTCGCTCTCGATGCCGCCGGCTATGACGTGGGCGGCGTCTATGGGGCGCTAGTCGAGGCAGCCCTCGCTAGGGCTTAAACCCAGGCTCTCCCAGCTCACCAAGGATTCGGTTAAGGTCGGCTACCGTCGCAAAGTCGATCGAGAGCGTTCCCTTGGTTTTCGACAGCGTGATGTGGACGCGGGTGTTGAGGCGGTCGCCCATCCGCTCGGCAATCTCATCAAGACCTTCACTACGGCGACCACCACGAACTTTCTTTCCGCCGGGCTTTGACGCCTTTGCCAAACCCGCTTCCTCTTCAGCTTGGCGAACTGTCAGTGATTGCTGCACGATCTTGTTCGCAAGCTTCGACATTCCCTCCGCATCAGGCATGGCCAATAGGGCTCGCGCGTGTCCAGCGCTCAACACCCCAGCAGCAACCTTTTTCTGAACATCGGCCGGAAGGCGCAGTAAACGTAACGTGTTGGTGACCTGAGGTCGAGACCTCCCGAGCTTCGTCGCGAGCTCGTCCTGGGTAATCCCGAAGTCAGAGAGCAATTGCTGATAGGCGGAAGCTTCCTCCAACGCGTTGAGGTTAGCCCGGTGCAGGTTTTCCAGAAGGGCATCGCGCAACATCGCGTCGTCCTCTGTGTCTCGCACCACGGCGGGGATAGTGTCCAAACCTGCGGCGGTCGCCGCGCGAAGACGACGCTCTCCCATGATCAGCTCGTAGGCGACTAATCCTTCAGCCTCCGCGAGAGGTCTCACCACAATGGGTTGGAGTACCCCAAATTCGCGCACAGAGTGAATGAGCTCATCGAGCTCCTCCTGATGGAATTCTTTTCTCGGTTGCTTCGGGTTAGGGCGAATGCTGGACGGCGAGACAGCCACGAGCGTTGCCCCCGGAATGCTGACTAGGTCACCACCCTCAGCGCTGGAGGGGAAAAACACGTCGACCGGACGCTCCCCTGTGGTGGGGGCGCCCGGAATCAGCGCACCGATACCTCTGCCCAGTCCGGTTCTTTTCTGTGCCATTACTGCGGTGCTCCTCTATG
>CAYGLJ010000043.1:0-7367 GCA_964350865.1 uncultured Microbacteriaceae bacterium
AACTAGGCCCCGATTTTGACGACATGGACTGGAAGAAGCTGGACCCTCGTCAATATGACCCACGGCGCATCATTCGGGAGGCTCTCCAGGAGAGCCCCACCACGGGCGCCGCGCCAGAGACTATTGCCGCTCCCGTGGTAATGGAATCCGCCTACCAAAAGCGCAAACGTCTTAAGCAGGGCACCCCCGCGCCTTTTGACCCTGACGCCTCCTAGGCGAAGGGCAGTTTCTTTCCCGCGAGGGACTCTCCACCTCGGACAATCGCCTCCGAGACGCGGGCAATCTCGAGTGCTGTGGGTGAATCGGGATCACTCAGAACCAGGGGCACTCCCGCGTCTCCGGCCTCACGAAGCTCCGGCGAGAGTGGAACACTCCCCATCAACGGAACACCGAGCCTGGTGGCGGTCTCGTCACCACCTCCGGAACCGAAAACGTCCAGGGCACTCCCATCCGGAAGAGTGGTGGCAGACATGTTTTCGATAACGCCGAGAACCTTCTGTCCGGTCTGGCGTGCGACATCACCGGAGCGCCAAGCGACGTCCGCCGCAGATTTCTGCGGAGTCGTGACCACCACAATCTCCGCGTGGGGAAGTAGCTGGCCCACTGAAATGGCGATATCTCCTGTTCCGGGTGGGAGATCGAGGAACAGAAAATCAAGATCCCCGAAATAGGCCTCCGTCAAGAACTGCTCCAGAGTTCTGTGGAGCAGAGGTCCTCGCCACGCCACTGCCTGGTCCGTTTCCAGGAACATTCCAATCGAGAGAACCTTCATGTCGAAGGCGACCGGGGGCAAGATCATGTCATCAATGCGAGTGGGGGTGGAGCCTTGCAGGCCCACAAGACCGGGGATGGAAAACCCAAACACGTCGGCGTCGATGATTCCCACGCGAAAGCCCTGCTTCGATACGGCAGCAGCGAGATTCACGGTGATGGAGGACTTGCCCACGCCACCTTTGCCGCTGGTGATCGCGATGACCCGGGTAAGTGAGTCGGGGGTGAACGCTCGATGAGTTTTTGTCTTGGACCGGAGTCTCGTGATGAGACCCTCCCGACGCTCGGGACTCATCACCCCCATCGAGAGCTCGACGGTGAGGCCCTCAGAAGCTGACTCCAGTGCCGCTCTCACATCGCGCTCAATAGCGGCGGCGGCTGGACAGCCGACAATCGTCAGCAAAACACTGACGGTGACAGCGGTGTCGGAGACGTCGACGCTCTCCACCATGTCGAGCTCGGTGATGGGAGCCCGAAGCTCGGGGTCTATGACGGTGGAGAGAGCTTGGTTGATGGTTTCGATCGATACCGCCACGAAACCCCCTCAGACTGCGCTGATGTCAAGCCTAAGCCAGGGGAGTGTGAGAATGGTGGGGTGAGCCAGACCAATCGCTTCGGGGGGCGTCGATCAGACGCTGCTTTTCGTATACCCGAGGGTGAAACGCTCGCGACCTTCCCTGGGTATCCCGAAGCTCAAGCATTAGTGAATTCCCTGGTCACCAAGGGTGTTCCGGCGCAAGCGCTCTCCATCGTGGGGGCGGATGTAACGCTGGTGGAGCGCGTCACCGGAAAGATTGGCTATGGCCGGGCCGCGCTGTCCTCAGCGATGAGTGGCTCATGGCTGGGTGTTCTCGCGGGATTGGTGTTCGTCATCATTAGCCCCACTGATGTCATCACCCCCATTGTTGGAGGTCTCTTCATTGGAGCCGGAGTGGGCATGGTTGCCGGAATGCTGATCTTCACCTTCTCCAAAGGCCCCAAGCGTCTCTACCGCTCTCTGCAGCAGGTCATTGCTCAGTCCTATCGGGTGGTGGTGGACACTCAGCAACACTCCCAGGCCGTGACGGCGATGGAGTCTCGCGAATCTGACAGTGAGTCCTAATGGACGAACCAGAGGACCAGGATCTGCGTGACGCTCTCTCCAGTGGCAATGTGGGAAACATTGCCACCTGGCTGGAAGAGCGCGCCCCGCACGACATTGCCGAAGAATTCACGCGACTGGATTCGGTCCAATCAGCTCTGGTCTGGCGGCTGCTGAACCGCGATCGAGCCCTCGAGGTTTTTGAAGAGCTGGGTGTCCAGGAGCAGCAAGAGCTGCTCAATGGAATGCGGGACCAGGCTTTCCGAGAAATCTTGGAATCCATGGATCCTGACGATCGAGCTCGCATGCTCGGCGAGGCCCCAGCGACTTTCGCGCACCGCGTTCTCCAAGGACTGAGCCCCAAAGAACGTGCCATGACGGCCTCATTGCTGGGCTACCCCGAGGACTCGGTTGGTCGTGTGATGAGCCCTGAGGTGGTCACCATCCCGGAATCCACGCCTGTTCCGGAGATCGTGAGAGTGATCAAGCGAAAAGGCCAAGATGCCGAAACGATTGACATCTTGGCTGTTGTGGATCGCTCCCGGAAGCTTGTCGGCGTGATGGAGTTGAGCCAAGTGGTGATGGCTGATGAGGAGCTCACCGCCGGCGATCTCGCCGATGAGAACGCTCCCACGCTCGCAGTCACTGATGATGCGGAGTGGGCCGCGCGCTTGGTTCAAGAAACCAACCGCCTTGGTTTGGTTGTCGTGGATTCAGAAAACCGAGTGCTGGGTGTCCTGACCGTGGATGATGCTTTGGAGCTCATCGAGGAGGCCGACACCGAGGACGTTGCGAGGCAGGCCGCGACCTTGCCCTCCTCGGGTCACTATCTCTCCGCCAGTCCGGTTCGACTTGCGGGGTTGCGGGTTGTCTGGCTGTTGATTCTGATTGTCGCTGCCACCTTGACGGTCTCGGTCCTGCAGTTGTTTGAGACGTCACTCGAAGCTGTGACTGCTTTGGCACTCTTCATTCCTTTGTTGGTGGGGACCGGAGGAAATGTGGGGGCTCAGGCCGCCACGAGTGCCGTGCGAGCACTCGCAGTGGGTGAGGTGAGACCCTCCGATGCATTGCGAGTTGCGTGGCGTGAATCTCGTGTGGGGTTGCTGCTCGGATTGGTGCTTGGATCTCTGGCGTTCGCGGCCGGCTGGATTGTGGCGGGAATACCTGTCGGACTTGTCGTGGGAATCTCCGTCATCCTCGTCTGTATTTGGGCAGCCACAGTGGGCTCCTTGATGCCTTTGATGGCGCGCGCTCTCAACATTGACCCTGCCGTTATCTCTGCCCCGTTGGTGACAACCCTGGTTGATGCGACGGGTCTTGTGATCTATTTCCTTGTTGCCGGACTGGTGCTCGGCATCTAGCTGGGGATAACTTTCCCCACCACTGTGGCCATCACGCCACAGTGGTCTCATGCTGACTGTGTTGGGCGAGACGGCCCCCACCCTTGATGACCTTGTCCTTGACTCCTCGCTTGAGGAGGTCTGGATTAACGGACCTGACCAAGTTTTCGTCGCCGAGGGTGGGGTTTCACGAGCAGTGCCGATGAGTCTCTCTGCAATGGAGATTCGGGGCTTTGTCGAGCGCGTGCTTCGTCAGACTGGTCGTCGCGTTGACGTGTCGAGCCCTTTTGTGGATGCCTCCTTGCCGGATGGGTCTCGATTACACGTGGTCATCCCCGACATCACCAAAGCCCACTGGTCGGTCAATATTCGGAAGTTCTCGCAGTCACTTCGGGGTTTGGGTGACCTAGTGGAGGTGGGGGTCCTGAGCCTCGAGGCGGCTGAGTATCTTGGGGAAGCCGTGGGCGCCGGAAAGAGCGTGCTGGTCTCTGGGGCCACTCAGGCTGGCAAGACAACGATGTTGATGGCTCTCTTGGACGCCATCCCCCACTCAGAGCGGATCGTGACGGTCGAGGAAACCTTTGAGTTGGCGCTTCATCGACCTGACCATGTGGGCATGCAGTGCCGAGGGGAAAGCCTGGAGGGCACGGGGGAGGTAACTCTTCGCAGACTAGTCAAGGAGGCACTTCGCATGCGCCCCGATCGGCTGGTCGTGGGAGAAGTCCGAGAGGCAGAGGCTCTCGACCTGCTCATAGCCCTCAACTCGGGCTTGCCAGGAATGTGCTCCATCCACGCTAAGAGCGCCCAGCATGCCTTGGTGAAGCTCTGCACGCTTCCGTTATTGGCCGGGCGAAACATCGACCACTCCTTCGTGTTGCCCACCGTGGCAGGGACTATTGATGTGGTGGTTCACCTCCAGAGAGGGCCCGACGGAGTGAGGCGCGTGATCGACATTCTCGCCCCGACGGGTTCTGTGGTCCAGGGCGTCATCGAGACCAGAACGGTTTTCCATCGAGATGGCGAGAGCCTCATCGATATGCGAGGCGGCCAGTGACTCCGCTGAGCCTGATGCTCGGGGCGTCTCTGGGTATTGGGATGTGGTTAATCGTCCACTTCGTGTTCTCTCTTCGTCAGCCCAAGCCGGGGCGGATTCTTCCTGTCGCCGCGTCTGCCACGCAACGCGCCCGGTCGCCTGTTTTTGGGTTGAGCGCTCTGCTCGAAGAAGCGGGGCTCGACACCGTTGACGCCAGAGTGGTCCTTGCTGGCGGCCTCGTCGGGGGAGCTGTGGGTGGCGTGCTTGTTGTCGCCCTGATACCTATCCCGACCCTTGGGGTGATTACCGCACTAGTTGTCCCCGTTATGGGCTTCGCCTACCTCACACGACTGAAAGCTCAGAGAGCCACGAGGCTTCGACGAGCGTGGCCCGGTGTGATTGACCATCTTCGTGCGGGGGTTCGCTCCGGTCATGATGTGACCGGAGCGCTGCTGGCCCTGCCGGACACTCTTCCGCGGGACATCACAGGGCCACTGGGTCTCTTTGATCGAGATATTGCCCAGGGGCTTGGAACCGATGATGCAGTGGCCGACTTGGGTCGACGCCTTGCTGATCCGGTCGCCGATCGAATCGTGGAGGTTCTCCGGATGGCTCATGAAGTTGGGGGAGTGAATCTCCCGAGCGTTCTGCTGGAGCTCCAGAAGAGTGTCCGCATCGATATTGCGGTTCGTGAGGATGCTCACGCGAAACAATCGTGGATTCGATCCGCATCAGTCTTGGCGGTGTCGGCGCCGTGGGTCGTGTTGGTATTGATTGGGACCAGAGAGGCCACCCTCAGCGCTTACCAGAGCCCGGAGGGAGCGGGGATTCTTCTGGTGGGGGCGGTGGTGAGTGTGATCGCCTTTGGCATGATGAAAAAGATTGGCTCCTTACCCGTTCAACATCGGTGGCTGGGATGACGCCGGCAACACTCCTCATCGGTATTGCGCTGGGGTGTGGTTTGTGGATGCTCGTAGCACTGCTTATCCCTGCGCCGAGGCCCACGATGGTCCAGAGGATTGCGCCCTACCTTCTCGATGTGTCCGCCGTTGCACGAGAAATCCATGGTGAACCCGAGCGTCATCCCCTGGTGGTGGCGGGAATTGTCCTGTCCCCTGCACTGAGGGCCACTGCGGAGAGGATAGACAAGTTGCTGGGCGGGAGAGATTCCCAACGCCTGCTGTTTGAGCGATCGGG
Organism: uncultured Microbacteriaceae bacterium; assembly: GCA_964350865.1. Classification (GTDB taxonomy): domain Bacteria; phylum Actinomycetota; class Actinomycetes; order Actinomycetales; family Microbacteriaceae; genus Pontimonas. The sequence goes on from CAYGLJ010000043.1 coordinate 5,423, forward strand.
CCGAATGGAGAAGTTCGAAGACTACCGAGTTCGACGAGCCTCGGTGGTCACTGTGTCCGGGGTAACAGGCGCTGTGGGCGGCTTGGTGCTGTCGGCCGGCTCTGCCATCCCCTGGAGTGCCGGGCTACTCGGTGGAGTCTTGGTGGGAGCGTTGATCGCTCTTGGTCTCCATGACTCAGCACTCTCTCGAGCGGTGGCGAGGAGATCCGAGCGGATTCGGGAAGAGTTCCCGACCCTGTTAGAGCTCTTGGGGTTGTCTCTCGCAGCGGGCGACTCGCTTCCTAGAGCCCTGTCTCGGGTGTCAAGGCGAGCCCGCGGTGAGTTGGGCCAGGAATGGGCGCGAGTGATGGAAGAGGTGGATAGTGGAGCCATGCTGGGCTCTGCCCTTCGAGAGTCCGCCAGGCGCATGGGGAGTCCACCCGTCGCAGCTTTTGTTGAACATCTTGCGCAGGCGCTCGATCGAGGTGCTCCGTTGGCTGAGGTCATTCATGCTCATGGGTCTGATGCCCACGCTGATTACTCACGGTCACTGGTTGATAAAGCTGGAAAAGCAGAAGTGCAGATGCTTGTTCCGATGGTTGTGTTGATTCTTCCGATCACCGTGATTTTCGCTGTCTATCCGGGGCTTCAGGCCCTGGAATTTGGGCTCTAAAGAGAGCCTGTGGAGAAAAAATGATGACACACCTGCTCACCCGCTACCGTCGCCCTATGACCACGCATACCCCACACCACACCATGTCCCCACCTAACTCTGAGCGAGGAGATGTGCCTGGCTGGGTTCTCATCACCTTGATGACCGCAGGACTTGTCGTTGTTATCTGGTCAGCGGCGGGGCCAGCACTCTCCGGAGTTTTCGAACAGGCCATCACCCGGGTGACAGGTTTCTGATTCTCATGGAGCGCGGGAATGCTCCAGCAGAGTTTGTGCTGGTAAGCGCCCTCCTCGTGGCCCTCGTTCTTGGCGCTCTGCAGGTCGTGATGGTCGGCTATGCCCGCCATGTTCTGACCTCGGCAGCCGCTGAGGGGGCCCGGATGGGGAGCGTCATGGATGCCACCGCCGTGGATGCGGTTGCTCACACCAAAGCCCTTATTGAGTCCTCTCTCTCGCCCCAATACTCCCGGCAGATAGCTGCCTCACAGTCCTCGGCGTTGGGTGTCCCGACGATCGAGGTGAGAGTCGTCGCCCCTTTCCCCGCGGTGGGTTTCTGGAGTGTTGGCGGGGTGATGGAGGTGAGCGCTCATGCACCGCTGGACTATGCACGCTGACCATAGTGAGTCTGGTCGCGCCTCTCTCGAATTCCTGGTCTTTGGTGTCGCACTTCTGATCCCCGTGATGTTTCTCGGGATGAGTCTCGCCTCTATTCAGGGCGCAACCCTGGCGGCGCAGGGCGCCTCGGATCAGGCTGCCCGGGTGTTCGTCCAGCAACCAGGTCTTGTGGAAGCTAGCTCACGGGCTGAAACGGCGGCCGTGGTTGCCCTTCGCAACCACGGTGTTGATTCCTACGCCCGTCTGGAGCGATTCTGCGAGCCATCGCCCTGTCTCTCGCCAGGATCAGCGGTGACCATTCGGGTGTCGGTGGAAGCTCCCCTCTTCACGAGTAGCGTTCTTCCGGGAGTTTTGGGGGCCGAAACGGTCACGGTTTCTGCAGAATCCACCCGCATCGTGTCTCGATATGGGGTTCCCCGGTGAATGAGCGTGGCAGCATGATGCCCCTCTTCGGGGGAGCCACCGTCTTGTTGCTGGTCATGGTGCTGGGTGTTGTGGGAGCATCATCGCTCTTGGTGGAGAGGCAGAGGCTCTATTCCCTCGCCGATGGGGCTGCTGTGTTTGCCTCGGAGAATTTTGACCCCGCTCAGGTCTCGAGGGTAAATTCCAGGCCCCGAGCGCCCCTCACCACGAATCGGGTGCGCCAATCGGCCAGCGAGTTTCTCCAACGGGTCAGCTC
>CAYGLJ010000044.1:0-7319 GCA_964350865.1 uncultured Microbacteriaceae bacterium
GTGACGTTCTCTAGTCGAATAAGCGGCTCGCTCATCGGATTCCCTTCGATATGGTGGCGCGCTTGAGCGCCTGCAAAATGAGATCAATGACAAGAGCCAGCAACAGACACAGGATGGTTCCGGTCCAAATCGACTCGAGAGAGTTAGGTAGTGGTAGGCGGGCAAGACCGCTCTTGATGAAGTCGCCAAGTCCACCGCCAGCAACCAATGTCGCGATGGCAGCGATACCGACAATCAACATGGATGACACCCGAATACCAGCCAGGATGACGGGCCACGCTAGTGGCAACTGAACGGTAACCAGAACTTGCCGTGGAGTCAGACCCATTCCTTTCGCTGACTCCAGGACGCTCTGGTCAATCCCATCCAGTCCGGTGATCGTATTGCGCAAAATGGGCAGCAATGAATACAAAAACAACGCAATAAACGAAGGTGCAAATCCGAGCCCAACCAGGGGAATAAATATGGTGAACAGCGCCAGAGAGGGCAGCGTGAGAAAAACCGACGTGACGGCGAGGGATAGCTCCCGAGCCAGGACATTTCTCCGAGTCGCAATTCCCAGACTGATCGAGAAGATGCTCGCGAGGCCGAGCACGGTCACCACATAGACGGTGTGCTCTCCGAGGGCAACCTGTATTTGGTCACCTCGTGTGGACACAAAGGTCCACCAGCGTTCCAAGAAATCCATCGCGAATCCTCCTGACCGACGAGTGACCGGGGGCTAAGCCCCCGGTCACTGCGCATCGATCTAGCCGGAGATGAGACCTTCCTCGACGAGGTATGCCCTCGCGACGTCGGCCGGGTCTTGTCCCTCTGCAGAGACAAGAGCATTGAGCCCTGCCATGCGCACCTCATCGAGGGGAGCAAGGATGTCGTTGATGATGCCATCAAACGCCTCAGGGGCTTCGTTGTACTTCTCTTCACGGATCGTTCCCGACACGTTGTACAGAATGTTGACGCCTGGATCCTCCACAAGGGTCAGGTTCAGGGCGGGAATACGTCCATCTGTCGTGAACACCTCACCGAAGTCGCAGTTGTTGGCTGCTGTCTCGGTGTAGATAATTCCGGTGTCGAGGATGAGCTGCTGGTCGACCGGCAACTTAATTCCTGTGGCAGTCTCCGTCAGGATCAAACCATCAGGCCTCGAGGGGAACTCGGACTCCATACACACGGTGGCGTCAGGGTTGTCCTGCACGTACTCCATCATGGTCTGGAGAGAGAACGGTCCTCCGTTTGCGTCGGTCACCTCAGGCGAAGACGCAAAACCGTAGGTGTTATTGAAGGGGGACCGACCCACCCACACAATTCCATTCTGTTCCAGGTCGAGTTCACGAACTCCCGCAGTCAACTCTTCCGAGTCAAAGCTGGGGTCTTCCTGACCCAAGTGAACGGTCCATCCGGTCCCGTTGTATTCCATATAGATGTCAATATCACCGGATTCCAGTGCTGCGCGGGCGATATTCGTACCACCCAAGTCAACTTTGTTGTCGACAGTTGCGCCTGCTTCCTCAAAAGCAGCGACCATCATTTCACCGAGAATCAGTTGTTCGTCAAAGTCCTTAGACCCGACACTGACCTCAACTCCTGACAGGTCATATTCACTGAGCGTTCCGGAGCCAGCGGATGATCCTCCGCCGTCAGCGGCACATCCGGCGACAGCGAATAGTGCTGAAGCGCCCACAAGGGCCATCACATTTCTTAGCGATTTCTTCATTAGTTCGGCATTCCTCCTCTAGTTTCGATATTTCCACCGTACGGAAGCCCGTCACCGATGGCTAACCGAGTTGTCCATATATCAACTTGGCCGTAGCCTGGTCAGATGCCCACTCACACGTCAGGACTCGCGCGAGACCTCCAAGTTCTGGAGCTGTTGGGAACGCGCGGAGCGTGGGAGGAGGGTGGATACGGTGTCCAACAGATTGCTCATCTGCTCGAGCGGGACAAAGGCCAGGTCTCCCGGGTGTGCCAGACCTTGTTGCGATCTGGCTTGCTCAACCGAGACAGAACAACCAAGAGGTATACCCTCGGCCACCACCTCTATGCGCTAGCAATGAGAACGCAAGAAGCCCACTTGGCTCTGCTGGCGCGCCCCACCCTGCTCGACTTGATGGCGCGAGCAGAGGAATCCGCTCACCTCACAGTGTTGCGTGGCGGAGCAATCATGACGGTACACACGGAGCTTGCCCAACATCCGGAGAGGGACGACAGCTTCGATGGGGTCTCTATTCCCGCGCTGAAGACGGCGTCCGGCAGAGCAATTCTCGCAACATTTAGCGACGAAGAGCTCTCCGCGTGGTGGGAAGAGCACGGTGAAGCACGCGAAGTCCCGGACGCTTTGCAAGCGGAGCGTCCCATTGAGCCACCTCGTCTTCGACGGTTGCGTGAAAAGCCCGGCACAATCAGGAGTTTCGAGGCACTGAGGCGAACCATCAAAACAACCCGGCGTAGGGGATACGCCATCTCTGACGGTGAGCTCACGCCCACCATCGTCGACGCGGCAGCACCCTTGAGAAACGCGTACGGTGTTGTACTCGGTGCGATTGCCGTGGGCGCGAGAAAGAATCGCCTGAAAGATAGATACCACGCGCTCGGCGCGTTGGTAGGGGAGTCGGCAGAGGCCTTGTCGTGGGAGCTTGGCTGGCGCCCTCAGTCCTAGACTCAGGGCATGGAATCACCGCATCGTGCAGTGCTCGCTCCTCTGGTTGGTTTGATCGTCGGCTGGGTGTTTTTCATGTTTGGTGCCTGGTCAAACCTCTTCGTTCAGCCGGAGTATGACGCTCGGGGAATGTGGCTTAACGACGGGCCCATCGTCAAGCCCTCGACCTTTCTTTACCTAGCTGGGATTACTGCCTTCTCCCTTGCGTCCCTCCACGGACTCAGGCTCTCCGCAGCACACAAAGCTACCCAAGACACCCCCGATGGGCTAAGTGTTGCGGCCTACCGACTGGGAAACCTCAGTGTGATTATCGCTCTCGCGGGGGGAGCAATCTTCGCGCTAGCAAACTTCTTTGGGGCGTTTGGCGGCGCTACCGCCGAGGGAAACCTCACCGAGAGGCTTCTCGGCGTCTATCTGCCAATTGTGTTAGCCACAGCGCTCGTTGTCACGACCCTCCTTTTCGCGTTTGTTGTGAGAAAAGACAAGGTCGACGCCGGTTCTGCGGAAGACAAGGGCCTTGATGCGCGCCAAAAGGCTTTAGCCCTCGGGTATGCGATTCCCATCATTGCTGCCGCTGTTGCGGTCATTTTTGGTCTTGTTGTCTATGACATCACCGGGACGTCCCTCGAAGCCTGGGTCTGGGTCATCATTCAGGTGATTATCGCCGCCGGAATCATCCTCGGAACCCGATATGCACGGTTGGCCAAGGCCGAGAAACCGGCCCCTCCCAAACCGAGGACGGCATGGGCTAGTGGTGCGTGGAATCTCAACTTCGTTCTGTCGATTGTGTTCGGGGCGGTCGTGTCGGTGATGGCATTCACCTTCGGAATTGGTTCTTTTGAGGAGCTCCGAGATTACAAGTTCGACTATGTCGGTTGGGAAATCGAGCCATTCACGATGTCCTGGTTTATCGGGGACTTCGCTCCAGCGTTGGTTCTCATTCTCTTGGCAACCATTGGTTTGTATGCCACCATCACCGAGAGGCACAGGACAGAGACCAAAACTTAGAGAGTTTCGGGGATCTCTTGGTCTTTCCGCAGTTTTCGACGCACGAAAGCTTGCCGTCTTCTGCTCGCCAAATAGCTTCCGGCTACCACAAGCGGTAGTCCGACAAATACACCCGTGGTGAGCTGCTCTCCCAGGAAGACAACCCCCAAGACCACCGCAACGGCAAGGTTCACATAGGTAATCAAGCTTGCCCGGGCGGGACCGATCTCTCGGATGACAGCGAAGAAAATGACGAACGCTAATGCTGAGCACACCGCTCCCAAGATGATTACCGACGCCCACGCCTCCAGGCTCGGAGCTCCCGCAATATCCTCTGGCAGGCTCACCGCGGCGAAAGGTGCATAAATCGCACTCACCATCGTGAGCGATACCGCAATGACCCCCAAAGTTGGGACCTCCGTGGGCATTCGATTGGCAATGATGGGTGCGATGGCGTAGCCCACTGCTGCGGCCAACATCATCAGAACAGGGGTGAGAACCAAGTCCCCCGAGAAAACATCAATTCCTACCAGAGACACCACGCCCGCAAAGCCCAAGACCAGTCCCAATACAGTGAGCGGGTGCCAGGCGGATTTGTCTCCAAGAAGGCCTACAAGGAACGCAGCGATAAAGGGCACAGTGGTGATCAAGAGACCCGCCAGGCTTGAGCTGATGGTGCGTTCAGCCTCAGTGATGAGGAACCAAGGACCCACCATCTCGAGGACAGCGAAGGCCAAAACCGCGGGCCACGCTTTCAAGGTCGGACGAATCATCCCGCGACTAATCGCGATAGGCATCAAAATCAGGGCGCCCAAGAGGACCCTGAGAAAAACAATGCTCGGGGTTTGGAAGTGGTCGATAGCGATTGCAATGAAGAAATATGGCGTGCCCCAAATGGTTCCCACAGAAAGGAAAAGAAGCAGAGCTTTACGAGGCACCAGGTCAGCGTAGTAGAGAAATGCAGCGATGGCGCGACGCCCCAAAAGCAACCCCTCGAATCGCCAGTCCCCGCATATTTGCAGGCCTAGACTGTGCCTGCTAGAGAAAGGATGCCGGTGATCGATACCAGCGTTCTCTTGCCCTTTATCCTGTCTTCTTTGGTCATCATCCTGTCCCCCGGTGCCGACACTTTTCTGCTCCTACGCTTTGCCATTCGAGGTGGGCCCTCAGCGGGATTTGCCGCGATGGCTGGCATCCTTGCGGGATTGTCCCTGGTGTCTCTGCTGCTCATTTCAGGAATGGGGCTCCTTATCTCTCAGGTTCCCTTCGCGTTGGGGGTGGTGAATGTCCTGGGAATTGCAGTGCTCCTTGTGCTGGCTGGCATCAGCGCCAGAGCGGGACTGCGGACACTTCGCGTCCCTGTCGATAGCTCCTCGGCGGTGCCTCAGGGCACAGACAAACCCTTCCGGATGTCCTTGATTACCAACGTCACAAACCCGAAGGTCCTTATCTTCTATTTGGCTTTCTTTCCACAGTTCTTGGGACAAGCAGAAAGTGCCGTACTCCAGCTCACACTGTTGAGCGTGGCGTTCCTCGTCGTCACCATCATCTGGCTAGTCCCGCTGGTCTATGCCGCCAGCGCAGCCCGCAACTTTTTCCTTCGCCCTCGCGTCGCAGTTGCGATGGAGTTCACAGTCGCGGGAGTCTTCCTTCTGCTGGCGATTCTGCTAGCGATCAACCTTTAGGGAGCGGACTCTCCGACTTTCTCCCACATCTTCGCGACTACCCACCACTGGCCATCAAGGTAGGAGAGGTTGAGATAGTCCTGCATGACTCCACCAAACATCTCTAACTGCATTTTGAGAAGCGCCAAGGTCGGAGAAATCTGGTCGAAAGCCAGGACAACATCGCGACGAGGGTTACCCAATTCAGCGGGAGATTCGCGAGCCATGACAGCATCCCGATACATCGCGCAGGGCCGAATGTTTAGTTCACCATCGACGACTCCATAGAGGACAGAGTCTTTGTGGAAGACCCGGTCAAAGACCTCCATGTCTTGGTGATGCATAAGGTCGAAATAGTCCTCCACAAGTCGCTGAATGTCGGCAGGAATCTCTGGGTTTGTCTGCAGTGTCATGTGTTCGAGAGTACCTAAACCAAGGCCGTCCCCTAGGGTGGAAACTACTGCGAGGTGTGGTTCCTTATCTCTCTCGCCATCTGCGGCACGGTGGAGTGCCTGTCTGAAGCAGCAATTCAGTTCCTTACTTCCCTCACAAGACAGGTGTCCTATGACTGTTGTTACGCCCATTCCCGAGCCCGCTGACCGCTACCGCATTGAACCCACGGTGTGGCAGGCTCTCCGATCGCCTCGCCTTTTGACCCGCGAAGTTCTTGCTGGTCTCGTTGTAGCGCTCGCGCTCATTCCGGAAGCTATTGCGTTTTCGATCATCGCCGGGGTTGACCCTCGCGTGGGCCTTTTTTCCTCGTTCGTGATGGCAGTGTCCATCGCTTTCCTCGGTGGTCGACCCGCAATGATTACCGCAGCGACAGGCGCTGTCGCCTTGGTAATCGCGCCAGTAGCCCGTGAATATGGGCTTGATTACTTTCTTGCCACAGTCATCCTCGGCGGGATTTTCCAGGTGCTGATGGCCCTACTGGGCGTGGCCAAGCTCATGCGCTTCATTCCGCGCTCGGTCATGGTCGGGTTTGTGAACGCTCTCGCGATTCTGATCTTTACCTCGCAGTTGCCACAACTCGTTGGTGTCCCGTGGATGGTCTATCCCCTGGTGGGTGCCGGCTTGGTCATTATGTATGTGATGCCGCGCTTCACCAAGGTCATTCCCGCTCCTCTGGTCTCCATAGTTCTTGTCACTGCAGCCGCTGCGGTCTGGGGGCTCACAGTCCCCACTGTCGGGGACCAGGGAGAGCTTCCGGGATCTTTCCCCATCTTCTTCTTCCCTGATGTTCCCTTTACTTGGGAGACGCTTCAGATCATTGCCCCTTTCGCTCTGGCGATGGCAGTTGTAGGGCTCTTAGAGTCACTCCTGACAGCGAAGCTAGTGGATGACATCACCGACACCCACTCCCGGAAAACGCGAGAAGCTTTCGGCCAAGGCGGCGCAAACATCTTGTCGGGGCTTTTTGGAGGCATGGGTGGTTGCGCCATGATCGGCCAGACCATGATTAACGTCAAGGCCTCAGGCGCTAGGACACGCATCTCTACCTTTTTAGCCGGTGTCTTCTTGCTCATTCTTGTGGTGTCTCTTGGCGACATCGTGGCCATCATCCCGATGGCCGCCCTTGTCGCCGTCATGATTGTGGTCTCAGTAGCCACGTTTGACTGGCACAGCATTGCCCCTTCGACTATCCGCACCCTGCCCAAGAGCGAAATGTTCGTCATGCTGACGACAGTGGCAATTACTGTGTGGACGCACAACCTCGCCATCGGTGTAGGAGTGGGGGTTCTCGTGGCCATGGTGATGTTTGCCCGCCGTGTTGCCCACTTCACCAGCGTGACTCGTGAAGAAAAGGACATGGGAGGTGCGCCGAGCGTCCGCTACACCGTGGTGGGTGAGCTCTTCTTCGCTTCTAGTAACGACCTCACTACTCAGTTTGAATATTCCCGAGACCCCGACCATGTCGTCATCGACCTGTCCCAATCACACATATGGGACGCCTCAACCGTGGTGTCCTTGGATGCAATTGAGACGAAATATCAGCGCTATGGGAAGAAAGT
>CAYGLJ010000045.1:0-5429 GCA_964350865.1 uncultured Microbacteriaceae bacterium
ATTGCGCTGGCCATCATGGGCATCGTCTTTTCCAGAAAGTTGATCGCGCTCGAAAAAGCCGAGGCACAGCCTCCCACTGTGATGCCGCGGGTGTCGCTGGTGCTGTCGATACTCGCCCTGGTCATCACCGTAGGACTGATGGCTTTTGCTTTGCCAGTGGCGCTGGGCTGGTAGAGATTTCCTGAAAAACCATCACCGCAGAGTGAAGTGGAAAACAATTCCTAGAACGGTGATGACCAGGCCAGAGATGCCGAGCATCGTATGGGCACGCTCTTTCCAGAAAAACCGGGCACGAGCCAGCAGATAGATGAAGGGTTTGGCCTCAGACTTCCGGAAACCACCATCAGCCATATAGGCACCGATTGCGGCCATCACCAAGAACCACGACATGAAACCACAGTACCCACGTACACGTCGCCTCGTGTTTCAGGAATGTCCTGACCTACTGTGGTGTTCTATTCCTTAGTGCTTTCACCTCCACACAAGAAAACGATGTCATGACCTCAGTTCCGGCCCACGGGCCACTTGGCCGCTACAGCCAAACCGAAGAGAGCAAACGCGAGGCAATAGAGAACGCCCCGTCCATCGATGGGTTGATGCCGAGAATTCTCCGCCTGTTCGAACCCCACCGCCGACCGCTTACTCTGACCATTGGTTTGGTCGTAACCGGAGCTGCGCTGTCCGTCATTCCTCCGCTTCTCATCCAAGAGGCCTTTAACGAAGGCCTCTTTCCTGAGAGCGGTGTTCCCAACATCCCCATCTTGACCACATTGGTGCTCATCATGGTGTCGCTCTGGGCTGTCATTGGAGCGCTCAGTGTTTGGCAGCACTACCTCACGGCCCAGATTGGAAATCGGGTGATGGGCTCTCTCCGCGTGCGGATGTTCGAGCACCTGCAGTCGATGCACCTAGGGTTTTTCACCAAAGCCAAGACCGGGGCCATCCAGTCGAGACTTCAAAATGATGTGGGTGGAGTGGCCAGCGTCCTCAAGGAAGTCATCGCAAATCTGTTGGGAAGCACCGTCACCGTCCTCGCCTCCCTGGTAGCGATGCTGATTCTCAGCTGGGAACTCACCCTCGTCGCCGTGATTTTGCTCCCTGTGATGATCCTCTTACAGAAGCGAATAGGTCGGGTTCGTGCCCGCATTGCCGCAGCAACTCAGAACTCGCTCAGCGAAATGTCCGCGATGACCCAGGAGGCGCTGGGAGTGAGTGGCATCTTGCTCTCGAAGAGCTTCGGTCGCCAGCGCAGCGAAGTGGAGCGCTATGAGCGAGAGAACCAGACACAAATTGGCCTGCAGGTGAAATTGTCGATGTCGGGTCAGGCTTTCTTCGCGCTCATTCAGTTGTTTATGTCGGCGATCCCCGCCGTGATTTACCTGGTGGCTGGAGTTTTACTTCTCGGGGGTAGTCCCCTCACGGTCGGAACTCTGGTGGCTTTCACGACAGCTCAGTCCAGGCTGATGTTTCCGATGATGAACCTTCTGCAAATTGGGCTCGAAATTCAGACCTCCCGGGCACTCTTTGCGCGAATCTTCGAGTACCTCGATCTCACCCCTGCAATAACGAGTCCGCAGTCCCCGACGGCTCTCCCGGCTTCAGAGCTCGGACGAGTGGAATTTGAGAATGTGTCGTTCCGCTACGACGAGAGAGAAGACGACAGCGAAGCTGCAGGTCTTACCGATCTGAGCTTCCGGATCGAACCAGGAGAATATGTCGCTCTCGTGGGCCCCTCGGGAGCGGGGAAAACGACGATTACCTCCCTGGTCCCCCGGTTCTTCGACGTCAACTCAGGAAGTGTGAAGTTTGCCGGGGTGGATGTCCGCGAGTGTGACCAAGACGACCTCATTAACAACATTGGCATTTTGAGCCAGGAGACATTCCTGTTCAACGACACCATTGCTGAAAACATCGCCTATGCGAAGCATGACGCTAGCCCTCAAGAGATTGAGGATGCAGCTCGCATGGCTAACATCCACGACACCATCCTGTCGTTCCCCGATGGTTACGACACAGTGGTCGGCGAGAGGGGTTATCGTCTCAGTGGTGGAGAGAAGCAACGCATCGCAATCGCCCGAGTCCTCCTCAAAGACCCCAAGGTTCTCATCCTCGATGAAGCCACCAGCTCCCTCGACACCCAGTCCGAGCGGTTGGTCCAAGCGGCTCTCGACTCAGCATCGGCCAACAGAACGACTATTGCTATTGCTCACCGCCTTTCGACTGTGGTGAACGCCGATCGAATTATGGTCGTCTCGGGCGGTCGTATCGTGGAGTCGGGTACCCACCGCGAACTTGTCAGTAAGAAGGGCCTCTATGCGGCACTCCTCACCGAGCAGCGCCTGGAGGTGGCGGGCTAAGGCTCGCTGTTAGCCTCGATCATCGTGAGAAGAATCTGCTGGCCGGCCTGGATAAGCGCCATTTCGATGGTCGCTTTTGTTCTCTTGGCCTCCGGATGTCAGTCGTCTGAGCCGTTAGTGCCGAGAGAGATTTACCAGCAGGTCAACGACGACGGTCGTGAGTGGACTTATGACACTGCATGGCAAAACATTCGAAAACTCAATGCTGATCTGGAGTCAGGAGAACTCAGCACAGTGGCCGATGATGCTTTGTTGATCACTTCACAAATGGAGCGATTGACGACTGGCAGAGCAACTGCGTTGAACCGCTCGTGGGCGACCGCTCTGGTGGAGAAGGTCTCTGAGGAAACGGAGACCAGGTCACTAGAGCTCAACATTCGTGAGGCTCGACAGACAGCACTGCACCTGCAAGACACATTTGATGCAGGGGATTTCACTAGCGCACAAGAAGCTGCACTCGAAGTCCACGTGATTACTCGCGATATGGATCTCGGAGGGTAATCCCGCACAGGGGCGCAGTTAATGGCGCTGCATTACTCGGCGAGAGACCACTGCTCACGTCGAATAGTTGGTCCTCGAGCGAGGGTGGATTACCCCGCTCAGGATGGATCTAAAAACAAGCCTCGCCTTAGGGCTCAGTGACCTCGCCCGGTGCGACATCCGCGTCTACGCGAGAGGCCGAGCGTCCCAGCCGGAGGCTCGAGAGAAGGCCCATCAGCAGAAAAGCTCCTGCGGCGTAGGAGGCGAAACGAGCACCGTCGGTGAAGGCCTCGCCGCTTTCGAACTGAATAGTCTGCGCCACATCTGCAGGGATGTTGGCCATCTCGAGTGTCTGGCTCAGCGCGGGAATGGCGCCTCCTGCCGAGTTGACGACAGCCTCCACCACCTGGCTTTGCTGGGATGGGGCTATTCCTAGTTCGTCGAGGCGATCAGTGAGAGAGACCTCGGTTCCCGTAAACAGCATGGTCCCGATGACCGCGATGCCCAGTGCCGAGCCCACTTGGCGAACGGTGGACTGTGACCCCGAGGCCTGTCCAGTTTCCGCCATGGGAATGTCGACCATGATGACGCCGGTGAGTTGCGCGGTAGCCAGGCCGACTCCAACACCATAGACAAAGAGGAAGAAGGCGATTGACGTCCACCCCGTGGCAGTCGAGGCAAAGATTCCAAAGCCCACAACTCCCACGATTTCGAGCACAACTCCGAGCTGAACAGCTCGAGCCGGAGGAAGCTTGCCAGACAGAGCACCTCCCACGCCGGAGGCCATAAACGCGCCACCAGCAAGGAAAAGCAACACGAGGCCCGCGCCAATCGGGGTCATGCCCACGACGTTTTGTAGCCACAGCGGGATTGCGAAGAGGAGTCCAAACTCACCCATCGAGATGATGAGCGCTGCGATCGAACCGTTTCGAAATGATTCGATGCGGAAGAGGTTCAAATCAAGCAACACTCCCTGGTTCGCTTTCACACGACGGTTCTCCCACAGAACAAACAAAACTCCGAATACCAACGCAGCCACCAGAGCGACCGGAATGACCGAGATGCCACCGTCCGGCCAACTCAGCGATCCCACTTCAAACGTGTTCCCGTTGGTCGTCCACCAGCCATACACTCGTCCCTCGATCAGCCCGAAGACCAGCGGGCCGAATAGGAGCACAGAGAGGATTGCTCCCACCCAATCGAGTGCCTTCTTTGCGCCGGGGGCCTTCGATTCCATCACGGTTGCGAGAAGACCGATGATGATGATTGCCCCGAGGGGAACGTTGATGAGAAACGCCCAGCGCCAGGTGAAGTCGGTGGCGAGCCAGCCACCCAAGACCGGCCCAACCGCGACCATCCCTCCGATAGTGGAGCCCCACACGGCGAAAGCGATCCCTCGCTCACGCCCTCGGAACGTTGCGTTGACGAGCGAAAGCGTTGTGGGGAGAACCATGGCACCCCCGAAGCCCTGCACCACTCTGGCGAGAATAAGACTCGAAGCCGAGTCAGCTGACCCTGCCCAGACAGACGCGAGCACAAAAATCACGATGCCCACCAAGAGCAGCAAACGACGCCCCAGCCGGTCGGCCAATGAACCCCAAATCAGAAGCGTTGAGGCGAAGACCAGCACGTAGGACTCTTGCACCCACTGCACCTCCGTTGAGGTGAGATTTAGTTCATTGATGATTTCAGGGAAAATCGTGTTCACGATTGTTCCGTCGATAATGACGAGCGAGATGGAGAGGGAGATAAAGAGCAGCCCGATCCATCGCCTTCGAGGGGACGTCACAACATCTACCTTTCTCTGGTGCAAGTGGTCACAGAGGACAAAACTCCACCGCGACTCAACCTACACCGGGAGTCTCGTGTGCACCGCGACGAGCACAGGTTGCGCAATTGACCCGACTTAGGCGACCAGACCCATGAGCAAGAAAAAGCCCACAGCAAGGATTGCCGTCGCCGTGACAATCAGTCCCGGCCATAGGTGCCACTCATTCACGAGCTGAATCCATGACTTCTTTGCCATACACGCGCTCCCTTCTCCTTGCTCACGCTCCCTAGAGGATGAGGAGCACCAGGCTCAGCAGCAGCGCCAGGCTGAAGACGGCCATCAGCACACGCGTATAGATGAGGTATGAACCACTCGAGGCGATGTTTTGTGCCACACCGCTGAGGTTACCGATGGCCTGCAAGTCTTTAACAACCGACTGTGCTTCGCGGATGACAGCGAACTGGTTCAAAACACTGAGCGACCCCACGGTCACCAGGAACAGAGATGCAAAGGCGTGAGCGAAGGTGTAGGGACCATCGAAATAGCCCATCATTGCCATGACAGTAATCACGGCCAGAGCGATAACGGAGGGCATTTGGGCGGAAATAATCTGGCGTCTCTTGTCGTTCCAGAGCTCAACGAGGTCTTTTTCAGTCATGGCTTCTCCCTTTTTGTGGCCCGGAGAAAATCCGGACTTTCTCACGCTAACAGTGTTGGGCGCCCGATAGTGCTGTGAGAAACCCGTATGTTTCGAAACTGGGCCTGGTGCTCGTTCATCGGAACATGCTGTGGCACGCCCGGAGGGATTCGAACCCCCAACC
>CAYGLJ010000045.1:5529-7235 GCA_964350865.1 uncultured Microbacteriaceae bacterium
CTTCTGATCCGTAGTTCTTTCCACACCCGCCAACTCACGCGGTCCTCTCCCGAATTAGCATCGCGGCCCCTAGCTGTGAGTTGCCAGATGGCTCTGGGCGAGCCAGCCCGTTGCCTCACACCTCGGCAAGTGGTCCCCTTGCGAACAATGACTGGATGCGTGTATCAAAAATGTTTATTTGAGTTAACATATAGATATGACTTCTCGACTTTGGATCAGAACTCTCGAGGAAGAGACTGTGGCTGAGCTCATTGGTGAGATCTCCGTATCTGCCGCTGTCTGCTTGCACACGAGGCTTATTACATGACTTTTGCTTCAGGCCGGTCGGCACGGTCGTCAATCGCGTTCTCACTGGTCGGACTTCTCGCTCTCGGCGCGTGCAGCGATGCGAGCGATCTAAATGCGGGGATTTCCGAGCCAGAGGATGGTGCAAATGATTCCGTCGTTTATTCAGGGACAACACCGTGTGCGGCAGATTCTGAGGGTCTGTATGAGGAGAGCTTCGACTCAAATTCATTCGGACAACAGTTCGAGTATTTCCAAACACGTGATTGGGACCTGTGGGAGGAGGACCCGGGACTCGATCGAGAAGACGTTTACAGCCTCGCAAACATCGACGATGTGATCCTCGACTCCGAGGGGCCACGCACCTACGTGTCTCTCTCTGAACCAGAGGATCTGCTGAAATACAGCCCCAATGGGGGCAATCCCCTGGGCTGTGCGGATGAGTACAAATTTTCCTTAGATTTTCGGGTCGCAGCATTGGCAGGTGAACCTGTTGACGATGACGGTTGTCGAACGCTGGTGACGACAACTGGCGCGTATCGCAACAACCTGGGTTTCACCGTGATGGTGTGTCGAAATAATCCCGCCGAAAATGAAAAGTTGACGTTCTGGACGTCCTCTGGTGCGCAACTGGAGGAAGTCGAAGGAGAAGAGTTCGATTTTGACAGCGCGCCGGAAGGGTATCAACGGTTCAACGGCCAGCTTGACGACTCTGGGTGGAATTCGCTATCTCTGCGTTTTCGCTTCGGGTTGGATTCGCCTCGCGTAGAGATTAATCTCAATGGGTTGAGGACGAATGTCCGCCTGGTAGAGGGTGATAGAGCCAACTTCGCTGACATCAAGAATTACTTCGCAGGCCCCGATTTTGAGCTGTGGCTGGGGGGACATCCGGACAACTACTTCATCGACAATTTCCCGTGGTTGAAGATGGACATTGCCCAATTCAACCTCAGCGTTGGCGCTCGTGACCAGGATTCTGTTGCACTGAGACGTATCTTGACCGAGCTTATTGAGGGGAACAACACCCTCTCTCGCGAGCAGGAATTAGTCGCTGATTTTTCGGCAAATTTCGAAAACGATTGGGAGGGAATTGGCGACGAAGTTATAGCTTTCATCAAGGACACCGAGAGAATCAATCCCCCGCTATTCTCGATAGCCAAGACCACCTCGCTACTTGATCTTGCCCCGCGGGACTTGCTTCAGTTTGAGCTCAAGCAATGGATACTCGATGACTTGAGCGCTCAAATTACCGGGCCCATTGCTTTTCAAGAATCGAGGGTCTTCCCGGGTGCCGTGAGTGCTTCTGCGCCAAGGGAAACAGTCGAGGTCGAGATCGAAGGCGCCTACAATACCGACCCGAACTATTTCCTCAACGGTTCGGACAGTGTCGCTCGTCCCACAGGGCGTTACCTGGCACCGGG
>CAYGLJ010000046.1:0-3691 GCA_964350865.1 uncultured Microbacteriaceae bacterium
CGCCCCTTTAGACTGTGGGCCATGGTCGCTCTCGCCCTCCCCCGCCTTCACTGGGGACAAGAAGACGCAACCCGCAAAGCCCTCGTCGTGCATGGGCTCGGGTCTTCCGCTGCCACGACCTGGCAGGTGTCCGAAGCGCTTGCGGAAGCAGGGTGGTCTGCCACCGCGGTTGACCTTCGCGGTCACGGACTCGCCCCCAGGGCTACCCGCTATCGGATCGATGACTTTGCGGAAGACTTAGCCTCCACCTCGCCCGAGGGCGGTGGGAGCTGGGATGTGGTGATAGGTCACTCCATTGGCGCCGCGAGCGCCGTCATGGCCGCCCACCGTTCACCCAGCTGGACCACCAGGCTGATCCTTCTAGATCCCGCTCTTGAACTGGGCGAGGCGACCAAGAATCAGGTGTTGGAGAACCAGCGCCAAGGTCACCTGCACCAGGGGGTCGAGGATATTCGCCAGGCGAACCCGCACTGGCACCCCCTGGATGTTGAACTCAAGGTCCAGGCACACAAGCAGGCAAGTTTGTTTGCTCTCGAGCACGCGGTGTTTGACAATGACCCCTGGAACGTGACCCAGGAGGCCACCTCGCTCGCTATTCCCGCGCTTGTCGTCGGGGCCGACCCCTCCGAGGGCTCCATGTTCTGCAACGACTACGCGGCGCGCATGGTGGAGACCAATCCTCACATGACGTATCGGATCATCGAAGGAGCTGGGCACAGCGTCCACCGCGATAAGCCCAGGGAGACACTGGACGCGATTCTGTCCTACCTGGCCTAGCCGCGCTCCTTCACCACACGAATAGGCGTCGTGGGCGGGCTTGGGTTGTTGACCAGTCTCGCAAGCTCCTCCGCAAACT
The DNA here is from genome assembly GCA_964350865.1 of uncultured Microbacteriaceae bacterium. Classification (GTDB taxonomy): domain Bacteria; phylum Actinomycetota; class Actinomycetes; order Actinomycetales; family Microbacteriaceae; genus Pontimonas. Next base: position 857 of record CAYGLJ010000046.1, read on the forward strand.
TCGTCCGGATCACGTGGTCCGCCCCTTCCACCTTGGTGGAAGCAACACCGCGCATCCGCTCGATGATGCGCAACCCTGCCGGCGCCATGAAGGGATCCCTCGTTCCCCAAATCGCATCGACCGGAATTTTGACCTGCGCTAAGTCAGTCATCGCCGTTTGCTGCTCGACGCAGTTCTCCAGAGACAAACTGATTGCTCGCCAGTTCTTCTCGGTGACCTCAAGGCCACCCTTCATCGGCACCAACAACGAGGCCGCTCTGGCGGCAGCTTCGGTAAAGGTCCGATTGGTGCGCATGTAGCTCTGGAGCTTGCGATACGCCTCCATTTGGAATCGCTCCAAGGGGTCCAAAACAGTATTGCCGGGCAAGTAAATCGGGGGCGAGGCAAGAATGAGGTGGGAGAGCATCGAGGGGTTCTCAGCTGCATAGCGGGCCGCAATCAGCGAGCCTAAGGAGTGACCCACGAGGGTGGCTCGGCCACTGATTCTGAGTGTCCGAATAGTTCTCTCCACAGCGGCCACGTGCTCTTCCAAGGTGTAGGTCGCGGTGGTGGGGGCAGGTGACTTTCCAAAGCCCAAGAGATCAATGGAGACCACCCGATGGTTATCCCGCAACAACGGGACAAGCATGTCGAAGGTCGCTGAGGAGGATGCGATGCCGTGGAGAAGAATGACCGGATGGCCTTCGCCCTCGTCGACTGCTACATACAGCTTGGGGGCTCCAGTGCCAAAGAGAAACTCACGAAAACCCATGCTCCTAGTATCACCCGTCTCCCCTCGCGCGGGTCACATAGCAATTCGTTATCGACTGTAACCATGCTGTAACCAGGTCCGGCTCTATGGTGATGCCATGACCTTTACTCGCACGCTCGCTGCCCTTGCTCTCTCCTCTGTTCTGACCCTCGCCGGGTGCGCGACCAGCACAGATTCGTGGGAAGAATCCAGCGTCAGCATGGGCTCCCCTGACATCGCCTACTCCGAGGACCTGGCTGTAGAAATGGATGTGCAGGCGCGCTCTGACATGAGCAGCTCCGTCGAGCCCGACATCATTCGAACCGGCTACCTCTCACTCTCCGTTGACTCTCCTGCGGATACCGCGGATCAGATAACCGAGGTAGTGGAAGCGGCCGGTGGACGCATTGCGTCTCGCTCCGATTACACCCCCGTGGACTACGGGCAACCGAGTTCCTACCTCGAGGCTCGCATTCCGTATGAAGTACTCGACGCGACGGTAGCGAGCCTGCAGGAACTCGGTGATGTCCAAGAGGTGTCGCTCAACACGGTCGATGTGTCGCTTCAGAAAGTTGACCTTGATGCAAGGATCCAGGTCCTCGAAGCGGCGATTACTCGCCTCAATGAACTGCTCGCGGAGGCAGCGACTACCTCTGACCTGATTTCGGTGGAGTCGGCACTGTCTGAGCGGCAAGCTGAACTGGACTCGTTGCAGTCGCAACGCGATTACCTGAGCGACCAGACCATTTTTGCCACGCTCAGCATCTCCCTGATTACTCCGGAGAACGCCACACCGGCCGATCCCGACGGATTCCTTGACGGGATTATCCGCGGATGGGAGAGCATCCTCGCGTTCTTTGCCGGAGCAATTGTGTGGGCGGGTATTGCGGTGCCATGGCTGGGTCTGCTGGGTCTCGTCATTCTCCTGGGTATCGTGGTACGCAGAATCAGACGGCGCCGAAAGGAATAGGCTCGGTGTCAGGTGAGGAGAAACTGACACATGGTTGCGATTGCGTTCCGGGGTCTTACCAAGTCGTATGGAAAGTCTCACGCCGTAGATAATCTGACGGCGGATGTTCATCCAGGTCGGGTGACAGGATTCCTCGGGCCCAATGGGGCTGGAAAATCCACCGCTTTGCGGTGTTTGGTCGGCCTTTCTCGACCGACCAAAGGTCGCACCAGAATTCTCGGCAAGCGCTACCCGCAACTGAAGAACCCCCTGCTCCACGTCGGTGCAGTGTTGGACTCGAGAGGCTTCCACCCGGGCCTGACGGGGTATCAGAACCTCCGAGTGTTGGCTTCCATGGCCGGACTACCGGGCTCCCGAGTTGACGAAGTACTTGCCCAAGTGGAGCTCAGTGATGCGAGAAACAAACGAGTCAAGGGCTATTCGCTCGGTATGAAGCAGCGACTTTCACTCGCTGCAGCACTCCTGGGTGACCCTGAAGTCTTGATTCTCGATGAGCCTGCAAATGGGCTTGATCCCGCAGGAATTGCCTGGCTTCGCACCTTCATCGGCGAGCAAGCGAAGGCAGGGAAAACCGTTCTCGTGTCGTCCCACCAGTTGGCGGAGCTGCAGAACGTGGTGGATGACGTCATCATCATCAATCGAGGCGTGCTGGTGGCGTCGGGAACATTGGACGACATCACCGAAGGCCAAACGCTCGAAGAAGCGTTCTTGAGACTCACCAGCGAGGTTTCGTCATGAGATTGCTCGCAGCTGAGCTGAGAAAAATCACTTACCAACGAGCTATGTGGGGGTTATTGATTGCTGCTGTCGCCTTTGCTGCGCTCGGTACGGGATCGACCCCGGTGATTCTTGACCAGAGCGAAGATGGATTGGGATTTGGGACGCTGGCCGAGGAGGGCGTCGTTGACTCGGTCTACGCGAATGCGATTTCTGGCTACATTTTTGCGGTACTCGTCGGTGTTCTCATTGTGGCCGGGGAATTCCGACACGGAACAGCAGTCGCCACCTACGTCGCTGCTCCCCGGCGGGGGACTGTGTTCCTGGCCAAGCTCGCTGCCTCTGTCATCGCCGGAGTGGTGTTGATGATTATCTCCACTCTCGGAGGGATTCTGGCGGGTGCAGTGGCGCTCGAGTT
>CAYGLJ010000046.1:3791-7150 GCA_964350865.1 uncultured Microbacteriaceae bacterium
CACTGCGCAACGTGAGCACTCGACGCAGCGATGCCTCCACTTGTTCTTCGGAGACCACACCTTCTGCAACTGCTTGCTCCATGGCATCCAGCATGAGCGTGTAGGTCTCGTAGGTGGGGTCTTCGGCTGGGTCCACCGCCAACATGATCAAGTCGTGCCCGGAGACCAGTGCGGCCACAGCAAGCGCTGCGGGATCCCGATATTGCTCTTCGCCTGAGTTTCGAAGCATCCGGAGATCATCGGTGATAACGACTCCGCCAAACGCCAGATCCTCCCGCAGAATGCGCACCCAATCATCGGAGAGGGAGGCTGGATCTTTACTGACCGAGGGAACTCGAATGTGGCCGGTCATCACGAGTTCAGCGCCCGCAGCGATTCCGGCCTCGAAGGGCAGAGCGTGAGTGGATCTCCACTGTTCAAAGCTGATATCGGAGCTCGGCACTACCCGGTGGGAGTCCGCAAAGACTAGACCGTGGCCCGGGAAGTGCTTGAGTGTCTGGGCGACCTCGGGTACCTCAGCGCTCGCCGCCACAGCCACATGCTCAGAGGCAATAGCGGGATCAGTGGAGAACGAGCGGGAGTGGATATATGCACCAGACCCGAGGCTCACATCCGCCACAACCCCAAAGTTCACGTTGGCTCCAGCTCGATCGACGAGTTGCTGGCGGGCAAGGAACGCCTCTGCGGTGGCGGCCACGTCGCCAGCACCGAGCACTCTCGCTCCCGGGAATTGGTCGCCAGGAATTCGAGCCACCGGGTTCCCCTCTTGATCCACCGCGGTAATGAGCGGGAAGTCAGAGGACTCGTGCAGCGCGCTGATGAAATCCCGAATCGTGTAGACATCGCCCTGAAGATTTCCGGCGAGCAGAAGGAATCCTGCTGCCGGAACCTCGTTGAGGAATTCCTGATGAACTGCGGGGTCCATCCCGGACACGGTGACCACCATGAGCCCTGCAAGCTGGGTACGGAGGTCCATTCCCTCGATGGCATCATCGATGCGCTGCTCCAGCGGATCGATGGGCTCCGGTACAGGTTCAGGCTCCGTGGGCTCTGGGGACACTGCTGGCTCGAGATCTAACACGACGACCTCGGGTTGCGTCGGCGTGACAGGCGTGGGAAGGGTACACGCGGTGAGAGCGAGGGCAAACCCCAAGAACACTGCGGTTAATCGCCGCAACCGTGCCGAAGTTAGCCTCACCACCACAGGCTACCGGCGCCCTCTGAGGGGGCGCTCCATGGGGGTATGCAGAGCGGGAAAATCTGCCATGATGGTGCCACAACTTTGTCAGAACAAACATCCAGAGGAGACCTCATGGCAGCGCCGCTTCGCGTGGGACTAATTGGCACCGGCCGTATCGGCCAAGTTCATGCCATGAGCGTGGTGAGCCACCCGGGGACGACTCTGCATCGGGTTGCTGACGTGTTTGCAGAGGGTGCGAAGAACACCGCGGAGAGCTTCGGGGGAACTGCCACGGACAACCCTGATGACCTGTTCTCTGCTGGTGATGTCGACATGCTCATCATCGCCTCGCCCACCTCCACCCACATCGACCTCATTGAGAAGGCCATTGACGCGGGCATTCCCGCACTGTGTGAGAAGCCCATTGATCTGGACATCCAGCGTGTGGACAAGCTGCGCGACAAGGCAAACTCGACCAGCGTCCCGATTGGCTTGGGATTCAACCGTCGCTTCGATCCGCACTTCGCGGACCTTCGCGCCCGAGTGAAGGCCGGTCACATTGGAAACCTGGAGCAACTTCTCATCACCAGTCGCGACCCAGCCCCGGCTTCGACGGACTACCTGGCCGTTTCCGGGGGAATCTTCCGGGATATGACGATCCACGACTTCGACATGGCTCGATATTTTGTGCCGAACATTGTCTCCGTCAGCGCTCAGGGCTTCAACCAGTTTTCCGAGGACATCAAGGGCCTTGGTGACTATGACGCCACGTCGGTAACTCTCCGCGGCAGCAACGACGAGTTGGTACTCATCAGTAACTCTCGCCACGCTGCCCACGGGTTTGATCAGCGCCTCGAAGCGTTTGGTTCGGAAGGAATGTTGCGGGTAGAGAACCTGACCGACACTAATGTCACTCACTACACCTCCACGCACGTGGAGGCGAAGGGTCCCTACCAAAACTTCTTCCTCGAGCGCTACATGGATTCCTATCGCAACGAACTCGACGAGTTCGTCAAGAGAATTCGCGGCGAAGAGTCCAACACCCCCACTTTTGAGGATGGACGCATGGCTCTCGTGTTGGCCAACGCGGCTGCCGAATCTGCTGCCACCGGAGCAACGATTTCGGTCTCAGGCGACTAGAGGAATTTGTTAATACAAAGTATGATGGGGGCACCCCGATCAGTGAAGTGAATGACGATGCCTAATCCCACTCCTACCGAGCATCTCGACGTGCTCACGATGGGTCGCGTGGGCATCGATATTTACCCCCTGCAAACCGGCGTGGGCCTCGAAGACGTCACCAGTTTTGGAAAGTTCCTCGGCGGATCCCCCACGAATGTCGCTGTTGCGGCCGCCCGGTATGGTCGCTCCTCCGCAGTGATTACCCGGACAGGGCCGGACCCTCTTGGGCGCTTTATTCGCACGGAACTCGAACGGCTCGGCGTCAGTTCTCGTTACGTCCGCGATGTTGAGGGGCTCAAGACTCCTCTTGTGTTGTGCGAAATATTTCCGCCGGATAACTTCCCGCTGTATTTCTACCGCGACCCCGTGGCGCCCGATCTCATGATCGAGGCGAGCGAACTCGATGAGCAGGCCATCAAGGATGCCTCGATTTTCTGGCTGACCGTTACAGGTCTTACGCGCGAGCCCAGTCGGGCTGCTCATCACCACGCCCTGCAGGTTCGGGCACGCGCCGCCCACACCATTCTCGATTTGGACTACCGTGCCGAACTCTGGAGCTCTCCAACAGAAGCAACCGATGAGGTGTCAAAGGCGCTCTCGGGAGTAACCGTGGCGATAGGCAACAAAGAAGAGTGCGAGATTGCGGTAGGAGAAACAGACCCCGACCGCGCCGCAGATGCCCTGCTCGAGCGCGGTGTAGAGATCGCAGTGGTGAAGCAGGGACCCAAAGGTGTGATGGCAAAAACATCGAGCGACCGCGTGGAGGTAGCTCCGTTTGCCGTGGACGTGGTCAATGGTTTGGGAGCGGGAGATGCTTTTGGTGGCGCGTTCTGCCACGGACTTCTGGCGGGCTGGGACCTCGAGAAGATTGTGCGTTTCGCCAACGCCGCCGGCGCTATCGTCGCCGGTCGCCTCGAATGCTCGACGGCTATGCCTTTTGAACAAGAAGTACTCGATGCTGTGGAGGTAGGCCATGTCTGATCTTGATTTCCAGGCT
>CAYGLJ010000047.1:0-7088 GCA_964350865.1 uncultured Microbacteriaceae bacterium
AACCGCCTAAAACCGGGCATTCCGTCATGCAGTGTCCTAGTGCCTGTTGGTGAGCGCTAACCCCGCTGTACACTTGTAAATCTGGGCTTTTTGCCCCGAGCCCTCGTAGCTCAGCGGATAGAGCAGAAGACTTCTAATCTTTTGGCCGCAGGTTCGATTCCTGCCGAGGGCGCTCCTTTCGAATCTGACCTTTCTGCTGTCGCATCTCCCTAAATCGCACACTCAACATCCTGGCACCATCGATTCAACGTTGAGGCCCCACGGGAGGGGCGAGCGGTAGGATAGGGGCTGGAGAGCCGGGAAGCCTGGTCGGCGTGTGGGGTGAAGAAGTGTCGCTCCACACAGAAGTGCCATGAGTAATGGAACAACGACCAACCCGACTATGAGGAGAACATGACACTCTCGCGTTCAGTGCCTTGTTTACGTTCTCCGAGGGTGATTCTGTGACTCTCAGTCTGATTCTCTTCGCCACTTTGGGGCTCGTCGCGCTCACGATGGTGGCGACACGAGTCATGGGTCGGAATGCAGGCTGGTTGGCAGCGCTTGTCCTCGGTGGGCTCGCGTTTGCGGTCGGTATGCGCTTGCCCGAGGTTCTGGGTAGCTCCGGGAATCTGGAGGTCATCACCGAGACCTCACCTTGGATACCCAGTCTCAATATCTCCTTAGGCCTGCGGTTAGATGGTCTCTCTGCGCTGTTCTTGATCATCGTTCTGGGCATTGGGGCTCTCGTGATGGCCTATTCAGCCCGCTATATGTCTGCGCGCAATGTCCATCCCCATACGGGCTATTTCGCCTGGATGCTGCTCTTTGCTTTTGCCATGACGGGTCTGGTTCTCGCGAATGACCTCATCCTGCTCTTCGTGTTTTGGGAACTCACGACCCTGTGTTCGTTTTTCCTCATCAACCGATCGGGAGATCGCGCAGGCCCACCAGCGGTGCGCACACTGTTAGTCACCGCAATGGGTGGTCTCTCCCTGCTCTTTGCCGTGGTGTTGATGGTGACCAGGACCGGCACCACAGTGCTCAGTGACGCGCTGGCAAGTCCCGTGTGGTCTGAAGACCCAGGGTTCAGCGCGACTATCGCAGTGTTGGTAGCGCTCGCGGCGATGACCAAGTCGGCACAATTTCCGTTCCACATGTGGCTTCCTGATGCCATGGTGGCGCCGACACCGGTCAGCGCTTATCTGCACGCTGCGGCCATGGTCAAGGCCGGTATCTATCTGCTGATGTTGTTTTCTCCTGCATTGGCGGGGACTCTGGTCTGGCAAACCATTCTCATCTCCACAGGATTGATCACCGCCGTTATGGGTGCTGTGTTCGCGCTGCGATGCTTTGATCTGAAGGAGATCATGGCGAACTCGACGATCAGCCAGTTGGGGCTGATCGTCGCGCTCATTGGACTTGGAACACCCGGAGCGTTGGCGACAGCAGCGCTCTACACGATGGCCCACGCGCTCTTCAAAGCCTCGCTCTTCATGGTGGTGGGTATTGTCGACCGGCAAGCTGGAACGCGGGACATTCGACTGCTGCGCGGGTTGTGGCGTCGCATGCCCATCACTTTTGCCACCACAGTGTTGGCACTGCTGTCCATGGCAGGGGTGTTCCCCCTGTTGGGCTTCATCTCCAAGGAGTACCTGCTGGGGGCAATGCTCGACGCTGGTGAGTCAGCGTGGGTGGGCGTCGTGCTGGCAGCAGTTGCTGTCTTTGCATCCTCGACAACGTTTGCCTACAGCGGTCGAATCTTCTTGGGTGCCTTTTTTGATTACCGGGGCAGTAACCGCGTGGACGAAGGCCTCGACGAGCATCGTCTGCACGAAGACGTGCAGGAAGCGCGACCACTGTTCGTGGCCTCAGCGCTTCTACCCGCACTTCTCGGTCTCGTTTTGGGCCCAGCCATCACTGTGCTTCACCCTCTTATGGGTGCTGCGGGATCTGCGGCGTCGGGGGAGGAATACTCTGCAAGCTTTGCCCTTTTCGGAGGGTTGACCATCGAACTTGCCATGTCCATGAGCATCATCGGGCTGGGGCTACTCGCCATCAGCCAGCGACGACGGCTCGACACCTTTTTTGAAGGTCGGCTCTTGCGGTTCACCGCGATTGATGTGGTCGAAAGTATTCGAACGGGCGCCATCGGGCTTGGCACACGGATCGGCAATGCCACTCGCAGTGATGCTCCTGCACCCCACCTCGCTACCCCCTGGATTGTGGTGGGCCTGGTCGTTATCGCCGCACTGCTCACTCGTCCCTCTCTGGGCGACCTCGTGTATCAGGGGGAGCCGTGGACTGATCTCTTGTGGTTGGGCCTTCTCGCGGTGACTGTTATTCCCGCCGTGCTCACACAATCACGACTTGTCGCCCTCATATTGGTGGGTGGAGCAGGTTTTGTCGTCGCACTCTGGTTCTTTGTTTTAGGTGCGGTGGATGTGGGTGTGACCCAACTGCTGGTGGAGTTGCTCACCGTGGTAGCACTGGTCTTGATCTTGCGCAGGCTGCCCGCCCTGTTTCACACGGTGGGGCGCGCCCGCCAGGTTGCCTCAGGTGCCGTGGCTCTGGGCGTTGGCGCGGTCGCTACCTGGGCGACACTGGCGTTTACCGGGCGACGGGACATCTCCCCAGTGGGCCAATACTTCCTCGATGAGGCCTACCAAGACACCGGTGGAACCAATGTCGTGAATACCATCCTCGTGGATTACCGTGCGCTCGACACCTTCGGCGAGCTCACCGTCATCGCGGTCGCGGGCATCGTGTTGATCGGAATTCTGCGCTCGCGCCCACTTCTGGCTGATCGTTCCCCGAGTCTTGAGAGATGGGTGGGAACAGCCTTGGCGCGAACCACCGACAACACCCTGCCGGTTCGCGTGCTGGCCCGATGGGCAGCGCCTCTCATCATCCTCCTGTCCTTTCACCTCTTTTGGAGAGGCCACTACGAAGCAGGCGGCGGGTTTATCGCCGCCCTCGTGGGAGCGACCGGCTTTGGATTGGCCTATCTCGGCGCACCTGCCGATCGTGGGGCGCCGGTGAGATGGCCATATCGAGGCCTGTTGGCCTCGGGTGTGATTGTGGCCGTTCTGAGCGGTGTGGGCGGATACCTGGTTGGGTCATTCCTGAAGCCCGTGCGGTTCGGTATTCCCCTTCCCTGGGGCGGTGAGTATGCCTTCACCAGCGCCATGGTCTTTGATCTCGGTGTGTATCTGGCCGTGTTGGCCATCATCATTGCCGTCATCAACGAACTGGGTGGCGTTCGAGAGGGTGAGCACACCCCCAGCAGTCAGGCTGGTCCTATCCTCGTGGTCGAACGCTATGACGGCCTCGGCGAGGGGGCGTCTATAGCCACCGAGAATCCGTCCCAGTCAGGCGCGCCGCCAGTCGTGGCGGGATCGCCCGAGGGGGGTGGTCGGTCATGAGTCTTGCACTGAGTATTGGCCTGTTGGCGGCTGCCGGGACGTTCCTAGTTCTCCAGCGCGGAATGATTCGCATCATTCTCGGGTTTGTTCTCCTCACCCACGCCGTGAATCTCCTCATCATCGCGGCGGGGGGAGCCGGCCGTCGCGACGCACCGTTTATCGGTGGTGACACCTCCATGGCGGCAGATCCTCTTCCTCAGGCTTTTGTGCTGACCGCGATTGTGATCGCTTTTGCCATCACCGTGGTGTTAGCAACTCTGGCGGTAGTTGGTCGAGGAGATGACGACACCGAAGCTGACGCTTCCCCTGAGGAAGCGCAGTCACCCGAAGCCCGAAGTGGTGACCTGACGTGATCGACATCGTGGAACTCTTCTTGCCCCTGTTTGTGGGGGCTCCTCTTCTGTTGGGTGCGCTGTTGTTTGTCGTGCCCCCCAAGCATCCGCTGCAAGCCATCGTTGGGTTGGTCTCGCTTCTGGCCATGCTGGCCGGGGCCGTTACGTTGCTCGCAGTTACCGCGAGTGGCGCTGTGGTGGCTCATCAAGTAGCTCTCTGGCCCGGCGGAATCGCGATTCCCTTCGCGGCTGACACCTTCTCGTCCCTAATCCTGGTCGGTGCCTCGTTGGTGGCGCTGATCAGTTTCCAGTACATGCTGGTCAGCGGCGAGAGTCGCAGCCCCTTCATCCCTGCCCTGGTCCTCATCCTGATGGGTGGTGTTGCTGGCGCACTGTTGACGGCGGATCTGTTCAACCTGTTTGTGTTCATCGAAGTGATGTTGCTGCCTTCATATGGACTATTGATTTTCTTGAGCCGTCGACACAATATGGCCGCCTCACGGCTCTATGTCGTGGTCAACCTGCTCGCCTCGACACTGTTCTTGGCCGGTGTGGGTCTGATTTACGCGGTGGAGGGCACCGTTAACCTCGCAGCTCTCGCGGGCGCAGGAGATAACCCCGCGACAGCAGTCGCCACCGCCGTCTGTTTGGCGGCCATTGCGGTCAAGGCGGCAGTGTTCCCCGTGCACGGGTGGTTGACCCGGGCCTACTCTTTCGCCTCTCCCGCGGTGGCTGCACTGTTCTCTGGCCTCCACACCAAAGTCGCGGTCTATATCGTCTACCGGATCAGCTCCGTCATCTATGAGGGCGATAGTGCCTGGATGACCGCAATCCTGATTGTGGCCGCGCTCACCCTCGTGGTGGGGGCTCTCGCATCACTCGGGGAGCGGGATATTCGACCACTCTTGGTGTTCCAGATGGTGAGCGGGATTGGGTTCATTTTGGTGGGTGTCGCTCTCTTCACCCCTCTGGGCCTGACCGCCGGCATCGTCTACATGGTCCACCACATAGTGGTGATGGGTGCGCTCTTGCTCACGGCCAGTGCCATCGAACACACCTACGGTTCGGGTCGCCTCGACCGCGTCGCGGGGCTTCGCACCCGCGAGCATGCGGTGACCGCTGTGTTTGTCATCGGAGCCCTGTCACTCGCCGGTTTGCCACCGTTCTCCGGCTTCGTGGCCAAATACGCGCTGGTCCTGGCCAGTGCTGATGCCGGCGTTGTCGCGGTGGCATTGCTGTTAGTCGTCGTGAGCTTGTTTGTGCTGATGGCGATGATGAAGGTGTGGGCTGAGATGTTCAACGGAAAGCGTCACGCTGATGTCGAGGTGTTGGCCGCTGAGGAACGCATTCGCACCAGACAGGGCCTCTGGGACACGGATCCTGTCAACGAAGACGAGGTGGCAGATGAGGCTGCCCGCGCCATCGAGCACAGAGAGCCACCCTGGGGAATCATCGGTGTTGACGATGACCCCCACGAGCACCGGGGGACCCGGGTGAGTTTCTCGCTCATCCTTCCGGCACTGATTCTTGCGGGTATTTCGGTGGCGCTTGGTGTGGGGGGCGAATCCTTGGTTGCCCTGGCTGAGCAGGCGAGTTCCGGTTTGCTCGACACCACGGAGTATGTGAGGGCGGTGATCGGGGGATGACCGGCGCGTTCTGGAGCTCGCCCTGGAGTCTGCCACTGCGGATGGTGGGTTTTGTGGGCTGGTTTATTGGCCAGTTCGTCCTGACGAGCCTTCAGGTGGTTGCCCTCATTGTGACGCCTGGCAAGCAGCCCGAGCCCGGCATTGTTCGTTTTGGTATCGAGGATCTCAGCGACGCAGAAGTGACCCTTCTGGTGGTGTTGATCACCATCACTCCTGACACCTTGGTTGTCGCGGTGGACCGAGAAGAGGGCAGCATGTTTGTGCACGGGATGTTCGTTGCGAAGGACGCTGAGCGCTTCCGCGCCTCCCTGCGCTCCACCCACGATCGTCTCCTCGTCGGCGTTCGCGCTAGACCAGGTGTTTACCCGCGAAAGGGGGCCTCCGCATGATTCCTGGCTTTGTGGTCGTGATCACCCTGGGTCTCCTGGCGCTCTCCATCGCTCTCGCCGTGGTTCGAGTGTGGAGAGGACCCACGGCAGGAAACTCAGCCGTTGCCGGTGACTTGATTTTCTTTGCCTTCATCGGTGCTGTTGCTGTTGTGGGGGTGGTGTTATCCATTGACGCAGTCATGGACGTCATCCTGATTTCAGCTCTGTTGGGCTTCCTCTCAGTTCTCTCTCTTGCCCGCCTGATGCAGGGAGGCAAGCGATGAGCGCGGATATGGTCACCACGGTGGTAGGGAGCGTTTTCCTCGTTCTGGGTGCGCTCATCATCGCCAGTGCTGCACTAGGTCTGCTCAAGTTGCCCGATGTCTACACCCGCACTAGCGCTGTGGGAACTGCGGCCGGTTTAGGGGTGGCTTTCATGATTGTGGGAGTCATCGTTCTTGACTTCAGTGCCCTCACGCTCCTGAAAGGCATCCTCGCGATTGTTGCCCAGCTGGTCACCAGTGCGGTCGGGAGTTACGTCCTGGCTCGCGCGAGTTACATGACCGGGAGCAAGCCCGTGGAGACCACAATCCCCGACGAACTTGCCGAGCAGGCTGGTGGGGCGGATTCAGAGGGCGCAACCTCGTAGCGCTTTCGCCCTAGGCGAGTAACTCGCCGAGCTCCAACCACCGGGACTCCAGAGCATCCACCTCAGTCTGGAGCTCCTGCCGTGCCTGGGCGAGCTCTGCCAACCTCTGAAAATCGCCCTGGTCTGCTGCGGCGAGCTCAGCGTCGAGCTTCTGGAGTCTCTCGGTCCCGGACTGAATCTTTTTCTCCAGCGAGCGGTGCTCTTTCTCTGCTTCGCGATGTTCCTTGCTTCCTGGGCGAAGCCCAGCTGTCGCCTGACTCGTTGCGGGGGAGGGGCTACCGGAGGCGTGCGTAACTTCTCGTAGAACCTTGTCTTCCTGGGCGTTCTCCAGGCGCAAATACTCGTCAATTCCGCCGGGAAGGTGACGGAATTCACCATCCAAGATGGCAAATTGCTGGTCTGTGACCCGCTCCAGGAGGTAGCGGTCGTGGGAGACCACGATCAGGGTCCCTGGCCACGTGTCGAGGAGGTCCTCCATCGCGCGAAGCATGTCCGTGTCGAGGTCGTTCGTTGGCTCATCGAGTAAGAGCACGTTGGGTTCTTCGAGCAGTTCCAGGAGGAACTGCAGGCGTCTGCGTTGCCCGCCACTGAGTTCGAACACTCGAGCGGAGAGGTGCGCGGAGCTGAACCCCAAGCGCTCGAGGAGCTGACCGGGTGTCATCTCCACCCCGTCGGCTTTGTAGGAGGTC
>CAYGLJ010000048.1:0-7066 GCA_964350865.1 uncultured Microbacteriaceae bacterium
AAGAAAGTCCGACACTGGTACCCCTTCGTTGGAACGTTCCAATAATTATGGCAGACTGGGGAAGTCACTGCAACACACTGAGGTGTCAGCGAAGGGAAAAACATGCGCGTATTGGTTGTCGGAGCGGGTCGAATGGGCGCCATCCGCGTTGAGGATCTTGTCGCCGATCCGCGAGTTGATGAAGTGCTTATCGCTAATCGCAACGAGAGCAAAGCACAAGACTTGGCTGCCCGTTGGGGAGCCACTGCACTTCGATGGGAACACGCCACGGATGCTCTTGCTGATGCGGTAGTTGTCGCGGTTGGAACTGACGCCCACGATCACGTATTGAGCGGTGTCCTTCCTCAGGGAATCCCCGTGCTGTGTGAGAAGCCCATTGCTCTCACCCTCGAAGACACAGCGTCGGCGATCGCGTTAGCGAGGAACAGTGGTTCAGCCCTGCAGATTGGTTTCCAACGACGCTTTGATGAGGCCATCCGGGGTGTGTATGACACCATCCAGTCCGGAGGAATTGGCACCTTCTATTCGATGACCATGGCCTCGAGGGATCACACGCCGAGCCACAAAGACTTCATCCCCGGTAGCGGGGGCATTTTCCGCGACCTCCACGTCCACGACTTTGACCTGGTGCGCTGGCTTACCGGCAGTGAGATCGCGAGCGTGTTTGCAACCAAGCAGGTTCGGGAGTTTCAGGACTATGCCGAGTTTGACGACGCCGATGTCTCCACCATCGCACTGACGACGGTGAGTGGTGTTCAAGTAGTCATCACCGGAGCACGCCATGATGCTGTCGGCCACGATGTTCGCCTCGAAGCCTTCGGGTCGAAAGATTCGGTATCGGCAGGTCTGAACACCCGGACACCAATTCGCACCATGGAGGGCGATCTCGCCCTCAACACCAACCCCTACACCGGTTTTGTGGATCGCTTTCGCGATGCATTCCGCAGTGAGACCACCTCGTTTGTCTCGCTCGTTGCCGGTGAAATCGACAACCCCACCCCGCCGGAGTCAGCGCTGGAGAGCTTGCGCGTAGCTATCGCGTGCGAGAAGTCCATCGAAGAATCTCGGGCCATCACGGTGGCAGACATTACCTAGGACATGTCTGTCTCGAGGCCCACAATTCTCGATGTGGCATCCCGCGCTGGGGTGTCCAAATCGTTGGTCTCTCTCGCCCTCTCGGGCTCACCCAAGGTCAGTGACACCAGTCGCGCCCGGATTGAACGGGCTGCCGCAGAGCTTGGCTATCGACCCAACGCCGCGGCGAGAAGTTTGGCCGCGAAAAAGAGTCGCACCCTCGGTGTCTTGGTGCTCGATCTCCACAACCCAGTCTTCGCCGAGATCCTTGATGGCGTTCAAACCGAGGTGAGGCAGCACGGCTTCACCACCATGTTGGTGAGCGGGGGAGATGACCCGGCTCTGGAGAGAGCCGAAATCGACACACTCCAACAGTTTCAAATCGAGGGCTTGATTCTGATCTCTCACCGCCTCACTGAGGAGATGCTGCGGGAGGTCGCCGGTGAAATCCCCACCGTCACCGTCACCAGGGATGACATCGCTATTCCCCGGATGGACATGGTGTGTAACGACGATGTCGAGGGCGGTCGTATCGCGGTCGATCATTTGGTGGCGCTGGGCCATCGACGCATTGTCTGTCTCAGCGGTGGAGATAACCCGGTTTCTCATTCCAGAGCCCAGGGTTATCTCGAGGCGATGGCTCGGCACGGCCTGGCTGATCATGCTCAAATTGTGTCCGGGGGATTGACCGACACCGCGGGCTACCGGGCAGCCAAGGAAGCACTCGAGCTCTCCCCGACTGGCTTGTGTGTGGCCAACGATATTGGCGCGATGGGAGCCATAGCTGCTGTCGAGGAGGCAGGCTTTGACGTCCCCGGTGACATCTCCGTAATCGGCTATGACGGTATCCGCTTGGCGGGACTTCGCAGTGTGAACTTAACGACTGTTGCCCAGCCACTGGCGGAGCTTGGGCGTCTGGCTGCCACGCGTCTCCTGGAAAGACTTGAGAAGCCCACCCGCCCTGCTCAGCACGATCAGGTGTCCTCGAAGCTGATGGTTCGGGGAACTACAGGTCCTGTGAACCCTTCGCCCACTGCCTAAACCACTCCAGGCTTTCGGGGTTAGCCAGAGACGAGGTGTCTCGTTCGGTGCGGCCCGCCACAATGTCAGCCACGGCGAGCTCCGTCATCTTGCCACTGCGGGTGCGAGGCACCTCTGGTGTTTGGACAATGAGGGAGGGGACGTGGCGAGGGCTCGCTTGGGAGCGAAGCTCCTGGCGGATGCGGGTCTGAAGTGCCTCATCCAGCTCGTCAGCGGTCACCACAAATAACACAATCCGGCTGTCGCCATCATGGGGTTGCGCCACCGCGAGAGAGTCCTGGATTCCAGGGAGCGACTGGACCACCCGGTAAATTTCGGCGGTTCCAATCCGCACGCCTTTGGCGTTGAGCGTGGCATCCAGGCGACCCAGGATGACAAAGCCGCCGTCGGGGGTCGTCTTCGCGAAATCCCCATGAGCCCAGATGCCCTCAAACCGGTCAAAGTACGCACTTCTCATGCGAGCACCCTCGGTGTCTCCCCAGAACTCCACGGGGGTGGAAGGGAAGGGGGTTCGACACACGAGCTCTCCTTCGACACCCGGTGGGACCTGGTGACCGTCGGAGTCCACCACGGTCACATCCAAGCCGAGCGCTGGTCCACCAATTTCTCCTCGCCGGACTGCTTCCGTCGCGACTCCCAACACCAGACACCCGCAGAGGTCGGTTCCCCCGGCAATGGAGGCCACGACGATGTCCGGGGAGATGCTGTCTGCTACCCAGTCGAAGCCTTCCGGTCCCAGCGGTGACCCGGTGGAGGCGATCGTGCGCAGGGACTCTAGTGACCCGTAATCTCGTGGCGATAGCTCCGCTTTGCGCCATGTGTCAATCAGCGCTGCGGAGACACCGAGGAAGCTGAGCCGCTCATCAGCGGTGAGTGACCAGAGGCGACCCAAGTCGGGAAACCCGGGGCTACCATCGACCAGCACAATGGTCGCACCACGGCCAAGGCCCATCACGAGCCAGTTCCACATCATCCAGCCGCAGGTCGTGGCATAGAGCATCCGGTCACCCGGGCGAATATCCAGGTGATAGCCCTGCTCACTGAGGACCTTCAGTAAGACACCGGCAGCCCGGTGCACGATGCATTTAGGTTTCCCCGTGGTGCCACTGGAGAACAAAATAAAGCCGGGGTGGTCAAAGGGCAGATCGACCGGGGAGAGCGGAGCACCCCGATACGGTGCAATCCACTCCTCGAAGCTCAGCCTTCCCTCGCTACCGCCCGCAACCACAAGAGTCTTGACACTTCCAAGGTGACCAAGAATCTCATCGAGAACTCCCTCATGGTCTGCCACCTTGCCGGCATAGGTCGAGCGAGCGGACACCAACAACACCGTGGGCTCTATTTGGCCAAAGCGGTCAATCAGTGCACGTGGCCCAAAATCGGTGGACGCAGTGCTCACTACCGCACCCAGTGAGAGCGCACCGAGAGCAAAGATCACGGTTTCTGGGACGTGGGGCATCCAGGCAGCCACGCGGTCGCCCGCGATGACCCCTGATGCCTGCAGTGCCGCAGCACACGCAGCGACGTCCCCTCGAAGTTGTTCTCGGGTGAAGGAGCGCCGTGGTCCATCCTCCGTGAGGGCGACGAGGACTTCATCGGCGGGGTTCCCGGCGAGCAAAGTGTTGACAATGTTCAGTCTGGCGTTCGGAAACCATTGGGTGTCGCCAAACCCCTGACCCGTCATAGCGGTGGAGCCAGGGTCTCCGACGAGGCCGAGGTCGCTCCAGGCTTCGAGCCAGAACTCAGCAGGGTTGTCGATAGACCATTGGTGAGTCTCGCGGAAGGATGCGTGATGGTGCCGATCGATCAGACGCTGCAACAGCATTACCGAATCCTCTCTGACTCGTCAGTGCTCGCCACGACCGCTCGGGACCGGGCTCTGTGTCCTTAAGGCTAAGCCTGGTAGGGCAGGCGGGGGTCCTTCTCTTCTGAGTCCCAGGTTCCTCGAATCCAGGCGTGCTGTGGATCATCGGTCGCGTTCCACGCGCGCTCAGGGTCGGGTCCGGCCATTACGTTCATGAAGTAGAGGTCGTAACCGGGCATGGCGGCGGCTGGACCGTGGTAACCATAGGGGACCAAGACAATGTCGCCGCTTCGAATTTCAAAGAGCTCGTCCATCTCGCGGTCATCCCCGCTGTAGGTGCGGAAGTAGGCAATTGGGTCAGACTCGCCACCCGGGTTATACGCGCGGTCAGGAGCTAGCTCGAAGTAGTAAACCTCTTCGAGGTTGGACTCGACACCGGGAATATAGGTGTCGTGCTTGTGGGGAGGGACACCCGACCAGTTACCTGAGGGGGCAATGACTTCCACCGCCACCATCCGGTCAGCGTCCAGGTGCTCGACCCCGCCAAAGTCGTGAATTTGGCGGGTGGATTTCCCCGCACCGCGCAACAGCAGAGGAACCTCGGACGCTGGGCGGAAGTTCACCGGCTTGGGAGTCGAGGCCACTGCCTCCACCACCATCACTCGACCGTTCGTGGTGAAGGAAATGTCGGTGTTGATCGGCAGATAGAGGTAATCCACCGCACCATGGAACACGGATTGGCGACCCTGAAGGGTCACCGTGTCGGTGACGCCGTCTATGACGTAGGTCACCTCGGTGCTCTCACCATCGAGCATGTAGAGCACACGCTCTTTGCTATCGGGGGAAATCTCAAACCGCTCGGCATCCCCGGATTCGGCAAGACGCATGCCCGTGAACTCCCAGCCCGGCAGGCTCTCGTCGACAATCGCCGCCCAGGGACCCCGGCGAAGCGACCCTTTCGGGTAGTACCACTGGCTCATGCTGATGCCTCCGCTGCCACTGCTCTCAAAAACTCGACACTGGTTTTAGCATCCACCATAGGACCACCATTAGCGTCAGGTTCCGCGCGCATGACGTTGTCCTGCTCCAGGACAAACCATCCGGCGTATCCCTGCGAGATCAGGGTCGAGGTGATGCCCCTCACATCGACATCTCCCTGGCCCAGAGGCGTGTAAAGCCCCTGAGTAACGGCGTCGTAGTAGCTCAGCTCTCCATCGCGAACGCGCTGGGCAATATCAAGTCGAACATCTTTGAAGTGCACGTGTCCCACCCGGTCCCCATGGTCTTGTGCAAAGGCGACCGGGTCGGTACCACCAATCCACATGTGTCCGGTGTCAAGACAGAACGGCATGGTGGTGCGAGCGAGCACCTCGTCCACATCCGCCTTGGTCTCCACCATCGTCCCGGCGTGGGGGTGGATGACCGCGGTGATGCCCTTCGACGCCGCGTAGTCACTAATCCGGGTGAGGTTATCGGCCATGGTCTGCCAGTTTTCCTCCGCCATCTCGGGCCGCGGAGCGTCGTAGCCATCCAGCCCGGTCTCCGCTGCCAGAACAAGAACCTCAGCGTCCGCTGCGATGTAGGCATCGAGCTCTTTCTCGATGGAGGGCAGTGGGTCAAAGCCAGGGTCGTGCAGCACGACGGGGAAGAACCCTCCCACAGCACTCATGTTGTGCTTCGCGAGCGTCGCCTTGCGACCCTGGGCATCCTCGGGAAGAAAACCTAAAGGGCCAAACTCCATGGCCTCGAGACCCAGTGCCGCCATCTCGGTAAGCACACGATCGGGACCCATTTGGTGTCCCCAGCCGGGAACTTCACACACACCCCAGGAAATGGGGGCTCCAGCGATGCGAATAGTGCTCATTGTTGTCTCCTCGGAGTGTTCGGGGTTAGGGGTTAGCGACGTGTTCTAGTGGTGCTCCCGCCAAGAAGTCTGCAATTCCTTGGGCTGCTTGGCGAAACGTTTCGGCGGTGCTCTGGGTGGTGAGCCCCATCACATGGGGGCTCAGGACCACCTGTGGGTGGTCAAACAGGGGATGGTGCGCGGGAGGTTCCTCGGGAAACACATCCAAGCCCACACCTGCCAGCTGCCCGGACTCCAGTCCCTCGAGCAGAGCATCCATGTCCACCACTTCCCCACGGGCTAAGTTCACCAGAATGGCTCCAGGCTTCAGGGACTGGATAATCTCTCGGCCGATAAGCCCAGTTGTTTCGGGGGTTCCCGGCAAATGCACACTGATGTGGGTGGCGCTTGCGACAGCCTCCTCCACACTGGAGGCAAGGGGGACATCAGCCTCACTTACGTAGGGGTCATAGGCCACGACACTCATCCCACATGCTTGAGCGAGACTGCCGACCCGACGCCCGATGCGTCCATAGCCGAGGATGGCAAGGACGCCACCCTCGAGGTCACCGACGGTGACCGAACTCCTAGAGGCCCACTGGCCCTCTCGCACCATGCTGGTCAAACGGGGAAGTGCTTTGGTCAGACTCAGCAGGTGGGCGAAAGCGCCCTCTGCCACAGCGTGAGTGTTGGAACCTGGGGTGATGATGACGGGGATTCCTCGTTTCGTCGCTTCGGCAACATCGACTTTCTCTGTTCCCACCCCGGTGCGAGCAATCACCCGTAGCTGTGGCATCGAGTCCATCGCTGCGGCATCGAGAACGATGTGGGCGCGCACGATCGCGCCCACAGCCTCTGAGGTGTCTGACTCAGTGGGTTTCTCGACCCACTGCGCCCGCCCCTCCAGTACCGGGCCTACGACAGCGCTGTCGACATCACCGAGCGCAATGACCAGGGGGAGAGATTCAGGCATAGGACGAGTTATGACGAGGAGTCGCTATGGCGGACGAGGTTCACCTGATCAGCAAGCGCTGTGCGGAGCGCCAGGGCGTCGGATCCCACTGCGAGGAAGTCCATCCCGTAGTCGCGCATGGAGGGGATGCGAGCAGGGTTCGAGATGAGAGATCCGACCGGAATTTTGGCATCCCGCGCTGCGGCAACAACCGTGGTCACCGCGTCGACGAAGACCGGCGCATCGAAGTCCTCAGGAACACCAAGTGCGAACGACAAATCGAGGGGACCGACAAAGAGGGAATCCACGCCATCGAGGTTCGCAATCTCGGACACTGAGTCGAGCGCCCCTC
>CAYGLJ010000049.1:0-1589 GCA_964350865.1 uncultured Microbacteriaceae bacterium
GTGGTTCCTAAGTCAATTCCTACTGCGCGTGCCATCTGGCCTGCTCCTTACTGTCTGTCATGTCGCCGAATCTGAGTCGGTGTGACTCAATTTTGCAACATGAGTCGACCTCTGTCAAGTTTTTGGCAAAAAATATGAGTCATGCAGGCTCAGATTTAGGTCATTGCATTTTTTCACCGCCTCATTACCCAAAATTTCCCTCAAAGGACTACGGTTTTCTCATGACCAAAGACGGTTTAGCCCCCGAGGGAACCCCTCCTTACTTGGCCGACACTGACGCTCTCCCCGTAATTGGGCTCACCGGCAATGAGGGGAAAGACATTCCCCGCAAACGCGTCTGGTCCTGGGCCTTTTGGGACTGGGCGACCCAACCCTTCAACACCGTACTCATTAGCTTCGTGTGGGTGCCCAGCTACCTCACCAGCACATTCTTCGTTGATCCCGAGGTCGTGGGCACCGCCGGCGAAGCTGCGGCACTGGGACAACTGGCGAGCAACCTGGGCTATGGCATTACGGTTGCCGGCCTCTTCATCGCGCTACTCGCTCCGGTTCTCGGGCAACGTGCCGACCGTATGGGTCGGCAGAAATTTCAACTGCTCCTCTTCACCAGCCTCCTGATCGCTGCTCAACTGGGCTTAGCGTTCGTCCAACCCGGTGCCGAGTGGTTCTGGATGGGTGTTGCACTGATCGCCGTCGGAAGCGTCTTCGGGGAGATAGCGGGCGTGAACTACAACGCGCTCCTGGTGTCTATTGCGACACCAAAGACTGTGGGGAAGGTCTCCGGGCTGGGCTGGGGATTTGGCTACCTCGGCGGAATTATCGCGCTGGCCCTCGTGGTGGGGCTGATTCTGGGAGGGGTCCTTGACGGCACGGTGGGGTTGACGTTCCAGCTGATCGCATTGGGTTCGACCATCTGGACCGTCATCTTTGTGATACCCATCTTCGTCAACGTGCCGGAGCCGCCGAAGCTAACCACCGCCGCAAAAGTGGGATTCTTCCGCAGCTACGTGGAGCTTTGGCGCAGTATCGTCAGGCTCTGGAAAGAGAGTCGACCTACCTTCTGGTTCCTGCTCGCTAGTGCGGTCTATCGCGATGGTCTTTCTGCTGTTTTTGTGTTCGGATCAGTCATCGCGAGCATCGTGTTCGGTTTCACCTTCACGGACCTGGTGATTTTTGGCATCGCGCTCAACATTGTTGCGGGCATCTCCACAATTTTTGCCGGTCGTCTTGACGATCGTTTTGGCCCCAAGAACGTCATCCTGATCTCGGTGTTTGGGCTAGTTGTCTGCACCCTCGCGGTGTTCTTCCTCGTGGACCTGGGAACGCCCATGTTTTGGGTAGCGGGACTGATTCTTGCTCTCTTCACCGGACCAGCTCAAGCAGCCTCCCGGTCGTTCCTGGCGCGAGTCACTCCTGCGGGTAAAGAAGGGGAGGTCTTCGGCCTCTACGCCACCACCGGTCGGGCTGCTGGCTGGATGGCATCTCTTGCGTGGGGAGTGTTCATCGCGCTGGCGGGAAGTCAAACGCTCTTTGGTCTCCTCGGGATCGCCCTGGTGCTCCTCATCGGAGGCATCATGCTGTTCTTCGTG
>CAYGLJ010000049.1:1689-6951 GCA_964350865.1 uncultured Microbacteriaceae bacterium
CCCAAGAACCACTTCCAGCTCCGATTCGCTTTCCACGCGTCCTCGTCACTGACGGACCACCACGGCGCGAGCGCCCCGACATAGAGCAACGCAACAGGCGCGATCAAAGGCAGGGGCCACGGAGTGCCGAGGACGATGAGGCCCGCCACTGCATAGAGCCCGAGCGCAAAGCGCACCGTGCCTTTGGCCCCTATGGCAGTAGCAATCGACCCCACGCCCGCATCACGATCTGCCACCACATCCTGGACAGCCCCAAAAGCATGAGATGCCATCCCCCAAAAAAAGAATGCGCCTAACAGCGTCAATGCCAGCCCCGTGAGCTCTGAACCGACCAACGCCATGGCGTAAACGGCCGGCATCACAAAGTGGAGGCTCGACGTCACAGAGTCCACGAACGGAACCTCTTTGAACCGAAAGTTCTTGGCGGAGTACGCGACGACAAAAAACAAGGCCAATGCGAGCACACCGGTGGAGAGGAGAGACCCCCACAAAATCAGAGGAACCAGAAAAGGAAGCGGGAGGAGTGCTGAGAGGAACACCATGGGCCGATGTAGCTCAGGGCCCAACAAAGCGCCCTCCACACCACCTTTTCGCGGATTTCGCAGATCTGACTCGTAGTCAAAAACATCGTTGATGCCATACATCAAGACGTTGTAGGGGATGAGGAAAAACACAGTCCCGAGAACGAAAAGAGCATCAAACTCGCCGACATAGAGGTAATACGTCAGCCCAAACGGAAATGCGGTGTTGATCCAGCTCAACGGGCGCGAGCTCAGAACCAACGTTCGCAGTGCACTCACGAGCTCTCCGACGCTCGGGGCTCTAGCAAGTGCCAGAGTGCTGGAATCATCATCAATGCCGCCACTGTGTAGGCGAAGTCCTCGACCGGAGCGAGCCCGACCATCACGCCGCTCAGCAGCTCAGAGTCATAGGCGACAAGTCCGGTTCCGATGATGGCGTTATCAAAAACCGCCGTCAACATCATCATGACCGTAGCCGATATCACCCACGGGAGCGCCCGCGGGGCTACCCCCCGACCGAGCGCGGCACCCAGCACGAGAGCTGCGACCACGAGGAAGGGAAGATTGATTAACCAGTAGGTCACACGCTCCTCCTCTTCTCAAGCGCCTTCTTGGCCCAGAGGTAGGAGATCAAGGTCGAGTAGGTGAGCACCATGAGGAAAAACAATTCCTCCAGAGGAAGCTCAGGGCCCAAGAGAACTCCCGTCATCCACGGACCAGAGCCCCGGAAAAACACTCCGGTCGCAATTCCCACCACGTCCCACACCAGGAAGAACGCCACCGACATCGCGATAATCGCTGCGGACCGCAGGATGGCTCCGCCAAAGAATGCCAGCTTGTGTCGAAAATCCAACAAACCAATCCCTACCAAAGACGTCAACAACGCCACCAGGTAGAGAAAAGACACCACGCCTCCTACGACACCGGCATCAGAGGTTCGGGCAAGGGTGCTGTCGACACGTCGCCTCGCACCCTCTTCACCAGCACTTCGGCACTAATCAAACACATGGGCAAGCCGATTCCGGGAATGGTCGAGCTTCCGGCGTAGTAGAGGCCCTGAACCTTCTTCGACACATTGCCCGAACGGAACAGCGCGCTCTGCATCAGCGTGTGAGCCGGGCCGAGGGCAGTGCCCATCCAGGCGTTGAGGTCCGCCTGAAAGTCTGCCGGTCCGACACTGCGCCGGACCACGATGCGCTCTGCGAGGTCACTCGCGCCGCTCCACTGCGAGATTTGCTCGATAGCGCGATCTGCGATCTCCTCCACCGCCTTATCGCCGGATCCATCCAGTCCGCCGCGGCCCAGGCTGACATCAGCAGGCATTGGCACCAGGACGAAGATATTGGTGTCGCCCTTAGGCGCCACACCACTGTCCGTGGCGCTGGGCTTACAGACGTAGAGCGACGCAGGGTTTGGCACGGTCGGCTTGTCCGCAAAAATCTGAGAGAAATTGTCTTCCCAGTCCTCAGTAAAGAACAGGGTGTGGTGGAGCAACTCAGGAACCTCGCCCTTCACACCCAGATATAAGAGAACAGCACTCGGGCCGGCAATCTTCTTGTCCCAATAGGACTGTGGGTAAGTCTGAAGCTCAGCGGGAAGAAGCTTCGTTTCGCTGTGGTGAAGATCCGTGGTCGACACCACAAAGTCAGCCTCCAGCGTGTGGGCAACGCCATGTGAGTCTTCGTAGGTCACGCCGGTCGCGTGAGCCTTTCCTGATCTTTTTTCCGTCGTGATGGCGGAGACCCGAGCTTGGGTGAGCACAGTGACACCGTGGTCTTCGATCACGGTGCGCATCGAGTCGATCACGCTGGTGAAACCGCCCTCGGCATACAGGACCCCGTCTTCGAGGTCGAGGTAGGACATCAGGTGAAACATGCTCGGCGCAATGTACGGGGAGGAACCCAGGAACACTGCGGGGTATCCCAGCAGTTGCTGAATCTTGGGATTCTTCGTGTGACGCTTCGCGAACGTCATGATTGGAGTCGTCAGCAGGCGAAACAGTGTCCCGACGCGCTTCAAGACCGCGGGAACCAACAGGGTGCGCAAACTCTGGAACGACGTGTACAGAAAGTACTCTTTGGCAATCTCGTAAGTCTCTTTTGCCGAGTCAAGGTACTTCTCCATAGTGGCGCGGGACCCCGGCTCAATCTCTTCCAGGAGTGCCAGGTTGTCTTCACGACTGGCGCGAACATCGATAATTTCAGCCTGTAAGCCACCCTGAGGCTCGAAGTAGACACGGTAACCAGGGTCCAGCTTGGTGAGCTTCAGATGCTCGTCCGCCGAGGTACCCATGAGTTTGTACCAGTGATCAAAAACCTCGGGCATCAGATACCAGGATGGTCCGGTATCAAAACGGAACCCGTCCTTCTCCCACAGACCAGCTCGACCGCCCAAACGCGCATGCGCCTCAACAAGAGTCACCTGGTAACCATCACGAGCCAACAACCCAGCGGTGGCAATACCACCGATTCCTCCACCAACAACGACAACAGACTTAGACACGAGGAGCCTTTCTCAAACTGCGAGGAGCGGAGGGGACGTAACCGGTGAGGACGCGCACGGCGAGAACCGCTTTCGTCACGTCAGGAACACTAATCCGTGAAGTTTGGAGAACGGTGGCAGGGGTCTTTCGAATTCGCTCACCGAGGGCCTCAAAGAGGGCGTGCGCCAATGAAACTGCCCGCCTCGCGTTTGGCGGAAGCAAAGGAAGGGCGGCAGCCGAGTCACCAAGGTCGCGGTCGATGTCATCCAGAAGACGGAGCTTCGTGTCCTCATCGAGGTCCTCTACCGATACTCCCGGGAAATAACTCCGCCCCAGAGCTTGAACATCAGCGCCGAGGTCGCGCAAAAAGTTGACCTTCTGGAACGCAGCGCCCAAAGCCCTCGCGCCCCTAACCATGACCTCCCGGTCAGCGTCAGAGACCTCTCGGCCCTCGAGAAACGCTTCCAAGCACATCAAACCGACGACTTCGGCCGACCCGTAGACATACTCCTCAAAGGTCTTCGGGGTGTGTTGGGTCTGGGTGAGGTCCATCCGCATGGAATGGAAGAACGGGCGAGTGAGCTCAGCGGTGACGCCGACCTGACGAGCAGAGACGGCGAAGGCATGCACAATCAGGTTGGTGCTGTAACCGACCTCGAGTGCCCGCTCAGTGTCAGCCTCGAGTGCATCCAACATGGCGCCAGCTTCTGCGGTGGAAACCCCGGCCTCAGCCGCAACGCCATCGACAATTTCATCGGCCAATCGGACCAGGGCATAGAGATTACCGATGTGGGTTCGCACCCGAGGCTCCAGAAGCCGGGAGGCAAGGCCAAAAGAGGTGGAGTAGCGCTTGATTACGCCCTGCGAGGTCTCCTGGGCTACCCGAGTGTAGAGATCTATCCGGGTATCTAACTCAACCGCCACAGTGGGGTCCTTCCCGAGGGATATTTCCGTGCCAATTGGCTAGGCTGTGCTGGTCGCACATAGTCGACAACGACAAGTTATTACCCTTGCACAGTAGCGCGAGTAGACGATGAAAACCTCCGAACTGGTCATCCTCCTGGACGAGGACGGTGCCGACATTGGCACAGCCGACAAAGCCACCGTCCACACCACAGATACGCCGCTTCACTTGGCCTTCTCGTGTCACATCTTTAACGACGAGGGACAAGTACTCATCACCCGGCGAGCCCTTTCTAAGAAAACGTGGCCGGGCGTGTGGACCAATTCGGCCTGCGGTCATCCCGGACCTGGCGAACCCATGAAAGACGCCATTCGACGCAGAGCGCAACACGAGTTAGGCCTCGAACTCCACGACATCACTGAGGCACTGCCTGACTTTCGATACCGGGCTGTGGACGCATCCGGAATTGTTGAGAACGAAATATGTCCCGTCTTTGTGGCGCGCGCCACCACAGATCCCTCACCTCTGGGGGAAGAAGTGTGCGAGTGGCAATGGGTTGACCCCGACGCCCTCCACCGCTCGGTCCATAACACCCCTTTTGCCTTTAGCCCCTGGCTAGTAGACCAGATGGAGCAGTGGGGTGAGCGTTATGGCTTCGAGACGTCAGTGCGGTGAAAGTTCTTAAACGAGCGTGACGCGGTAGGGCCCCTCTGGCCCTGGTAGCGGCTCCCATACTTCTCGGAACCGTAGGGGTGCTCTGCCGGGGAGGTCAGACGGAAGAAACACAACTGCCCAATCTTCATCCCCGGCCAGAGAGTAATGGGAAGCGTCGCGACATTGGAGAGCTCCAGGGTGACGTGACCAGAGAACCCTGGGTCAATGAACCCCGCCGTGGAGTGAGTGAGCAAACCGAGACGCCCCAGCGAGCTCTTACCCTCAAGGCGAGCGGCCACATCATCAGGCAAGCTCACCACTTCAAACGTGGCGCCCAGCACGAACTCTCCAGGGTGAAGAACAAACGCCTCAGTGGAGTCCACCTCAACGAGCCTGGTCAGATCGGGTTGGTCCATCGCCGGATCAATGTGCTGGTACTTGTGGTTATCAAACAGGCGGAAGAAACGGTCTAAGCGAACGTCAACACTCGAGGGTTGAACCATGTCGAGGTCCAAGGGGTCCAAGCCAATCCGGCCTGAGTCAAGTTCGCTACGAATATCGCGGTCTGAGAGAAGCACGAGACCAGACTAGTAGACTCACTAACCAGCCTCAGAGTCGGCGTCGCGAGTGTAGTTCAATGGTAGAACTTCAGCTTCCCAAGCTGATGGCGCGGGTTCGATTCCCGTCACTCGCTCTCAGAT
>CAYGLJ010000050.1:0-4368 GCA_964350865.1 uncultured Microbacteriaceae bacterium
TCGGTCCTAAAGACCTGAGCGTTGCGGTCCATCTCCTCTTGGAGCTCTTTGCGCAATGTGGCAAGACGCTCTGAGCCATCAGCACTTCGAGCACGCTCGATCATCTCGCGGACCTCTTTGGCGGGGTCCTCAGGAAGCGGGGCGAATTCGGCTTTGTTGGCGTACTCGACTGAGTAGCGTCCTGCACGCTTTCCAAAGACGTTGATGTCCAACAGAGAGTTCGTTCCGAGCCTGTTGGAGCCGTGCACCGACACACAGGCGCATTCACCCGCGGCATAGAGGCCCTTGACGACTGTCTCGTTGTCGGAGAGAACCTCCGCCTTGATGTTGGTGGGGATTCCACCCATTGCGTAGTGAGCTGTCGGCATAACAGGAACCGGCTCGTGAACCGGGTCGACACCTAAATACGTTCTTGCGAACTCAGTGATGTCGGGAAGCTTGGTTTCGAGAACTTCTGCTCCGAGGTGGGTGCAATCAAGGAAGACATAGTCCTTGTTGGGGCCACCACCGCGACCCTCCTGGACTTCCTGGACCATGCAACGAGCGATGATGTCACGCGGGGCAAGGTCCTTGATGGTGGGTGCATAGCGCTCCATGAATCGCTCACCAGAGGCATTTCGAAGAATCGCCCCCTCACCACGAGCGCCCTCGGTGAGAAGGATTCCGAGACCCGCAAGCCCTGTGGGGTGGAACTGGAAGAACTCCATGTCCTCCAGCGGAATACCCTTGCGCCACACAATCCCCACACCATCACCGGTCAAGGTGTGGGCGTTAGAGGTGGTCTTGTAGATCTTTCCAAAACCACCGGTGGCGAACACCACGGACTTGGCGTGGAAGATGTGAATATCTCCAGTGGAGAGTTCATACGCGACGACTCCCGCAGCCTGCTGAGCCTTCTTCTTGCCCTTTGCCCCTGGCTCATCGACCATGATCAGGTCAAGAACATAGAACTCGTTGTAGAACTCGATACCGAGCTTCACGCAGTTCTGGAACAGAGTCTGCAGAATCATGTGACCGGTACGGTCCGCGGCGTAGCAGGAGCGGCGAACCGGAGCTTTACCGTGGTCTCTCGTGTGACCACCAAATCGACGCTGGTCGATTTTGCCATCAGGAGTTCTGTTGAACGGCAGACCCATGTTCTCGAGATCGATGACGGCATCGATGGCCTCTTTGGCAAGAATCTCAGCAGCGTCTTGGTCGACGAGGTAGTCCCCACCCTTGACCGTGTCAAAGGTGTGCCATTCCCAACTGTCCTCTTCAATGTTTGCGAGCGCAGCCGCCATACCGCCCTGAGCGGCTCCAGTGTGAGAGCGGGTGGGGTAGAGCTTGGAAATCACGGCCGTCTTGGCATGAGGGCCGGCCTCTATGGCTGCCCTCATGCCAGCACCTCCGGCGCCGACGATGACAACGTCGAACTGGTGGTGGTGTGTGGTGATGTCGTTCTGTGGAGTTGTGGTGTCAGCGCTTGCCATCATGTGCTCTACATCACCTCAGCACAGAACGAAGGCAGCAGTTCGGCAGGTGACCCAGCGGGGCAAGGGTCAAAGGCGTAGATCGTGAGGGTTCCGAGAACCAGCAACGCGATGGTCGACACCAGGAGAGCACCGTGGAGGATTCTCCGGGTGGACGCCTGAGTTGCGTAGTCATTGACCAATGTGCGCATTCCATTGGCACCGTGAATCAGAGCAAGCCACAACATGGCCGTGTCCCAGACAACCCAGAAGGGGTCAGTGAACTTGCCAGCGACGAAGGCGAAGTCAATGGCCTTGACGCCTTCGCCGACCATCAGGTTGACGAACAGGTGACCGAAGATCAGGACAACGAGCACGATGCCAGAGGCACGCATGTAAATCCAGCCCCACTTTTCCCAATTGATTCCGCGCTTCTCGGGACGGATGGGGGACCGGGGAGTTTCGATAGTTACGCTCATTGCTCTACCACCCAAACACATTCATCAGATGACGGGGAGTGAACGCCAGCATGGTCACAACCCAGAGGCTCAGCACGACGTAGAACATCGCGACATGGTGACGCGCTCCGATGTTCCAGAAGTCGACGAGGATGATGCGCAGACCGTTGAAGGCGTGGAAGACGACAGCGCCGACGAGCCCAATCTCTGCAACACCCATCAGGGGAGTTTGGTAGGCACCGATGACGGCGTTGTATGCCTCAGGGCTGACGCGGACGAGGGCAGTGTCCAGGATGTGGACGAGCAGGAAGAAGTAGATGCCAATGCCGGTGATCCGGTGGAGGACCCACGACCACATGCCTTCGCGGCCGCGGTACAGAGTTCCTCCGGGGATGACACTTTTCTTG
Source organism: uncultured Microbacteriaceae bacterium (assembly GCA_964350865.1). Taxonomy (GTDB): domain Bacteria; phylum Actinomycetota; class Actinomycetes; order Actinomycetales; family Microbacteriaceae; genus Pontimonas. The sequence goes on from CAYGLJ010000050.1 coordinate 2,317, forward strand.
CGGGGGGTGGGAACTTCGATCGTCACCGAGGGTGACGCAGAAGTCCCAGAGTTACTTGCAGAAGTCGCCACGACTCTGCCCCTTTCCTGTGTAGCCCTGAATATCTCCATCATACGATGTCCTACATGGGCACTTTCCCAGCTTGCCACTAGCCTTGTGCCATGTCTCAGAGCTCACCTCACGACTTTTATGCCGTGATTCCAGCGGGTGGTTCAGGAACCAGGTTGTGGCCATTGTCGCGTTCGCAAGAGCCCAAGTTCTTGCTCGATCTCCTCGGAACAGGCAAATCATTATTGGTAGAGACGATCGAGCGTTTGTCACCGTTTGCTGATGAGAATCATGTGTATGTGGTGACGGGTGAGGCCCATGTCCCTGCTGTCATGAACCAGGCTCCAGGTTTGCCAACGACCAATGTCTTGAGTGAGCCATCGCCGAAGAACTCTGCCGCAGCAGTGGGTTTGGCTGCGTATGTTCTGAACGCTCTCAATCCCGATGCGATTGTCGGGTTCTTTGCTGCGGACCATGTGATTCAGGAGGACTCAGCGTTCCAAGAAGTCCTGAGGACCGCGATTAGTGCCGCGGAGTCAGGATACCTGGTAACGATCGGAATCACGCCGCACGAGCCCTCGAGTGCTTTCGGTTACATCAAGAAAGACCGGGCGTTCTCCGGCGAGGGTGTCCATCATGTTGGCGAGTTTGTAGAAAAACCCTCCTTCCTCGATGCTCAACGCTTTCTCGCTTCTGGCGACTATCTCTGGAACGCAGGAATCTTTGTGGGCAAAGTGTCCTCGGTTGTGGCGGCGTTTGATGAGTTTGCCGCGGAGCTCGGGGCTCCTCTGCGCGACATTGCGGACGCACTATCCGCGGGTGAGAATTTTCAGAGTGCGTGGGACGCCCTGCCGTCCATAGCTTTTGACTACGCCGTCGCGGAGCCAGCAGCGAGAGCAGGAAAGTTCCTGGTCGTGCCCGGGAGCTTTGGATGGCAAGACGTGGGAGATTTTGCGTCATTGGCGGGAGCAAGAGATAACGGAGCCGCATCGGATGTGATTGTGGTGGGTGACACGACCAAGGTCCACCCCCACGATTCCACCGGAATCGTGGTCGGGTCCTCGGGTCGCATCATCACGGTGTTAGGAATGAAAGATGTCGTGATTGTCGATACTCCCGATGCTCTGCTGGTGACAACGAAGGACCACGCGCAAGATGTGAAGCAGATCGTGGAGAGCATGAAAGAACAGGGCCTCGAGGGCATCCTCTAGCTTGTTTCCGCCATCACCCCGGTAGCATCGAGTCCATGCGAATTCTGATTACCGGTGGAGCCGGTTTTGTTGGCTCTCACCTCGCCGAGCGCCTCCTGGACCAAGGCCACGACGTCATCGCCGTCGACAATTACTTCACCGGGTCGAAGAGGAATATCGAGCATCTGCTCACCAACCCGCGTTTTGAGCTCATGCGTCACGATGTGACCTTCCCGCTCTATGTCGAAGTTGACGCGATCTATAACCTGGCGTCCCCTGCATCCCCGGTTCACTACCAACACGACCCAGTACAGACGACCAAGACAAACGTCATGGGTGCTATCAACATGCTGGGGCTGGCTAAGCGCTTGCGGGTCCCGATTCTCCAAGCCTCAACCTCTGAGGTGTATGGAGATCCCGAAGTTCACCCGCAGCCGGAGGATTACTGGGGCAAGGTCAACCCCATTGGGCCGAGAGCCTGCTACGACGAGGCGAAGCGCGTTGCCGAGACTTTGTTCTTCGACTATCACCGCCAACACGGACTGGATATCCGCGTTGCTCGAATTTTCAATACTTATGGGCCCCGGATGGCAGCGGATGACGGTCGAGTAGTTAGTAACTTCATTGTTCAAGCACTCCGCGGAGAACCACTCACCATTTACGGGGATGGCTCCCAGACCCGCTCTTTCTGTTACGTCGATGACTTGGTGTCGGGACTGATTGCTCTGATGGACAACGCCTCAAACGAGCCAGGGCCCGTGAACTTGGGTAACCCTGGCGAATTCACGATGCTGGAGCTTGCCTCCTTGGTCCT
>CAYGLJ010000050.1:4468-6929 GCA_964350865.1 uncultured Microbacteriaceae bacterium
TCGGCAGAGAACGTCCACGGCGATGGTGTGGGCGGGTTATCGATGGACACCGAGGGCGTATCGGTTGAGGACGAGCATGCCGTTGATGCACTCTTGCGCCTCACCGCCGAAGAACCGGGCAATCTCAATGTTGTTGCCATTGGGCCTCTGACAAATATCGCGATGGCTGTGGTGAAAGACCCAGATTTTCCGTCGCGGGTGAATCATCTCTTCATCATGGGTGGGTCCAATAACGCGAGAGGCAACATCACGGCGGCCGCCGAATTCAACTTCTATGTCGATCCCGATGCCGCCAAAATTGTGTTCGCCGCGGGCTTTGACATCACTGTTGTTCCATGGGAGCCGTTGACTGTGCGCGACGCCATCTTCTCGAGAGAGCAGATGGCGTCAATCGGTAACCAGGGGACCCCGGTTGCTGAGTTTTTCCGTCGCGTCTGCGAAACGACCCTGGAGTTTGATGAGAGTGTCGGCATTCCGGGATCTTCCCACCCGGATTCATTGACTGTTGCGGTGATGCTTCACCCAGAACTCGTGACCAAGAGCGCGCCCTATGGAGTGGATGTCGAAGCAGATTCAGAACTGACGAGGGGCTACTCAGCAATGTCCTGGGGGATTCATGGGCTGAAGCCCAACGCCCGAGTCATCGAGGAAGTCGATGCACAGGCGTTCTATACCTATATCTCGTCGACTATGGGCTTAGGCACGGTTCCCTCCCGCCCCATCATCGGTCTGGACGAGGAATAAGAGAGCTTCAAGCGATGCTTGAGGCACATCTGAGCGCCATACCCCAGAGTCAATTTTCTGTGGACATCTGCACTCTAGGATGAGAATCAATGAGCCATCGCCTCACCCTCAATGCTGAATACTGAGGCGAATTCTCGGGGTCGAGTCGATGGCTGTCATACCAAAATGAGAGGACACATTAGTGAAAGCAATCACCGCAAAGCGTACCTTCGCAGGTATCGCTGCTTTGGGTGCTGCTGCCCTGGTTCTGGCAGGTTGTGCTGCAGAGCCTGTGGAAGAAGCAGTTACCGAAGAGGCAGTTGTCGAAGAAGAAGCGGCAGCTCCAGAGCTTGACTTCCTGGCTTGTGCTGTTTCTGACGAGGCAAGTTTCCAAGACAACTCCTTCAACGAGGCTGTCTACGACGGTCTCCTGCAGGCAGAATCTGAGCTGGGTGTTCAGATCGCCGAGGCAGAGTCCAACAGCGCAGAGGACTTCGCACCGAACCTCCAGGCCATGGTCGACGCGAGCTGTGATGTCATCATCGCCGTGGGATTCAACCTGGTTGCCGATGTCAACTTGGCCGCTGCCGCCAACCCTGACGTGAGTTTCGTCACGGTTGATGGTTGGAGTGAAGGAAACGACAACCTGAAGCCTGTTGGCTACAAGATGAACCAGTCCAGCTACCTCGCTGGTTACCTCGCAGCTGCCTACTCAACCACCAAGGTTGTGGGCACCTACGGCGGTCTCCAGATTGACGCTGTGACCGACTTCATGTCCGGCTTCTACTACGGCGCCAAGGCCTACGAGACAGAGACCGGCACTCCCGTGACCGTTCTCGGGTGGGACCCCGTTGCTGCTGAGGGTCAGTTCTGGGGCGGGTTCGCTCCTAACGACGCCGTCGGTAAGAGCATCGCCGCATCTCAGCTCGAGCAGGGCGCAGACGTTCTCTTCCCCGTGGGTGGAGACCAGTTTGGTGCAGGTATCGAAGCAATCAAGGAAGCCGGCGACAACGGGGTCATGATTGGTGTCGACAAGGACATCGCACTGACCTCACCTGAGTACGCCGACTACATCATCACCTCTGCCGAGAAGCGCATGGGCGCTGCAACCTTCGACATCATCGAAGACTATGCAGTGAACGGCAACTTCACTGGCGATTACTACATGGGTGACCTGGCTAACGAAGGAACGGACATCTCCCCCTTCTACGCCTTCGACGACAAGATCGACCAGTCCATCAAGGACCGCCTCGCTGAGCTCAAGGCAGGCATCATTGACGGATCGATCGACCCACTGGCCTAGGCTGCTGGGTTACGTCGTAACGTGATTGACTGTGGGGCCCTAGACACTGTCTAGGGCCCCACAGCTTTCTCCTCTAGTCTGTTTTTACCCCGCAGAAAGGTTCCGGGCAATGAAGCTTGAACTTCAGGGAATGACCAAGCGCTTTGGTCCGGTTGTCGCTAACGACAATATTTCGCTCGTCGTCAAGCCCGGTCAGATTCATGCTCTCCTGGGTGAAAATGGTGCGGGCAAGTCAACCCTGATGAATCTCCTGTATGGCCTGTACCAGCCTGATGAGGGACGCATCGTCCTCGATGGAGTAGAACAGACCTTTTCTGGTCCGGGCGATGCCATGGACGCCGGTATCGGCATGGTCCACCAGCACTTCATGTTGGTCCCCGTGTTTAGCGTCGCGGAAAACGTGGTCCTCGGTAATGAGCCCTCTACTCGCTGGGG
>CAYGLJ010000051.1:0-6707 GCA_964350865.1 uncultured Microbacteriaceae bacterium
TTTTCTCGACACCACCCTGTGCAAGCAGTCGAACGAGCTTCCCTCCCTGCTGCGGGTAGAACCCGGTGACCAAGTCGCCCTTGTTACTGTCTCCTGTTCCCGTTCCACCAAACCCACCGCTAAAGGTGTCCCCCGCGTTGTTCGTCACACTTTTCGAAAGGCCAACCGTATTCCCATCCACGTCCAAAGTGACACTGGTGGTTTTGCTCGCGTCCAGGACCGCATAGGCAGCAGGGAATGATGCCAACATGCTTGCCGCGAGTGCCACGACAACCACGATGGAAACGCGCGAAAAGGCCTTAGAAATTATCATTGCGCTAATTTAGCATAACGTTTTACTTTTGCTAATCTAAATTAACGTTATTGAGCGTCCGGGCGCGCAGCGCATTCACAGTTGTGAAATCCGAGTCGAAAGGAGGCAATGTGCTCCGAGGGACTATTGCGAACACAGCGATTGCTTGTTTCCTCCTTGCTGGATGCGCCCAGGCTCAAGATGCAATTAACGCGCAAACGCCTAACCCTGACATTTCAGTGTCTTTTGATGCACTTGCGCAGTGCCTCACGTCAAGCGGCCTGCCCGATTTGGTAATCGGGGGGACGGATGTCGATGGATTCCCGCTATATGAATTTGTCGAGCCTTTGGAAGTCACTATCCCTGAAGCACAGGAAATTCTTGCCGGTGGTTGTATCAACGAGATTGACTCAACCGCTGGTCGATACACTTTCGAGGACATCTTTGAATATTTCTCCAACCTCATTAGTGGCGTTCGAAACGAGGTAGGTACCCACCGCAGCTGCACCCAGTCAACAGCGTGCAGCAAAGGCTTGGGACCCCAATATGCGTTAGCGACAGAGACGGTATGTAACGAGTACGGATGCTTCGAGGTGTCAAACCGGCTGGTGGGGGTCGCCGATGGAGAGATTTCCCGTGGACAAGGAACGACTCCGACGAGCCTCGCCTGGGACCCCTCAGAACTATCTGAGTCAAGCGGTCTTCGGGACTGGGGCAGCCTGGAGGGTTTAGACGCTGTAGCGGCGATGGCGGCGCCCGGGGTCGTTGTGATCTGGGGGGATTGGTGCGTTGATCGAAGCCGAACACTTTTTGCTGAAGTTTTTCAGCGCACGATTGGATACGCAGGATTTTTCGTCAACGACTCGACCTTGATTGTGCCCGCGAAGGCGACCCTCACGTTGAAAGATTATGAGCGTCTAGGTGTCCCCCGGCAATCTTGGCACGGTGACGACTTGCCCCCCGATGAAGATTGCGCTGGTTTCGGAGAACGGATGAAGCAGCAGAACCCAGCGATAAGCATCGAATCTGGCAAGGGACCCATCGTCCAACTTTTTGATGGACGATGGGCCACGGGAAAGTTTCTATGGAGTGAAAACCTAGGCAATGAAGGCCTCTTCGGCCAAGACGCCAGCTACGCAGCTCTTCAACTCACCGCGATAACCGATTCCCCTTTCCAAAAAATCAATCAGTGGGATCCTTTCTCGAACCTGGATGGGACATACCCGGCGCTTCCGACATCACAAGTGCAGGTAGGGAAGCTGGCAGAAACCGTTTCCATCCATCACCCCATCATGGGAAGGAGCGACGGTGGCTGGCAGCTCACGACCTCCGACGCCACATTATGCTCCGCCAACACCGCCTCGCCGTCAGGTGCTTCTCGCTTTTACCTGCCGCATTGGTCAGACGAGGGAAGCGTTGGCGGCCCTGTCCTAGACGCCTCCGGAAAAGTGATCGGCACCCTGTCAGGATCCGGAGGCTTGGGAGACCAGTCTGAGGTGTGTCCCGCCAATGTGGCCAGCACAACAAGAAACCCGCTTGGACCACTCTCTAATTTTTATCTCGACGGCAGAACCCTTGCCATCGGTGAGACATTCATGTCGGACACTTTCGACCGGTTGCAAGAGCTCGGTGCCAACACCCCGGACCTGTCACCCCACGAGCTGAGCTCACCAACAATCTCGGCTTCACAAGCGGCGCGATTTGAACAAGTGAACTGGGGCGAGGATTTTACGGAAACGGGCTTTCCACTCTCCCAACTGGATACTCCTGCTATCGAACACCTAAAACAGGCAACACTGATGTTCATCAAAACAAGTGGGTGTCCCACATGCACTGAATCAGCCCGTAATCTCGACTTTTCCGTGTCATGCCTCTGCACGGGATTTGCCGTCACAGAAAACCTCATCGTCACAAATGATCACTGTGTTACCGGGCTCGGCATCGGAGATTCAAGTACCTTTCGTACCTTCTTTGGTCAGGACGTCAATGCTGTGCTCATTGGGAAATCCAGCGTCGATGGTGAAAGCAACTTCAACGATCGTTTCGCCGAGATCTATGGAACCGTCTGGAATTTCGACTCACCCCAAACAGGTCCCGAAAGAGGAGACGTGGCGTTGTTCAGGACAACCCAAAGGATGGTCCTGGATCCACTGTCTTTCGCTCCGCCATCATCGCTGGGCCAATATGACCCCCTCATTACAGTGGGTCACCCCTTTCGAATGACCCGCACAGGACCCTTTGTCACGGCCGTAGGTTCATTCATCGGGGAGCACTACTTCACTCGAACTCAACAGTTTTACCAGCTCCCAGCGGACAACGGAGCCAGTGGCTCCGCAGTGGTGAACCTCAAAGGTGAGCTCGTGGGCCAAATTGCCGGAGGGGGAGCGATGTACCAAGCAGAAGCAGATTCGATACTTCCCCAGAAATATGGACTATTCGCCACCCAATTATCGATTGATACCAGCTCCGTGCCTCCCGCGCCCTTCTCTCCCGGTCCCCTGGTTCCCTCCCAAACGGGACTCATGTCCTGGGGCGCGACCAGCGAATACCTATACGAACTGATAGAGAAGTGGGCGCCAGGCGAATTGGGCTGAACGGCCCTACTTCGGGCGCGCGCGGTACTATCGAATATGGTCACCCGGCTCGGCATTGTTGAAGACGACACCTTGCTCAGGACATCCTTGGAGCAGTCGCTTAGATCCTCCGAACGGGAGATTTGCTTCTCAGCCGGCTCCGCAAAGGAGGCAATCGAGAGCTTGTCCACTAGGGCAATCGATGTGCTTGTCGCCGACGTCCACCTGGGCACCGAACTCTCGGGAATAGATGTCGCACGTGTCGCAGAAGAGTACAACCCCGACATCGGGGTCGTGTATTTGACCAGCTACGAGGACCCCAGGCTCGCGTTGAACGGTGCTCCCGTGCAACTCGTCAAGAACTCTGTATACCTCGTCAAACAATCAGTCCAGTCCGGTACCGAACTGGACGAGGCCATCACCACGGTCGCCTCGAAGAAGGGGTCAGGGCTGCCCCAATCGAAGTCTCCCCTATCTAAGCTGTCGAATCGTCAGATGCAGACCCTAGCGCTGCTGGCGGCAGGACACTCCAACAAAGAGATTGCCCGAATTCGAGGAATCACCGAACAGTCTGTAGCGATATCTATCAACCGAATTAGTAAATCTCTCGGGATTCCCTCACAACTGGATCGCAATCAGAGAGTCCACCTTGCCCGTGTCTTCCTTGGAAAATAGAGTCCAGAAGGAAATCAATCGAGCCAGGAATTTTCTGCGGCTTAGCGGTCCCGCGCTTTTACCCAATGCCCATTTTGCGCCCGTTGGCTACGTATTTGCAGTAGTTTCAGCCTTGGCGTTCAGAACCGATTTCGGTTTCGTGGCAGTTCTTCTGAATCTGTTGATTAACGCCATCGTGGTCACGTGCATCTGGGGAATCTCTCACGGCGCGAAGGCAACCATCTTTCAGAACCGCTTCGAACGAGACATCCCGGCATGGCAGGTCGTGGCCTACGGCGGAATTCTCGGCATCGTCGCTCACGGCATCCATGGGCTCATTTCGGCCTGGCTCAGAGTGACCACCTCTCCCGTTACTACGGTGTCTTTAGCTATTGCCGCCACCATTGGAGCGGCCGCCATTGTGACGAGCTCGATAGTCGAAAGGCAACGCCTTTACAAGCGCAGGGTCCTGCGGCTCCAGGAAGTCGAGAGCGGCGACGCAGAAGGTTTGTCCCAGCTCCTGTCCAAAGCCTCCCGAGCGTTCGATGAGCTGCAAGCGCGCGTTGATGACGTGATTGACTCGTCACCCCCTGGTGCTGAGAGTTCCAGCGTTTTAGAGCGCGTTATTGATGACGCGATAAAGCCGCTGTCGCGTCAGCTCCTTCAGTCCAGTCGAACTCGATTCGAGCCCCTCTTGATCAGAGGAGCGGCTCGAAGTGTTCTCGCCTTCGACCCTTACGCCAAAGCGTGGTGGGTCGCGTCAATCTACGCGCTCGGCATCATCGTGGTGAACCAGTTTCCCATTTACGGGCAGGAGCGTGCGGAGGCATCCTACTTTGCAGGCGCGATCGGATTTATCACGGTGGGAGCCACTCTGTCCCTCGCGCGACGTTTTTTGCGTCCGTCGCTCACCCAGGTGTCCCGACGCACGGTTGTGCTCTACCTCCTCCCCTTTCTTGCGCTTGCGCCGTTGCAGACCACGATCAACCAAAGCCTCTTTTGGCCACAAATCGAACCTCAGATTTTCTTGAGCGGACTCTTCATCAATGGACTCCAGCTTCTTGCGACTTCAGCTCTGTTTTCCCTCTCCAGCTCACCGCCCGATGGTCCGTGGGTGGTCCACACCTCAGGTGAGAACAAAGGCTCGTCACCCTCTTGGACGTCAGGCGAATGGGGCAGAGCAACAGTGCAGGCCACACTCCGAGAGCTCACCCAACATATGCACGGCACCGTTCAAACCAAGGTTCTCGCGCTACGGCTCTCCGGTGCCATTGCGGACACAAACGACCTTCCAGCACTGAGAGGTGCAATTTTCGAGATTATTTCCGAGGCCAAGGAAGCGTTCCAACACCAGCAAAATACGCCGTTCGAAGAGAGAATCCACAAACTGCAAGAGGATTGGAAACCCATCGCCACGATCGAGGTCGATTCTGCATTCGACACCATCCCTCCACTCCGGAGCGCTGTGCTTTTTATGGTGATTCAAGAGGCCGTCACAAATTCAATCCGTCACGGTCTTTCGAAGACAGTCAGCGTTTTCATTCGTCCCGGTGACTCCTCTCGCCGTGTTTCCATCGAGATTCTTGACGATGGGACCGGTCCACTCCAACGGCGCGGAAAAAGAGGTGTAGGTCTCAGCTTTTTGGCCGCACTGAGTGAAGGATCGTGGAGTTTGAAAGTGCGCGAAGGCGGAGGGGCTCGGCTCGTGGCGTCACTTTGGTGCTGAGGTAAATGTTCAATTAGTTAAGGCAACATAACAATTCTGCTAACCTTATCTACGGACAAGGCTGAGGCGGTCGGCCTCAAGCACCGTAGATAAGGAATGCGAGCTCTTGAAAAGCAAAAAGGTGTTGATCTGGGTGCGTATCGGACTTGCTGCAATCGTGGTGGGCCTGGGCCTCATCGGTTTCTTTGGTCCGAATTCGTTGTCCTAAGGATTCGCGAGTATCTCGCAGGTTTATAGAAAGGTAACGTCATGCTCACACTTCCCCCTCATGTTCTTCGCGCCTTCTCCCGACGTGCCGTGACGAGCACTGGAGTCCTGCTGACGATGGGGATTCTTGTGGGTTGCAGCGCACCTGAACCGCCTACCCCCGAGAGGGCTTCTATCGAAGAAAGCTCCTCGGATGCGGACTCAACAGAGGCCACCGACGAGCGCGTTGATATCCCTACTGGGCTTGAAGCGCGCAGTTTTGCGGAAGGCATCAGCGACGCGGAGTTGCTCTCCTGGGTTGAGGCCGCAATCGGCGAGATGAAAGATCCACCCACCAGTTTCCTGGGCTTGATTTGGCCAATCGGGAACCAAATAGACGATGAACCAGACCCTCAGCTCTTCGATGGCGACATGTTCCGCGAACACACGCAGGTTCTCACCGAGGAGGATCTGGTGGAGGCAGTGGAAACGTTTTCGACTTGGCAGTCCAACTTGGTGTGTGCAGAAGAAATTGATGAGCGCGAACTGGAGGATGGAGCCCAGCGGGTGGGTCGTTGGATCAACGGCGCAGCTGACGTCGCCACCGCTCCCGACCCCTGTTTTCGGGCTCGATCAGCCGTTTACGCGTGGCCAACAGGAGTGAGTAAGACCACAGCAACAGAAGTGTGGTTCCACGAGGCCTACCACGGCCTCCAGAACTTTCTGATCAGGCAATGTTCTCTGGTGGAGAACCAGCCGGAAGAAAACTACGAAGGAATCCGGTGGTTCACCGAGGGCACAGCTGAATACTTCGGCAATTACATGGCAGCAAAAATCGAAGGGAGAGATGATTATGTCCAAACCATCCTCCAAAAGGCCTACAACGACTACCGCGGCGATCCAGGAGCGGACTTCAACAACGCATATTTCCAAGCTGCCGGAATCCAACTCATGATTGAGCGTGGCAGCCTAGACGCCGAAAAGATTAAGGACGGCAGTTACTTTAATGATTGCGCCTATATGGAGACATTTGACCCTGGCCAACCTGAGGCAAAGTACATTTCAGAAAATTTCGGTGAAATTGAGATTGTAGACGGCGCATACCGTTATCGAGATGCGGCGGTCAACGGGTGAACCGTGAAGAATCTTAACAACGGGTAGAAGCCATTTCTCGAGACCCGTGGACCCGGCGGACCTCGCAGGGAAGTGTTACATCGTTGGAAAACGTGTGGCACGCCCGGAGGGATTCGAACCCCCAACCTTCTGATCCGTAGTT
>CAYGLJ010000052.1:0-6609 GCA_964350865.1 uncultured Microbacteriaceae bacterium
CCCGAGGATCCGCCCGTAGACTAACGTCGGCCCACAACGGCCAGATTGAGGATTGAGTGAACAGCAACGCGCCAGGACCCTGGACCGGTCGCCTCTTGGGCGGTCGCTACGAGGTGCGTGACGTCATCGGTCGCGGTGGCATGGCAGACGTTTATTTGGGAGTCGATGCTCGACTGGGTCGTCAGGTCGCCCTCAAAATCTTGAAATCAACTCTGTCCTCTGACCCCACCTTTCGCAATCGTTTCCGTCTCGAAGCGATGTCAGCATCGAAAATGTCTCACCCTTCGATTGTTCGAGTGTTCGACGCTGGCGATGAGGAAAATGGGCCGGCGGGAGAAACGCCCCCGGGTAGTACGACCCCGTACATCGTCATGGAGCACGTCGAAGGACATCTGCTCAGCACACTGATGAGACAGGGCAAGCTCGAAGAGCGCCACATCCTGAAAGTGGCCGACGGAGTGTTGACGGCACTCGAGGTCTCCCACAAAGCCGGGATCGTTCACCGCGATATCAAACCCGCCAACATCATGATTTCCGAGGATGGCACGGTCAAAGTCATGGACTTTGGCATCGCCCGAGCCGTGAGCGATGCGACGGGTAACTTGGAGCAGACAACCTCAATCCTCGGCACCGCGCTCTACATTTCCCCGGAGCAGGCCAAAGGTGAGGAACCCGACACCCGCACAGACCTCTACTCACTCGGCGTAGTGATGTATGAATTGCTCGCAGGCGCTCCCCCCTTCACCTCAGAGTCACCGGTGTCCATCGCCTACAAGCACATCAGCGAGGAGCCCAAGCCGCTCAGGGAGGTCAACCCCGGCGTCTCTGAGGATGTAGCTCTCATCGTGGAAGCCGCGATGAAGAAAGAACTTCAAGAGCGCTTCCCCACGGCTCAAGCTTTCCGAGCTGCCATCGAGGATGTCGCTCAGGGTCGCCCACCGAAGCTCCCGACTCCTGGAGCCCGGGTTCGCGTGGAGCCAGCAGTCACCGGCAGTGTTCCGCAGGCCACTGTCGAGCCTGACTTCCGGACCCCCGTTGAGGGCTTCGAGATTTTTGAGTCGCGAGGGATTAAGCAGCAGAGTGTGCCCACCCTGGCAATTGGGATGGGCTCTGTCCTTGCAGTGTTGTTCGTCATTGGTGTCGTGCTGTGGGTATTCACCCTCAATCCATCAACGACTGCCACCAGTGCTGCACCGGCAGTGCCCGCCCTGGTGAATCAAAGCGAAGGTGTTGCAACCCAGACCATCGCAGCACTTGGACTCACTCCCGACGTCGAGTACGAAGCAAACGGGGAGGTCCCTGAAGGAATCGTCATCGAGACCTTCCCTGAGGAAGGCACCCGAGTCGCCCCGGGGGAACCGGTCAGAATCATCGTCTCGAGCGGTATCGCTCGTTTTGACCTCCCCGATGTTCGCAACATCGACATCGAGGAAGCGCGGGCGCTCCTGGAAGAGCGAGGTCTTGTGATCGACTCCGTTGTGGATACCTACTCACCGAGCCTGGAAGAAGGGCTCGTGATGGCGACGACTCCCCAGCAGGACACTCCTGTTCGGCCCGGAGATTCCATCACAATCACAGTCTCGAACGGCAAAGTCCTTGTCCCCAATGTCGTCGGACTCACGGTCGGGGAGGCAAATCCGTTCCTCACTGGTCCCTCGATGCAATTATCCGTGCGACTAGAGATTGCTACGGACTGTGTCGGCCAAACTGTGCGAAGCCAGTCGCTTCCCCCAGGGGAACACCCTCAACGCTCGGAGATCACCCTGACGTACTGTGGTGCGGTTGCGACCGAGGATCCTGGGGCGACTGGCTAAACACCGGCAACACGAGGGCTCAAGGAGCGCGCAACCTGGGCTGCACCGGTGAGACCGGTCACCTCGAGCCAATTGCCAATCATCGTGTAGCCGCCCTCGGTCATGACCGATTCGGGGTGAAACTGCACTCCGTATACTGGCGCGCTCTGGTGATTCAAGCCCATGATGACGCCCCCGGTGGTGCGCGCAGTGACCACGAGGTCTTCGGGGACTGTCCCGTCCACCACCGCGAGGCTGTGATACCTCGTGGCCTGGAAATTATCCGGAACACCCTCAAAGAGCGTGCTCTCATCATGAGTGACGGTGGAGGTCTTTCCGTGCATTAGCTCTTCAGCATGAGCAACGGTCGCACCAAATGCTTCAGCAATCGCCTGGTGCCCCAGGCACACACCCAACAGGGGAATGGACTGTGTGACAGCCTCTTTCACGATGGCAATAGACACACCGGCGTCGGCCGGTGTGCCGGGGCCCGGTGAGACCAAGATCCCGTCGTAGCGGGCCACCAGGGCGGGAACCTCATCGACAGTCACATCGTCATTGCGAATGACATCGGTCGTTGCTCCCAACTGGTGCAGGTAACCATTGAGCGTGTAAACGAAGCTGTCGTAGTTGTCGACAACCAAGATGTGGGTCATGAGCTCCGGATTCCTTTAGGCAACGCGCACAGCCTACCAATCGGAACCCGAAGCTATCCGGGCCCTAGGTTGTGCAGCGGGTGACCCCCAGTAGACTGTCGCGCATGGCTAAGCAACCCCGTGATCCGATCGAGTCCCGCTCCACCTATGAGGAGAGTGACGATAATCCCGTCTGGTTCAAGCCCGTCATGTTTGGTCTGATGTTGCTGGGGCTTGCCTGGATTCTGACCTACTACATCTCAGGAATTGGCTGGCCAGTGCCCGCCATTGGGGCCTGGAACATAGCGGTCGGCTTTGGGATTATGTTCGTGGGCTTCTTGATGACCACGCGCTGGAAGTAACCAACACGACTTTAGTTACACGGGTGTAGTTCTCCCCACTGGGGAGAAGTTGTGGATAACTCTTAGACCACGACCCCTAGAACCGTGAGAGCCACCAGGCCCAACGCCACCAACGCGAGGCCTTGACGTTGTCGCCGCGGCTCTTCTCCTCGGGTCTTCACCATGATGTTGGCCACAATGGCACCGGTAATAAGTCCCCCAATATGGGCCTGCCACGAGATCCCCGGAACGATAAAGCCCATCACTAGGTTCAAACCCAAAACGATCAAGAGTTGAGCGTTTGCCCCGCCAAACGACCTCTGAATAACGAACAAAGCACCGAAAAGGCCGAATATTGCTCCGGATGCTCCCACCACGGCGGACGTGGGTGAGAGAAGGAGAACAAGGACCGATCCCCCGAAGCCGGAGAACAAGAACAACGTGACAAATCGGCTGGGGCCAATCAATCTCTCAACCAGGGTTCCGAGAATGAACAGCGAGTATCCGTTGAAAAGGATGTGAAATACCGAAGATCCTGAATGAACGAACATGGTGGTCAACATCCGCCAGGGCTCTATGGCCGTGAGGGGAGGCCAATACAACAGCAGCTGGGTGAGAAAGCCCCCGGTCAACAATTGCCCCAGATACACCGCGACAATAATTCCCAACAGGACGAAGGTTGCCGTGGGCCGTGTGCCCAGCGCTACCGAGCGAGTGCCGCCCCGACGGAACAGCCCGCCGAGGCCACTCGTCTTCTGTGTCCCAGAACAATCAGGGCAGTGAAAACCCACCGGAGCCTGAACTTGGCACTCCGGGCAAATAGTGTTCCCGCACCGCTGACAGAGAACAAAGCTCTCCGCTTTGGGGTGGCGATAACAAAAGTCGTCACGGTTGCGGGAAGGGCTCATTAGGAAACAGCGACCACCGTCACGCTCGTCAAGACAACATCTTCGTGAGGTCGATCGTTCCCGTCAGTAGCGACACCTTCAATGGCATCCACCACCTTCTTAGAGTCATCATCGAGAACGGCTCCAAAAATGGTGTGGTTTCCCTGCAACCAGGTGGTCGCGGCTGTAGTGATGAAGAACTGGCTGCCATTGGTTCCCTGGCCGCCGCGCTTACCGGCGTTTGCCATAGCCAGAACATAGGGCTCGGTGAAGTTGAGCTCAGGGTGGATTTCGTCATCGAACTGGTACCCGGGTCCGCCCATACCGGTTCCAGTCGGGTCTCCACCTTGAATCATGAAGCTCGGGATAATGCGATGAAAAACCACATTCGTGTAGAGAGGGCCCTCGCCAGCTGCTCCAGAAGAGGGATGGGTCCACTCTCGTTCTCCGGTGGCAAGCCCCACGAAGTTATCCACGGTTTTGGGGGCGTGGTTTCCATAAAGCCCGACCACGATATCCCCGTGGTTAGTGTGCAAAGTCGCTGTGTGTGTATGTAGAGTCATGGTTTCCATTCTGTCAGGGACCACTGAGGGTTACCTCCAGAGGGAACCCCAGGAAGTTCCTAAGAATTTCTGGGAGACTAAGGGGTCTTCAGTGAGAAGGAAGGACGTGCGACCCATGGACCGCAGGACCCAACGTGAATTGGCTCGTTTGTCCCAAGAAGCCAAAAGGCTATGGGAAGAACAACGAGACGTCCTCTCCCACGCGAAAACTGTTGCTCGACACGCATCTCACAGCGCCAGTGACATCGCGAAGCGCGATGTGTTGCCAAAGGCCCACGAGACCTACCGGGACACCATCGAACCAGCTCTTGCGCGGATTCCGTGGCGACAAGCTCCTGCTCCTCAGAAATCCTCGAACCCCTTTGTCTACGTGCTGATGGCAATCGGGACCTTAGCGCTCGGTCTGATTGGTTATGCAGCCTGGCAAACACTTCGCGCTGATGACGACCTGTGGGTCGAGGACGAAGACTAGTTCCTACATTCCCTTGGGCTTGAGATAGCGCTGGGCGACAGCGCTCAAAAAATCAAAAATGAGCGCGAGGATAGCTACTAATACGGCCCCGATGAGGATTGCTGGGTTCCGATCGAGTTTCAAACCTGAGTTAATCGTCTCGCCGAGCCCTCCACCACCAATGAGGAAGGCCAGTGCCGCCATACCAATATTGATAACAATGGCGGTCCTAATGCCAGCGATGATGACGGGAACAGCCAAAGGCAGCTCAATCTCGAAAAGAACCTGACGCTTGGTGTACCCCATGCCGCGTCCGGCCTCAATGACAGCATTGTCCACCTGCTCCAGTCCGACAATCGTGTTGCGGAGAACAGGGAGAAGAGAGAAAGTCGCCAACGCGATGATGACCGTGCCAATTCCTGCCCCGAACCAGGAAAAGAACAACACGATGAGGCCATAGGCCGGCAGGGCTTGGGCGAGCCCCAATGTGTCGACAAGAAAATTCTTGAGCCGGGGCAGGCCTTTGCGTGTCACGGCAATACCAATAGGAATGGCAATCAAAATGACCAGTGCTGAGGAGGAGAACCCCAACACGAGCGTTTGGACCAATTGGTTTTGCAACTTTTCGGGCGCCAGGATGGCTCGAGTGGTGTCGTCAATGTCGGAGTAGAGCCACACGGCCCCGCCAATCACGGCCAAAATGACCGCAAAGATTGGCGCGACAATGAGGTCGAGCCTCTCTGCGAGGCTAGAGCGCTCCACCCGCGGGGGGCTCACCATGGTCATGAGGCAGGCGCCCCTCCGCTATCGCTAATGATCAGCGAGGCAAGGCTCTCGATGCTGCAGCAACCCAAATACTTTCCGCTGCGGTCCACCACTACGGCCATTCCCACCGAAGACTGAAGCATCACACCCAACGCATCCTGCAGGGTGTCTTCGGGCTGCAAATCAATAGTGATCGGCTTCCCACTCTTCTCAATGGGCTGAGTCGTGCGGTTGAGGGACGCTTCGCTAATCCATCTCAGTGGCCGGTGGTCTTTGTCCAGAAGAACAGCCGTCTTCTCGGGAGACTCCTCCAAGACCCGCAAGGCCTCATCCCGCATGACTGGCATCTCGAGTGCGGGAATGGGATGAAGGTCAATGTCACGAACCTTCTTCAGCGTGAGGCCCTTCAGGATGGCTCCAGAGCCGAGGAAGTTCTCCACAAACTCATCTGCTGGGTCCGAGAGAATTACCTCTGGGGTGTCAATCTGAGCAATTTCTGAACCCTCGCGAAGAATCGCAATCCGATTGCCCATCTTGATGGCCTCATCAATGTCGTGAGTGACGAACACGATGGTCTTCTTCAAATCCTGCTGGAGACGCAGGAACTCATTCTGCAGGCGGTCACGAGTGATGGGATCAATCGCGCCAAATGGCTCATCCATCAGAAGCACATCGGGATCAGCTGCTAGAGCTCTGGCAACACCCACGCGCTGAGCTTGGCCTCCGGAGAGCTCTTTGGGGTAGCGGTCTCGATATACAGCAGGGTCCATAGAGACCAGCTCGAGCATCTCGTCTACACGAGCTGCGATGGTTGCTTTGTCCCAACCGAGCAGCTTCGGAACTGTGGCAATGTTTTCTGCAATCGTCCGATGGGGGAAAAGGCCGACCTGCTGAATCACATACCCGATTTTTCGGCGCAGTTGGCTGGAATCAATGTCGGTCACGTCCTCACCTTTGAGGAAGATCCGACCACTGGTGGGCTCAATCAAACGGTTGATGAGTCTCAAAGTGGTGCTCTTGCCGCATCCTGAGGGACCCACCAGCACGAGGACTTCGCCCTCATGGACATCGAGGGTCAAGTTCCCGACAGCTGGAGCCTCGGTTCCTGGGTAGGACTTCGTGACGTTCTCTAGTCGAATAAGCGGCTCGCTCATCGGATTCCCTTCGATATGGT
>CAYGLJ010000053.1:0-6361 GCA_964350865.1 uncultured Microbacteriaceae bacterium
GCGCGCTCAAAGCGCTCAACATCCACCAGATCTACTCCAATACCCACCACCATGACGAAGCGCCCGCTACTCGACCGTCACTGACTTTGCCAGGTTGCGAGGTTGGTCAATATCAAGTCCCTTAGCTCCCGCCAGTTCCATCCCAAAGATGTGCAGCGGCACGACCGCCAACAGAGGCTCCATGAAGGTCGACGCCAGCGGAATGGGGATGACCTCATCGGCAAACGGCAACACTGCAGCGTCACCCTTCTCCGCCAGGGCGATGACTCTGGCTCCCCGGGCACGAATCTCCTGAATATTGGAGACCACCTTGCTGTGGAGAGAGGAGGGATCACGGGGGCTGGGAACGATGACAAAGACAATCTGACCAGGCTCAATCAAGGCAATGGGTCCGTGCTTGAGCTCACCCGCAGCGAAGCCTTCCGCGTGGATGTAGGCGAGCTCCTTGAGCTTCAGTGCACCCTCGAGCGCCACCGGGTAGCCCACGTGGCGGCCCAGGTACAACACAGATCGGGTATCAGCCATCCACCCGGCAAGCTCCTTGATTCGAGAACCGGTCTGCACCATCTCCTCCAGCTGAGCCGGCAGAGCCTCAAAATCCCTCGCAAGAGCCTGCGACTCCTCTACCCCGAGGACACCTCGGGCTTGACCGAGATACATCCCCAAGAGATAGGAGGCCACCACTTGCGAGAGGAAAGCCTTGGTGGACGCGACAGCGACCTCAGGTCCTGCGTGCGTGTAGAGAGCGGCATCCGATTCCCGAGGAATCGTGGCCCCCTGAGTGTTACAAATGGAGAGCGTCTTAGCACCGCGCTCGGCGGCATATCGCACCGCCATGAGCGTGTCCATGGTCTCCCCTGACTGACTCACAGAGACGACTAGCGTCTCAGGACCCACTGCGGGTTCGCGGTAGCGGAATTCATGGGAGAGCTCCACCGAGACGGGAATCCCCGACCACTTCTCGATCGCATAGGCGCCGAGCATGGAAGCATAGGCCGCTGTCCCACAGGCGATGAAAATGATCCGGGAGAGCGAGGTGTCGCCATCAACGAGCGAGCTCAATTCCGGAAGAGTGACCACACCATCAGCAGCGATTCGCCCGCGCAAAGTGTTCGCAACGGCTTCGGGTTCCTCGGAAATTTCCTTGGCCATGAAGCTCGACCAGCCACCTTTTTCCGCGGCAGAAGCATCCCAATCAATGGTGAACTCACCGGGGGTGACAGTATCGCCCTCGAACGTGATGACCTCCACTGAGTCAGGCGTGATGGTCACAATTTGATCCTGACCCAGGGCCAAAGCTTTCTGCGTATACGCGACAAAGGCGGCCACATCAGAGCCCAGGAAGTTTTCTCCCTCTCCCAGCCCCACGACGAGTGGCGAATTACGCCTCGCGCCCACGACAACGTCGGGAGCGTCGGAGTGAACCGCCAACAAAGTGAAAGCACCCTCCAGTCGCCCAACAACAGCCTTCATCGCTTGGGTGAGATCACCTCGAGTGCGAAATTCGTGGGCGACCATGAGGGCAGCCACTTCGGAGTCCGTCTCGCTCAGGAATTCTTCGCCCGCTGCAACAAGCTCAGCTTTGAGCTCTTGAAAGTTTTCGATGATGCCGTTGTGAATGAGGGCCAGTTTGCCACCATCTGCAAGGTGAGGGTGGGCGTTGACATCATTGGGGGCACCGTGGGTGGCCCACCTGGTGTGGGCAATACCCGTCCCTCCCGCGGTCAGAGGTCGTGTCGCGAGGTCATCAGCGAGGATGCTGAGCTTGCCAGCTCTCTTGTGGCTCACCAGGTCACCGCCAGGCCCCAGAATGGCGAGGCCAGCGGAGTCATATCCCCGGTATTCAAGGCGCTTCAGGCCACCCATGAGGACGTCCTGGCAGGGGCGCATGCCCACATATCCCACAATTCCACACATGACAGCGAGTCTAGGCGATGGGGTGCCACCGCCTCTTCCGCACTAGCCTGGTGAGTATGGCAAGGCTCCCTAGCGGTAGTGATAGCAGCAGCCCCTTCGTCGAATATGACCGGCAAACCTGGGCAGATTTGGCCCCCAAAGCACCACTGCCCCTGTCGGAGGACGACATCGCGAGGGTTCGCTCCGTCGGCGACATGCTCGACGCCTCAGAGGTCGTTGAGGTCTACCAGCCCTTGGCACGGCTTCTCTCGCTGTATGTCGAAGGAGCACGGCACCTTCATTCTTTGACGAGGGAATTCCTGGGTGACGATGTCTCTCACACCCCGTTCGTTATTGGTGTTGCCGGGAGTGTGGCAGTGGGCAAGTCCACCACCTCCCGAGTCCTGCAAGAACTGCTCTCGAGGAATCCCGACACCCCCAGGGTTGCCCTGGTGGCGACCGATGGTTTCTTGCTGCCTCTGGCGGAATTGCAAAAACAGGGACTCCTCGACCGCAAAGGATTCCCGGAAAGCTATGACACCCGCGCCTTGCTGAGGTTTGTGTCCCAGATCAAAAGCGGGGTGGGATCGGTCAGTGCTCCCGTCTACTCACACCTGAGCTATGACCGGGTGGAGGGCGAGACCATTGACATCGAGCAGCCCGACATCCTCATCATTGAGGGACTCAACGTTCTCGCACCGCCAGCAACATCCTCAGCTCTCGCCGTCAGTGACCTCTTCGATTTCGGGATTTTTGTCGATGCGAGAACCCCGGATATCGCCCAGTGGTACGAAGACCGCTTCCTCCAGCTCCAACAGGGAGCTTTCCAAAACCCGGAGAGCTATTTCCACCGTTACGCGATGTTGGAGGAAGCGGAGGCTCGCGCGGAGGCCCAGAGAATTTGGTCAAGCATTAATGAACCCAACCTGGTGGATAATATTCTGCCCACCAGACCCCGGGCGTCTCTGATTTTGCAGAAAGAAGCGGACCACCGCATTCGGAAGATTCTGTTGCGCCGAATCTAGGTCTGAAGTCGATCCTTGACGACGGCCGCGAGACTCTCGGCTACTCGAGTAGCCGTGGACTCATCAGCCGCCTCCACCATCACACGAATCAGCGCTTCGGTCCCCGAAGGACGCAAGAGCACACGTCCGGTGTCTCCGAGCTCCGCCTCTGCCGCGGCAATTGCTTCATTGACCTGTGCATCATCAGCGAGGCGGCTGCGGTCAACTCCCGGAACGTTAATCAGGACCTGGGGATAGACATCCATCACATCGGCAAGGTCAGCCAACGTCTTTCCGGTCCTGACGACTTCGCGGGCAAGCTGGATACCCGTCAGAATGCCGTCACCGGTGGTCGAGTGCTCGGTCAGGATGATGTGTCCCGATTGCTCCCCACCGAGGCTTGCGCCGCTGGTCGCCAAGTCCTCCAGCACATAACGGTCCCCCACGGCCGATTCAATGAGTGTGATCCCGTGCTGTGCCATAGCTTTACGAAGCCCCAAGTTCGACATCACAGTCGCCACCAGAGTGTGAGAGGCAAGCGTGCCCTCTTCTTTCATCCCGAGAGCGAGAATCGCCATGATGTGATCCCCGTCAATAATGCGACCGGTGTGATCAATGGCAAGTGCCCGATCAGCGTCACCATCGTGAGCGATACCAAAGTCGGCTCCTACGGACAGGACAGTGGTTTGCAGATTCTCCAGATGGGTGGACCCGTAACCCTTGTTGATGTTTAGTCCGTCCGGGTCATCACCAATTACCGTGACGGTGGCGCCTGCATCGCGAAACACTCGAGGAGAAATTCCCGACGCAGCACCGTGAGCGCAGTCCAGTACTACGTGCAACCCCGTCAGGTCGCGATCCAGGGTCGAGAGAAGATGCATGACATAGCGATCCTCTGCATCCGCAAACCGCTTGATGCGCCCCACACCCGCGCCGGTCGGTGAGAGAGCCTGCTTCGCCATGGCGCCCTCGATGCGGTCCTCGACCTCATCGGGAAGCTTGGTTCCGCCAAAGGAAAAGAATTTGATGCCGTTATCTGGAGCCGGGTTGTGGGAGGCCGACACCATGACACCAAAGTCAAAGCCGCCATCACGCACCAAATAGGCACATGCGGGTGTGGGAACCACACCCGCATCCCACACATCAATGCCAGAGCTGGCGAGGCCGGCCGATACTGCAGAGCTCAAGAACTCGCCTGAAACCCGAGGATCCCGCGCGATAACGGCTCGGGGCCTACGGCCCTCCGCCTTTAACTCTTCAGCGTGACGACCCTTGGTGAGGACAAACGCCGCAGCCTGAGACAGGCGCACGACCATGTCGGCCGTGAGTTCGCCATTGGCGAGCCCACGAACCCCATCTGTCCCAAACAGGCGACCCATGTCGACTCGGGTTCCAGAAGCGATTAACGCTTCGAGTACTGAGGAGCCTTACGCGCCTTCTTGAGACCAGCCTTCTTGCGCTCCTTGACCCGGGCATCTCTGGTGAGGAAGCCGGACTTCTTGAGAGACGCACGGTTGTTCTCTTCGTCAATCTGGTTCAGTGCACGAGCAATTCCCAGACGCAACGCACCGGCCTGACCGGAGGGTCCACCACCGGTGATGCGGGCGATGACGTCATAGCTGCCACCAAGCTCCAGAACCGTGAACGGATCGTTGATGAGCTGCTGGTGAAGCTTGTTGGGGAAGTAGTCCTCGAGAGTGCGACCGTTCACGGTGTAATTCCCGGAACCGGGGACAAGGCGGACGCGCGCAATTGCCTGCTTGCGACGGCCTACAGCCTGGCCACCCACGTTGAGTGCGGGGCGAGGCTTCTTCGCTGCCACGGCCTCCGTGACGGGGGTCTCAGTGGTGAAATTCTGAGGAGTCTCCTCAGGGGTGACATCGGGGGTTTCGTCTGTGTTAGCCACGGTATGAAGTCCTTAGTGTTGGCGCTACTGCGCGATCTGGTCGATGGAGTAAGGCTTGGGCTGTTGAGCCTGGTGGGGGTGCTCGCTACCGGAGTAGACCTTGAGCTTGGACATCTGCTCGCGACCCAGGGTGTTCTTGGGGAGCATGCCACGGATAGCCTTCTCGACAGCGCGCACCGGATTTTGCTCCATGAGGTCCTGGTAGCTGGTGGCGGTCAATCCACCCGGGTAACCCGAGTGACGGTAGGCCATCTTCTGGGTCAACTTGGACCCGGTCAGGGCAACCTTGTCTGCGTTCACGATGATGACGTGGTCTCCCATGTCCATGTGAGGAGCAAACGTGGTCTTGTGCTTTCCACGCAGGAGAGCAGCAGCGTGAGACGCCAAGCGTCCCAGAACCACATCAGTGGCGTCGATTACCAGCCACTCGCGCTGAACATCAGCGGGCTTAGGTGAAAATGTGCGCGTCATGCGACATTCCTTTACGGTTCGAGTTGTTCGTGAATCCCGCTCCGGTGGGTGTTCTCTCAGGAACTCCCCGGTGGAGGGCTCAACCTGATGACAATCGGCGATTGACACCAGCGCTCTAGCTTAGAGGACAGAATTCCAGGGGTCAATCCGAGGTGGGACCTCGTTTGGCCCTGGTATCTCTGGCTCGTTGAGCGAGCTGATCATCGGAGGGGTACTCCACCGAGATGAGAGTCAGCCCTTTTGCGGGCATCGTGGTCCATGCGCTCGTTCGTTCCCCTTTGTCGCGCAACCGGAGAACTTCTGCGGCGCTCAGTTTTCCACGCCCCACTGCCACAGCAGAGCCCACCAAGGAGCGCACCATGGAGTGACAGAAAGCATCAGCAATGACGGACCCGGTCAGAATGCCATCGGCATCTCTCGTCCACTTGAAGTGAGTGAGTGTGCGAATGGTGGTGGCCCCAGGCTTGGGTCGGCAAAAAGCCGCCCAATCATGCAGGCCACACAAGTCCCTGCTGAGATTGTTCATAGCCGCATCATCCAGTGCGTAAGGGCTGCGATAGGTGAAGAGGTGATGCAGTGGGTTGCGCTTGGAGCTCCGATCATCAATGCGGTACTCATACTCTCGAGAGAGCGCAGAAAAACGAGCATCAAAACCCTCAGGCGCGAGAGATATTTGGTGCAGCGCAATGTCGTCGGTCCGCAGCGTGCCCTGGACTCTCTTCTGGAGTGACTCCAGATTGCCCAGCTTCACTCCCTCAGGGATATCCACATGACAGACCTGATGTAGCGCGTGAACTCCCGCGTCGGTTCGCCCGGCCACCACCAAGGTGATGAGGGTTCGATCACACCGCAGTGCGATGGACAACGCCTCTTCGAGAGAACCCTGAACCGTCCGAAGACCCGGTTGGATGGCCCACCCCGAAAAATTGGTGCCCAAATAGCCCAGATCAATCCGAAGGCGCGTGCTCACCTCAGACAGTGTAGGGAAGGAGCCAGAAGACTACTTAGAGTCTTCCTGTGCCTCATCCTCTGCCGGTGCATCCTCAGCAGGTGCGTCATCAGCGGCAGGCTCCTCAGCAGGTGC
>CAYGLJ010000054.1:0-6209 GCA_964350865.1 uncultured Microbacteriaceae bacterium
GCATGACAGACATCACTGGAGCGTCAATCCTTGTCGTGGGAGCAACTGGCGGTCTCGGCCGCGAGATCTCTCGTCTTCTTGCAGAGCGCGGAGCAGCGCTGACCCTTGTCGCTCGAGATGAGGGGCGTCTTGCTGCACTGGGTATCCCTGGAACGCTCGTGGCGGGTGACGTCACGCGGCCCGGAATTCCTGCCCACTGTGTTTCCAGCGCTGTGGCGGCACACGGAAAGCTCGATGGTGTCATCTTTGCCGCCGGTGCTGTGGCATTTGGTTCCGTGACTGACCTGTCCGATGAGGTCATTGAGCGCCTGTGGCAGGTCAACACGAGGGCGTGGATGAGTCTGCTCCGAGAAGCAACTCCTGGCCTGACCGCCAGCGCTCAAGCGGGAGGTTCTCCCTTTGCGATGACTCTCAGCGGAGTGGTCGCTGAAGCACCCACTGCGGGAATCGCTGCCTATTCGGCGGTCAAGTCCGCCCTGCACGCCTACGGTGTTGCCGCGGGGCGTGAGCTGCGACGAGCTGGTATTCGGCTGGTGGACGCACGCCCCGGTCACACCGAGACAGAGTTGTCCCAGCACCCTCTTGCGGGCGCAGCGCCAGCGTTTGCCCCAGGTCTTGCGCCAGCAGCAGTTGCTGCTCGACTGGTGGAAGCCATTGCCGCTGATGAGAAAGATCTCCCGAGTTCCAGCTTCTAGGGCCTCGACTAGTCTGAAGGGGTTATGACAGACCTCGATGTTTCTGGGCGAATCAGCGCTCTTCGCTCCACTTTTTCCACCATCGAAGCTGTTGTGGATCCCGAGAGTCTCCGAGCAGAGATTGCTGTGCTGTCCGAGCAGGCGTCAGCACCTGGTCTGTGGGACGACACTGATAATGCTCAAAAGGTCACCAGTGCGCTGAGCCATCGCCAGAGTGAGCTCGCTCGTGTGACAGAGGTCGCCAGGCGACTTGATGATCTCGATGTGCTGCTCGACATGGCGAAAGAGGCTGGCGATGAGGCGTCAGTCGACGAAGTTCACCTGGAGCTTGATGAGCTTGAACGGATTCTCGGGGAGATGGAAATCGCCACCCTGCTCGATGGCGAATATGACGCCCTACCGGCGATCATCACGATTAGAGCCGGTGCTGGTGGAGTGGATGCGGCGGACTTCGCTGAAATGTTGTTGAGGATGTACGTGAGGTGGGCTGACGCCCATGGCCACAGGGCCACAGTCCTCGACACCAGCTATGCCGAAGAAGCCGGAATTAAGAGCGCAACGATCGAGATTGACGCTCCCTACGCGTTTGGGATTTTGAGCGTTGAGGCGGGAACCCACCGCCTGGTTCGCATGAGTCCCTTCAATTCAGCCGGAAAGCGCCAAACCTCGTTTGCGGCCGTCGAGGTCGTCCCCCTTATGGAGGAGGCTGCAGAGATCGAGATTCCAGAATCAGATATCCGCGTTGACGTGTTCCGATCGTCAGGTCCGGGAGGACAATCGGTCAACACCACGGACTCTGCTGTTCGCATCACCCACAT
This sequence comes from uncultured Microbacteriaceae bacterium, assembly GCA_964350865.1. Classification (GTDB taxonomy): domain Bacteria; phylum Actinomycetota; class Actinomycetes; order Actinomycetales; family Microbacteriaceae; genus Pontimonas. The sequence continues at coordinate 1,514 of CAYGLJ010000054.1, forward strand.
TCCCACTGGGATTGTGGTGAGTTGCCAGAACGAGAAAAGCCAGATTCAAAACCGCGCAGCTGCGCTGCGGGTCTTGACGAGCCGTTTGCTCCTCTTGCAGCGCGAGGAGGAGGCAGCGAAGAAGAAGGAGCTGGCTGGAGTCATTACCGCTAGTTGGGGGGACCAAATGCGCAGCTATGTTCTCGCTCCGTATCAGATGGTCAAAGACCTCCGATCAGAGTATGAAGTGAACAACCCGAGTGCTGTGTTTGACGGCGATTTAGACGGTTTTTTGCAGGCGGGAATCCGTTGGCGCAAGAGCGCTGACCGGGTGTCGTAAGGGGGTTTCGAGGCGCCTCGAATCTAGGCTTGAGGCGCCATGATTCTCTTTGAAGATGTCTCCAAAATGTACCGGGGTGCGCCCAAGCCCGCCTTGAGTAATGTCAGCATCGATATCGGCGCTGGCGAGTTTGTCTTCCTGGTGGGAGCCTCTGGTTCCGGTAAATCAAGCTTTTTGCGCCTCATTCTGAAGGAGGAGCGGCCCAGTACCGGGAACGTTCACGTGTTGGGTCAAGACCTCAGACGTATTCCCAGCCGTAAAGTCCCCCAGTTCCGTCGAAGCCTCGGAGTCGTATTCCAGGATTTCCGTCTGCTGCCCCAGAAGACCGTGTTCGATAACGTCGCATTTTCCTTGCGTGTCATCGGCAAGAGCGCTGGATTCATCCATGAGGCAGTCCCCGACATTCTCCAGACGGTCGGTCTCGCGGCGAAAGCGAAGAACTACCCTCACGAACTGTCCGGCGGTGAGCAGCAGAGAGTGGCCATTGCTCGTGCTGCTGTGAACAAGCCGGCCATCATGCTGGCCGATGAGCCCACAGGAAACCTGGACCCCGCCACCAGCGCTGGCATCATGAACGTCCTCTCGCGCATTAATGCGTCGGGAACCACCGTCATCATGGCAACCCACGATTCGGGCATTGTGAACCAGATGCAGCGTCGGGTTATTGAGATTGCCGGCGGACGTATCGTCCGTGATGAACACCAGGGTGGCTATGAGACCAGTGCGATTCCTCTGGGCGAGATGGACACCGCTCCCATTCCGGTAATTACCGAGGAAATGGCGATGGCGGACCCCACACCTATTCGCCCCAACACGACGTCTGACCCGGATGACATTGCCGCTCCGTTCCCCTGGGAGCTGCGGGCGTGAGACTGGGCTTTGTCCTTCGAGAAGTAGGAACTGGTCTTTCCCGCAATTTCTCGATGGTGGTCTCCATCATTCTGGTGACCTTCATTTCGCTGACTTTTGTGGGAACGGCAATTTTGTTGCAGGCCCAAATCAACCAGATGAAGTCGTTCTGGTTTGATCGAGCCCAGGTCGCCATCTATATGTGTACAGACTTTTCCACCTTGGGTGGCTGTGACCAGCAGGCAGCAAGCCCGGACCAGAAGCTCGCTATTGAGCAGCGACTCGAGTCCGCCACCCTCGCGCCGTATATCGACCGGTTCTACTTCGAAGACCGCGATCAAGCTTTTGAGAACTTCCGTGAGCAGTTCAAAGACAGCGCTGTGGTGGACCTGGTCTCCCCTGAGCTTCTGCCCGAGACTTTCTGGGTCAACCTGGTCAACCCTGAGCAAAGTGAGCTGATCTTCGAATCGATTGCTGGGCTTCCGGGTGTGGAGAGCGTGATTGACCAGCGCAGCTACCTGGATCAAATCTTTGCGCTTCTGAATGCCGGGAGCCTCACCGCTGTCGCGGTCGCATCGTTGATGCTCGTTGCCGCCGCCCTGCTGATAGCCACCACGATTCGTTTGAGTGCTTTCTCCAGGCGGCGAGAGCTTGCCATCATGCGCCTGGTGGGGGCATCGAACCGCTTTATCCAGACTCCGTTTGTTTTGGAGGGAATTGTTGCGGCTGCACTGGGTGCAGCCCTCGCCTCTGTTGCGGTGTGGAGCATTGTCCGCTTCTTCGTCCAGGGCTACTTGACCGAAGCATTGCCTACTACCGTGTTCGTGACCAGCGCTGATGCGTTTGCGACTATGCCCTTCCTGTTTGCCACCGGAATCGGCCTGGCGGTAGTTGCTTCCTACATCTCGATTACCCGTTATCTCCGCGCCTAAGCGCTGAACACTCCCTAGGGCCGCAGATACCCCTGGCGCTAGACTGTGGGGCTGGTCCAGCGCTCTGTGGCGCGGGAGACCGTGGTCCCTGGCACTGATGAAGGAGGTGGCACCATGGCGAGAGAAAACGGCGAGAAGGTGGTGGCCACCAATCGCAAAGCACGACACGACTATTCCATTGAGGACACCCTCGAAGCGGGCATTGTCCTGACGGGGACCGAGGTGAAGTCGTTGCGGCAGGGGCGTGCGTCACTCGTGGACGCCTACGCGACCATTGATGGTGGCGAGGCGTGGCTGGAGGCTGTCCATATTCCCGAATACAACGAAGGAACGTGGACCAATCACCCCCCTCGTCGAAAGCGCAAACTTCTTTTGCACAAGGACCAGATTCTGAAGCTTGCTCACCGGGTATCCGCCGGTGGATACACACTGGTGCCCCTGCGCCTGTATTTCCTTGATGGCAGAGCCAAAGTGGAAATCGCGGTCGCCAAAGGTAAGCGGGAATATGACAAGCGCCAGACTTTGCGTAAGAAGCAAGACGATCGTGAGGCCGCTCGCGCCATTGCCACAAGGCGGAAACTCGGCGACTAAGGCAAGCTTCGAGGCTTAGGCTGGAGGGAGCATGTCGAAGCTCTCAGGCCCTCCGGTGACCGAACCCATCAACCTGTCAGGCGATCGCACCAGATGGCGTGCCTACGCTGTCGCGGTAGGGGTCGCATCCCTGACGATTCTGGATCTCGCCAAGATCAACGTGGCCATTCCGGCCATCAGCGATGTCCTAGGGGCAGGGGCGACCGAGGTTCAGCTATTGCTTTCCGGATTTGTGCTGGCCTTTGGCCTGCTGCTGGTGCCCTCGGGTCGTATCGGTGACCTCTACTCGAGGCGCTTCATGTTCTTGCTGGGCCTGATTCTCTTCACCCTGGCCAGCGCTGCGGGGACTTTCGCCCCCACTATTGAACTCCTCATCGCGGCTCGGATTTTCCAAGGTTTTGCTGCCGGTATCTTGATGCCCCAGGTTCTGGGATTGGTCCAGCAGCTCTTCCAAGGTCGTGAGCGTGGCCAAGCCTTTGGTCTTTTTGGTGCGGTAATTGGGCTCTCCACCGCCTTTGGACCGACTCTGGGCGGGTTTCTGGTGGGGGTCGGGGGAGATGACTTCGGGTGGCGATTGTTGTTCGCCATGAATATTCCTCTCGGAATGCTGGCATTTGTGATGGCGTTCCGTCTGTTGCCAAGAACACAAGATAATTCCGGAGCGGTGCGAGACTTTGACCTGGTCGGCACCGCACTTCTGGGTCTCACCACGTTCTCGTTGATGTTGCCCTTTGTGTTGACCACTGGCACCGACGTCGATGACCCAGCCCGTTGGTGGTGGCTGGTGGTTATGGTGATTGCGGGAAGCCTGTTCCTGGTGTGGGAGAGGGAGTATCTTGCACGTGGCAAGGTTGCCATCATTGATTTTGAGCTGTTCAAGATTTCTACGTTCCGCAACGGAATTCTGATCTCCAGTTTTTACTTCGCTGCTCTCCCTGCGACCTTTATCGTCCTGACCCTCTTCTTGCAGCAAGGTTTGGGGTTCTCTCCCGTTGTCGCGGGAATGGTGACCATTCCCTTTGCCCTGATCTCCGCTTACACCTCGTATCGCAGTGGGAAGGTTGTTCACAAGCGGGGGAGGCCGCTGGTCGTCGTCGGGTTGCTGGCTGTGCTGGCAGGATTTGGCCTCGTGGTTCTCTCATCGTTCACGGTTCCCGACTCCCTGATGCCGATTGCCGTAGCAATTGCGATGACGGTGGCGGGAGCGGGCGGAGGAGCAGTCATCTCTCCGAACCAAACTCTGATGCTCGAAGATATCCCTGTTGCTCAGGGCGGACTGGCGGGGTCCCTTGCGCAGGTGGGACAACGTATTGGCACGGCGATTGGACTAGCTGCGGCGTTGTCCACGTTCTTCTATGTCTTGGCGGAGGAAGCAACACTGACCCAAAGCGTTCGCTACCACGATGCCTTCGCCGTTGCGGCGTTAGTGGTCGTGGGACTCGTCAGTGTTGCCCTGGTGTTCGCTCTCATGGACACTCGAGTGCGGAAATCCCACGAAACCCTAGCTAGTTCATAGGTCAGGGACCTATAGTGGTGGGTGCCCAGCAGGCATCAGGACATAAATAATTCCACAGCGCACCACCACGCTTCTCTCCCCTTCGGGGAGTGAAGGACCATGGGGATGATCGGTTTCGACATTGCTTGTGAGTCCATAGGGAAGCGGGCCGAGAATGCAGAGTCAACTCGTAAATGTCCTCTGCAAACTATAGGTGCCAATACAAAGCGCACCGACTTCGCTCTCGCTGCCTAAGCAGCGGACAAGTCCGTCAGTCTGAATTAGCCTTCGGTTCAGTTCCTGGCGTCGTTTAGGAGGCTTGCTGATGATGCGTGTGTCAGGAATCATCGGGACTTTTTACTGATACTGGGCCTGTCGCGCTAGGTGCTTATGACAAAGTGCGGGGCCAAGTAGAACGGTTTCATAAGCTACGCCCGTAGAAGACTGTGGTTCGTAGTAGTGGACCCGGGTTCGATTCCCGGCATCTCCACCATCGGTGCGCTGTGGAAC
>CAYGLJ010000055.1:0-6053 GCA_964350865.1 uncultured Microbacteriaceae bacterium
GCCTGCTCGATAACAAAATTGTGGTCGGCTCCATGAACCGTGGGGGCCTGCGGGGGGCCTCGTTCGAAATGGATGACCGATTTGGGTCCTATTCGATCGAGTCAATAGTCGAAGCGGGTCTCGATTTTGCCAAAACTCTGACCCGCATTAACTTCCAAGACGCTGGCACGGCAGAAACCCTGATGGCCACCGCTACCGCGGTCAATGACGCGGTCGCTGCGGGGATTCCCATCATGCTCGAGCCCTTCATCAGTGAGTGGGTGGAGGGATCCATCTCCAATGTGTTGACTCCCGAAGCCGTCATCCAGTCCATTGCGATTGTGAGCGCACTGGGTGGCTCCAGTGCCTACACCTGGCTCAAAATCCCTTACGTCGCGGACATGGCCCGGGTCATGGAGTCCACCACACTTCCCACCCTGATTCTCGGGGGAGATCGCGCTGGCGACATGGAAAGCCTCTATACGGAGTGGGCGAATGCCCTCACGTTGCCGGGCGTGCGTGGCCTCGTCGTCGGTCGCAGCTTGCTCTACCCGGCATCCGGTAATACTGGGGATGCCATTGCACGCGCAGTAGATATTGTTCACGGCGGATAACCGCACCAACCAGAGAGGACAGCTCAGTGAGCCAGCCCATCATCAACCACTACGTCGGCGGAGCAGAATTCGTCGGCGAATCCGATCGACTCGCTGATGTGTTCGATCCAGCCCTCGGTGTTGCGACCAAGTCGGTGCGCCTGGCCACCACTGGCGACCTCGATGCAGCCGTTCAGGTCGCGAAATCCGCGTTTGCCAGCTGGTCGGCCATGTCGCTGACCAAGCGTGTGGCAATTGTGTTCAAGTTCCGCGAGCTTCTTGAGGCCAAAAAAGGTGAGCTTGCCGCGATCATTACCGAAGAGCACGGGAAGGTACTTTCGGACGCTCTAGGCGAGATCACACGCGGTCAAGAAGTGGTCGAGTTCGCCTGCGGTCTCCCCCACCTGTTGAAGGGCGAGTTTTCGCTCAACGCCTCTACCGACGTGGACGTCTATTCCCTGAAGCAGCCCCTCGGTGTTGTGGGAATCATCAGCCCCTTCAACTTCCCCGCCATGGTGCCGATGTGGTTCTTCCCCGTCGCAATTGCCGCGGGTAACACCGTCATCTTGAAGCCCAGCGAGAAAGACCCTTCCGCCTCCATGTGGATCGCAAACCTCTGGAAAGAGGCGGGTCTTCCCGATGGTGTCTTCAACGTCGTCCACGGTGACAAGGTGTCCGTCGACGCACTCCTGGAGCACCCCGATGTCGAGTCGATCTCGTTCGTGGGCTCCACCCCGATTGCCCAGTACGTCTACGAGACCGGTGCCCGCAATGGCAAGCGCGTCCAGGCTCTCGGCGGCGCGAAGAACCACATGTTGGTTCTCCCCGATGCCGACCTGGACTTGGTCGCAGATTCCGCCGTCAACGCAGGCTTTGGCTCCGCCGGAGAGCGCTGCATGGCGATCTCCGTGGTCGTGGCCGTTGACCCGATTGGTGACGAACTGGTGGCCGCAGTCAAGGACAAGATGTCCGCGATCAAGGTCGGAGATGGACGTCGCTCTTGTGACATGGGACCGCTCGTGACCGAGGTCCACCGCGACAAAGTCGCCTCCTACATTGACATTGCCGAAAAAGATGGTGCGACGATTGTGACCGATGGTCGCACTGTCCAACCCGATGGCGAAGCTGCCGGTTTCTGGCTCGGACCGACCCTGATCGATCACGTCCCCACCTCCTCGAAGGTGTATCAGGAGGAGATCTTCGGACCCGTCCTCTCGGTGGTCCGGGTGAAGTCCTATGAAGAGGGTGTTGCGCTCATTAACTCAGGGGCCTTCGGTAATGGAACGGCGATCTTCACTAACGATGGTGGCGCTGCGAGGAAGTTCGTGACGGACATCCAGGTGGGCATGGTCGGCGTGAATGTTCCGATTCCTGTTCCTATGGCGTACTTCTCCTTTGGTGGATGGAAGCACTCGCTCTTTGGAGACTCGAGGGCTCACGGTGAAGAAGGTTTCCGCTTCTTCACTCGCCAAAAGGTTGTCACCTCCCGCTGGCTTGACCCCAGCCACGGTGGACTCAACCTCGGCTTCCCCCAGAACTAGTTGTGGCACGCGTAGCCCTCACCGGGGGGACGGGCTTCCTCGGAAGCAATGTGGCAGAGGTCCTCATGGATGCCGGCCACGACGTCCTGGTGCTGACCAGGGCAACCCCCTCGATGGAGGTGCCCTGGTCCTTTGCGGTGGTCGACACCTCTGACACTCACGCAGTGCAGAAGGCGATTGAGGGTGTGGATGCACTCGTCCACACCGCGATCGCGAATGACTTCCAGAACCTGGACGCCGGTGCCGCCTACAACGCCTATCCAGGCCTCACGCAGTCGGTTACCAGAGCTGCGATGGCGGTGGGGGCTAAGCCGATCTACATCTCCACGGATTGGGTGATGGATGGCACCTCCCACAAGGTCCCGGAGACTGACTACGGTCGCCCCATCAACACCTATGGCTATTTGAAGGCTCTCGGTGAGCAGGTCATCCGCGACCTTGCTCCCGAGACCGGAGTGATCTGTCGCATCGGTGGCGTGATGGGTAGCCACCGCCTGCTGGCGGATATGCCGCGCAACCAAGATGTTGGCTTTGGCTACTTCGTCTCAGCGCTGGTGAAGAGTCTTCGTGCAGGAGAAGAGTTCATGGTGTTCGGTGGCGAAGGTGTCAATAAGGTGGCAACCCCCTCGCTAGCGTCCGAGATCGGCGCCACGATTCACCGCATCATCGAGCGGGATGCGACCGGCTGTTTCCACGTGGTGGCTGATGATGCGGTGACGCGCGAGGACTTAGCGGCACTCGCCTGCGAGGTCTTTGATCTTGATGCTTCTCTGGTGACCTCAGGTGAGCCACCCGAGGCAGATCGCTTTAGCGAGCCTGTCCCGGTGGACACCTCTTTGGATAATTCCCGCGTGAAAGCAGAGCTGGGGGTCGGTCCAGTGAGCGTGCGAGACCTACTCGAGGCCCTCTTGGCAGAAGCTGATGGAAAGCTTCACCCCGTTACCCCCGTGCGCTAGCAGGGGATAACGGGGTGAGCCCTTAGACGTCTGCGCGAACCTGTTGGATTTCGCGGGTGAGAGCATCAAGCTCAGCTCCACCAGCCATCGCCTTCGTCAACTCATCCAGCTCCACCTTGGAGCGCTCGTATTCATTGGCGAGCTGACCGCGGTTGAGCAGATAGAAGTAGTCACCCACCAGGTAGGCGTGGTGAGGGTTGTGGGTAATGAAGACCACAGACACTCCACGATCCTTCGCAGCAAGCACATACTTGAGGACGATTCCGGACTGGCGAACACCCAAGGCGGAGGTGGGCTCATCAAGAATGAGCACCTTGGCACCGAAATACACCGCGCGGGCAATGGCGACCGCCTGGCGCTCTCCACCGGAGAGGGTTCCGATCTGCTGACCGGTGTCTCTCAAGTCAATGCCCATCTCAAGGAGTTGCTCTTTCGCGAGATCTTTCATCTTCTTGACGTCGAGCCTGCGGAAGGGACCCCAACCTTTGGTGATCTCGTTCCCGAGGAAGAAGTTCCTCCAGACCGACATCAACGGAATAGTCGCGAGGTCCTGGTACACCGTGGCGATTCCACTCGCGAGTGCCTCGCGAGGGGAGTTGAACGACACGGGAGAACCCTCGACCTCATACACACCACTCGTGGGCTTGTGCACACCGGAGAGAGTCTTAATCAGTGTTGACTTTCCCGCACCGTTATCTCCCAAGATGCAGGTGACGGCACCCTCTCGAACCTTGACGGAGACATTGGAGAGCGCGATAACGCTTCCGAAGGACTTTCCGACGTCCTTGAGTTCCATGGCGATTCCGGTCATCGTCGGGCTCCCTTCGCTCGGTTGCCGATATAGGTGTTGACGAGTACTGCGGCGAGAAGAATGACACCGATAAAGGTCCAGCGCCAGTCTTGATCCCACAGGGCGTAGGGGATACCGATGTCAGCGATACCCATAATGGCCGCACCAATCGAGGCACCAATGGCTGAACCTGCGCCACCCATCAAGAGAGTTCCACCGACCGCGGCAGCAATGATGTAGAAGAACTCCATACCGACACCCTGCCCAGCCTGCATACCCTGCAAGCGAAGCACGAGCATGACGCCCACGAACGCTGAGGCGAGCGAGGACATCATGAACAGGGTGATCTTGGTTCGGTTCACAGGCACACCCGCGTTGCGGGCGGCGTTCTTGTCGCCACCGGAGGCGAAAATCCAGTTACCAAACTGGGTTCTCGTCAGTAGCCAGGTCGCAAAGATGGTGGCGAGAACCCACCAGAGAATCGAAATCTGGAAGTTCGACGTTCCAATCGCCATCTTCGACGCGAAGATGGCGTGCGCGGTGTCAAACCCTGTGGTGTCTTCAACGTTTGCCACACGGACAGTTCCCGTGAGCTCTTTGGTCACCGCGAGGTTTGCTCCACGCAGGACGAAGAATGTCGCGAGCGTGACAATGAACGAGGGCAACCCGGTCTTCACCACGATCACGCCGTTGATAAAGCCCACGCCCAAAGCGAAGACGAAGACGATGGCAATCGCCACCCATATGTTGAGCCCGTATTCGGTGGCGAGGAGTCCGGCCATCAGACCCGAAGTTCCCACCATAACTCCGGTGGAAAGGTCGAACTCTCCACCAATCATGAGGAGCGCCACGAAAACGGCGATGATGCCGATCGGCGCTGCAATATCTGTCCAGCCGGCTGTTCCGCCGACTCCAGCAAAGTTTCCTGTGGTGTCAACGCTCCAGAAAAGGAAGAAGATGACAGCCGCTCCGATCAAAGCCCCCAGTTCGGGTCTTTGGAGCATTTTGGTAGCGATCGATGTTTGCGCTACCCGTTCGTCTTTTGTTTGAGTCGCCATTGTCTCGTTTTCTCTCGGGGTGTACCAGGTGAAGTGCACTTGAGGGGGTTGTCTAAGGCAATACCTTAGTCAACCCCCTCAGCGCATGAATGGTGTTACTTAGCGGGTACCCGCTGCCACCAATCCGATGACCTCTTCAACGTTGCTTGCGTCAACGAATCCAGGTCCGGTGTACATCGGCAGTCCACCACCAAGCGCGTGAGCGTTGGTGACGTTCAAGTACAGCAACACAACAGAGAGGTAACCCTGTGCGTACTGCTGCTGGTCGATAGCGAACTGCATGTCGCCAGCGGCAATCGCGTTGAGTGCGTCCTCAGACATGTCAACGGTTCCGATGAACAGGTCGCGTCCGAGCTCCTGAGCGGCGGGCAGTGCAGCCTTGGCAGCAATGTCAGCGTTCAGTGCGAAGATCGCGTCGATGGTGGGGTCAGCCTCGAGAGCAGCCTTGATCTTTGCAGATGCGGCGGTCAGGTCCTGCAGACCACCATCAAGGTTGAAGTCGGTAACGGTTCCCGTGGAGGTCTCGCGAGCACCCTGGCAGCGCTCGGTCAGACCGACGTTAGCAGCCTCCTGAATGGGGCAGAGGATGTTGGTTGCGCCGAGATCGTTGAAACGGAGTCCCGCTTCACGACCAGCAACAATCTCGTCCTGACCAACGTGAGTGAAAGCACCCAGGTCCTTGAACACGGCCGAGCCGGAGTTCATGGTCACGGTGGGAACACCAGCGTCAGCGAGAGACAGCATGGCCTGCTCGATTGCACCGGGGTCCGGAGCAGAAGCAGCTACACCGTCACAGTCAGCGGAGATAGCACCTTCGATGATGGCAGCCTGACGAGCGGAGTCGTTGGTCGAGCCCTGGTAGTCAATGGTGATGCCCAGGTCTTCTCCAGCTTTCTCAGCGCCAGCCTGTGCGACCGACCAGAAGGTTCCACCGTCACCGTGCGTGTAGACACAGATCTTGATGTCACTGTTTGCAGGTGCTGCGCTTTCTGTTGCAGCAGTCTCAGTAGATGCAGCTTCGCCAGCATCGCTGTCAGTTCCCGCTGCACAACCAGCGAGAGTGAGAGCAACAACACTGGTGAGAACGGCGAATTTCTTGATATCCAAATTCGGACCTCTCATCCTTGAGTTACTTA
>CAYGLJ010000056.1:0-5818 GCA_964350865.1 uncultured Microbacteriaceae bacterium
ATGCGTCTGCAGGGGGCGGAGTAGTCGGACTCACCGAAGGTGTGGCTGAAGGGCTCTAAGAGAGACTTATCCACAGTTCTACATGTAGAACATTGCGGCTGAGCTATGCAGGTCAGGTACACGTGGCCCCATTCGCCCTATGCGCGGTGACTTTGTCATAACATATTGTCAAACGTCGTGATTTGTTAGGTGTGATGGTGCGCAAGACAGAAGTTCTTCTTCCTCAGTCCCTCTTTGCTGATTTGGATCGCTCCGGAACAACACCGCTCTATCACCAGGTCGCGAAGAAGTTCGAGCTCGCCATTCGTCAGGGAACCTTGCCCCCCGGCTCACGCATCGAGAACGAGGTCTCTCTGGCCGAGCGTTTAGCTCTCTCCCGGCCGACTATTCGTCGTGCTATCCAGACCCTGGTCGACGACGGACTGATTGTCCGTCGTCGGGGAATCGGCTCCCAGGTGGTGCACGGTCAAGTGACGAGGGGTATGGAGCTCACCTCTCTCTATGACGACATTCAACGAGGAGGGTCTAAAGCGGAAACTACTGTGGTCTCCTTTGCCAACAACCCGGCGTCCGCCCACGTGGCACAAAGCCTCGGTGTCAGCACTGGAACCACGGTCACAGAGGTAGTTCGTATTCGCTATGCCGACAAAGTTCCCATGTCGATCCTGCACAACTGGATTCCTCACTCCATTGGCACCCTCTCGAAAGAGGAGCTAGCAGCCAAAGGTCTCTACGAAATTCTTCGTGAGCGAGGCTTTGTGCCCCAGGTGGGCAAGCAGCGCATTAGCGCGCGGAAAGCAACGCAGGCGGAAGCCCGCGACCTTGATATCGAGTCTGGTGCTGCGCTTCTTACGATGGAGAGAACCGCGTATGACTCGATGGGTCGGGCTATTGAGCACGGTGAGCACATCTACCGCACGGACTTGTACTCTCTCGAGTTCACCGTGGTCAACAAATAGTACTTAGATGCCTGGGCGCTGAGCTTTCAAGCCGTGGTCCATCGACGCCCGAGCCTGGACGACGCTCTCACGCTCAGACACCTCGGGGACGCCAACCTGCCAGAACGCACCGCCCTCGGTGAAGTCACGTGCCCGAACCTTCGTCACAATGACCACGGTGCTCTGCGCTTCACGCGCGCTGGTGAGGGCATCCTCAAACTCAGCAAGGCTTGACACCTCGAAGGTGATCGCACCCATGGCGGCAGCGTGGGCCCGGAAATCAACCCGTGCGTCGGTACCGGTGCCATTGGAGTCCGCCAGCATGTTGTTATACGAGGCCCCACCCTGGTTGGTTTGGAGTCGCTCGATGACGGCATATCCTTCGTTATCGCAGACCACCAGAATCATCTTGTGACCGGAGAGCACAGAGGCGTATATGTCGGAGTTCATCATTAAGTAGGAGCCATCTCCCACGAGTGAGAAGACCTCTCCACTGGTTCTCGCCATCGCTGCCCCCCACGCGCCGGAGATCTCGTAGCCCATGCAGCTAAAGCCGTACTCGCAGTCAAAGGTGGCGACACCTTTGCTCATCCAGTTGATGTTGAGCTCACCGGGAAGCCCTCCCGCGGCAGTGAGGACGTAGTCCTCGGGTGTAGCCGCGGCGTTGACAAGCCCGACCAGCTGCGCATAGCTCGGTGGCCAAGCACCATCATCGGCAGTGCGTGACGCGACGAAGGTGTCGAGATCTGCTCGGTGGGTTGCGACCTCGCTCATCCATGACGGAGCGGTGGACCATGTGCCCAAGGCCTCGGTCAATTCTGTCAATGCCTCTCTCGCATCGGCGACGACTGGAACTGCTCGGTGCTTCATGGCATCAAAGCGTGCAGCGTTGATGCCAATGAACTGTGTGGACTCGTCAAAGAGTGTCCAGGAGCCGGTCGTGAAATCCTCGAGTCGGGTTCCCACGGCGACAACGACATCTGCCTGGGTCACGACGGCGTTTGCTGCTGCAGCTCCCGTGACCCCCAGTGGTCCTGCATAGCAGTGGTGATCAGCCAGGAGAGAGGACTTGCCCGCAACCGTTTCCACCACCGGAATCTGATGGCGGATCGCAAAAGCTGCAAGCTCCTCTTCTGCTTGGGAGTAGTGCACACCCCCTCCGGCGATGATGACCGGCTTTGTGGCGGATTGCAGAAGCGCGGCAGCTTCGGCGAGTTGCTGCTGATCGGGTCGGGGGCGGGGCATGTGACGCACCGTCCTTGCAAAGAACGCCTCGGGGTAGTCGTAGGCCTCCGCAGCAACATCCTGAGGTAAGCCAATGAATGCTGGGCCGCAATCTCCGGCGTCGAGCATGGTGGCGACCGCCTGAGGTAGGGAGCTCAGAATCTGCGCGGGGTGAGTGATCCGATCCCAATACCTAGTGACCGGTTGGAACGCGTCATTGACCGTGATGGAGGGCATCCCGAAGTGCTCCACCTGCTGCAACACCGGGTCGGGCAGGCGTGAGACAAAGGTGTCACCGGAAATGAAAAGCACGGGGAGGCGATTAGACATGGCCACTCCAGCGGCGGTCACCATGTTCGTGGCTCCCGGTCCAATAGAGGAAGTAGCGACCATGATTTGCTGGCGCCTGGTCGCTTTGGCAAATGCAGCAGCGGCAAGGGCCATGCCCTGCTCGTTTTGTCCACGCCAGACCGGGAGCTCCTCCCGGTGCATTTCCAGGGAGTGGCCAAGGCTCGTGACGTTGCCGTGACCAAAAATCCCATACACACCAGGGAACAGGGGGACATCATGTCCCTCGATGGTGGTGCGCTGAGCAATGAGGTAACGAACAATGGCTTCAGCGACGGTGAGGCGGATGGTCTTTGTCATGGTGGCTACTCTCCTGACAGGTCGACGACGGGCTCGAACGAGCGGGACTCCCACGACGTGATTAAGGCCTGCTGGACGCTGACCACATCGACGGCCTCGCGGAAGCTGGGTGAGAAGTCTCCTCCAGTGGCGATGGCCTCGAGGAACGAATAGTCCTCGATGGCCATGAGATCTTCCAGGCCAATCGAGTTGGCTTGTCCGGGGGCGAAAGCTCCGTGGAACGGGAAGCGGTCTCCGCCATAAATGGTGGTGTATCCGGAGCTCGGGTCCTCGGTCAGCCGGTAATACTGGAGTTCGTTCATCTTCTCCAAGTTCCAGGCGAGTGCACCCTTGGTGCCATACACCTCAAAGGCGTTCTGGCTCTCGGGTCCCACCATGGTCCGACTGGACTCAAAGGTCCCGGTTGCACCATTGGCGAACCAGCAGAGCATGGAGGCAAAGTCTTCGTTTTCCACATCACCCTTGGGATCCTCGGGCTTGCCGCGGCCATAATGGCTGGCGGCACCGGTGGGGAGGGGGCGCTGCGGAATTGTGGTGTTCTTCATCCCCACGACCTCAGTGATGTCTCCCACCAAGAATTGAGCGAGAGAAATCGAGTGGCTGAGAATGTCACTGGTTGCCCCATATCCGGCTTGATCCAGGATGAAGCGCCAGGTCAACAGACCCATCTCGTCGCTTCCATACATAGATAAGAACCGGCCTCGGTAGTGCGTGATTTCTCCCAAAGCACCGGAGGAGATCAGTTCCTTAGCGTGGAGCACCAGGGGCGCCCAGAGGTAGTTGTATCCCACCGCAGTGCGAACACCGGCAGCCTTCGCTGCGTTGTAGGCGGCGACAGTCTGCTCGGGCTTGCCACCAATCGGCTTTTCGCTAAAGACTGCTTTTCCGGCAGCAGCCGCAGCTTCAATCATCGGGACGTGAAGCATATTCGGTGCTGTTACCCAGACCACGTCGACATCGTCTGCTTCGACAGCTTCTCTCCAGTCCGCAACGGCGCGTTCAAAACCAAAGTCATTGACGGCGCGAGTGCGACGTTCTTCTTCGGTGTCTGCACACACCACAAGCTTTGGGTCAAAGGAGCGGTTGGGGAAGAGCGAAGGCATCCGAAGCATGGCGCGCGAGTGCACCTGCCCCATCCAGCCAAGACCAAGCACGGCAACACCAAGGGGTTTGTTCATGAGGGGTGACACCTTTCTGCGGATTAGTGAGTGGGTCTAACAATCTGCGCTGCTCGCGCCGTGGCCGCCTCGATGTCGCCATCGGGCGGGTACAGGAGAGTTCTCCCGGCGAGAAGGCCTCGAACATTGGGCTCCTTCATGCCTTTCTCCCATTTCGCAAAAATTGGATCGACGCCGCCGCTCGGGTCGCCGCCAAGCATCAGGATTGGCAGGGTCGTGGCTCCTGCCACCTCGTTCATCCGATCACTCGCCGGAACCTTCAACCAGGTGTAAGCGGAGGACGCTCCCAACCCTGACGCAATAGCGACCACTGTCACCAGAGCATCATCGGAGGTGTTGAGCGTTGCCTTGCCGGCGGAGTCTTTGACATAGGGCAGGGGCTCAATCATGGAGAGGAGTTTGCGATCGGCGAGCTGGGTGGTGATGGAGGCCACGGTTTCCAGCGTCTGAGCAACGGCGGGATCGGTGTAATCGATGCGGAGCAGAGTCTTTCCACCATCGAGACCCATGGACTCGACATGGTCAACGTCATAGGAGGTGACGCGATCATCGAGCTCCCAGGTGGCGCCAATAATGCCGCCACGGTTCATGGTTCCAATCGCCAGTTTGTTCTCCAGCGCGCCCAACCAGGCGAGCTCCTCGAGGACATCTGCGCTTCCCAAAACGCCGTCAACTCCGGGGGAGGCGAGAACACGAACGAGGTGGTCGAGAAGTGTATGGCGATCTGCCATGGCAATCGGGTCGTTGCCCAGACCGATTTTGCCCCGTGCGGTGTGGTCAGAGGCGACCAGGAGGAGGTTTCCATCGGTGCCCTGCGGGGTTCGACGCTTTCTGCCCAACAACGCTGTAGTGAACGCTTCGGGTTCAAAAACTCGCGCTCGAAGGAGTTCCTCGTACTGTTCGGCACTGACACTCATGCTGCGTCCTCCATAAACCTCTGGAGCTCCTCCACACTTGGCATTGCATCAGCACAGGTCAACTGGGTAGCAACATGTGCTCCGGCAGCGTTGGCGAGAGCTCCCATTTCTTTCAGGCTCAAGCCTTCCAGTATTCCGTGACAGAGTGCACCCCCAAAAGCGTCACCCGCTCCGAGACCGCAGACAACCGCAATGGGGGTCGGCTTCACTCTGACCCGCTCTGTCGCAGTTGCCAAGAGTGCGCCTCCAGCCCCCAGTTTGATGATCGCGAGCGTTACTCCAGCCTCGAGCAGAGCGTC
Organism: uncultured Microbacteriaceae bacterium; assembly: GCA_964350865.1. Classification (GTDB taxonomy): domain Bacteria; phylum Actinomycetota; class Actinomycetes; order Actinomycetales; family Microbacteriaceae; genus Pontimonas. The sequence goes on from CAYGLJ010000056.1 coordinate 5,205, forward strand.
GGCCGCGGCATCGGGGTCACTCACTCCGAGTGCCACCTCGCACTCTTCGGAATTACCCACCACCACTGTGGCGAGAGCGATGGCGCGCTGCGCCATCGCTCGAGCGTCATCGACGCTGGCCCACAGGGAGGGTCGGTAGTCCAGATCAAGGATGGTGTGCTGGTCACTGGAGCGAAGACCCATCCACGCAAGGCAGGTCTCTGCTGTGCTTCCTTGAGCCAGAGAGCCCTGGCTTATCCACAAAATCTTTGTCCCGGCTATCAGCTCTTCGGGAACATCGGAGGCCACGAGCTGAGTGTCGGGCGCGGCTGCTCCGCGGTAAAAGATCACTGTCGGGGTTTCCGGAGGAGTGAGAGCAGCAAACGCCAAAGGGGTTTGTGCGCCCGGCACACTGCCGACATATCTAGTGTCAACTCCCCACCCTTGAAGCCGCCCGCGGATGTAGTTACCAAAGTCGTCATCGCCGACCTTGGTGACAAGCGCCACGTCGTGGCCCAGCCTGGCCGCTGCCACAGCAACATTGGTAGGACTTCCGCCCACGGACTTCCGAAAACTTTGTTGGTCCTCAAAGCCCGCGTGGGGCTCGTGTGCGTACAGGTCAACACTGATGCGAC
>CAYGLJ010000057.1:0-5740 GCA_964350865.1 uncultured Microbacteriaceae bacterium
ATCGAACGTCTCGCGCGTTTTGCTGGATGAATGTTCGCCTGGCTTCCACGTCTTCACCCATGAGGGTGCTGAACACGGTGTCGGCGACCGCAGCATCCTCCAGCGTCACTTGCAAGAGGGTTCTCGTTTCCGGGTTCATCGTGGTGTCCCACAGCTCTTGATGGTTCATCTCACCCAGACCTTTGTACCGCTGGACCGAGTTATCTTTAGGAAGCTTTTTGCCTTCCTTCTTTCCCGACTCAATCAGCGCATCTCGCTCGCGATCGCTATAGACGTATTCGTGTTCTGAGTTCGACCATTTCAGGCGATAGAGCGGAGGCTGAGCGAGATACACGTATCCGCGCTCAATCAGCGGACGCATGTAGCGGAACAGCAAAGTCAACAGCAACGTCGTGATGTGTTGACCATCCACGTCGGCATCTGCCATCAACACGATCTTGTGATACCGGACCTTCTCGACATCAAAGTCTTCACCGATGCCGGCACCAAACGCAGTAATCATGCCTTGGATCTCGTTATTTCCCAGTGCTCTATCCAGTCGAGCCTTCTCAACATTCAAGATCTTTCCGCGCAGGGGCAAGATCGCTTGGGTTTCAGGGTTTCGCCCTGACACCGCGCTGCCACCAGCAGAGTCACCCTCCACTAGGAAGATTTCTGAAATAGCAGCGTCTTTGGACTGACAGTCTTTGAGCTTGCCGGGCATCCCGCCGGACTCCAACAGCCCTTTACGTCGGGTTTGCTCGCGCGCTTTCCGGGCAGCGATTCGCGCTGCCGAGGCCTGAACGGCTTTCCGCACAACATCTTTCCCTTGGGCGGGGTTCCTCTCGAACCAATCGCCCAGGTGCTCGCCGGTGACTTTCTGCACAAAAGACTTCGCCTCGGTGTTACCCAGTTTTGTCTTGGTTTGTCCCTCAAACTGTGGTTCACCCAGTTTCACCGACACCACAGCGGTCAAACCTTCGCGCACATCATCACCGGTGAGGTTTTCGTCTTTTTCTTTGAGTAACCCTGTCGATCGCGCATATTTATTCACGAGTGTCGTGAGCGCAGCTCGGAAACCTTCTTCGTGAGTTCCACCCTCATGAGTGTTGATCGTGTTGGCATATGTGTGAACGCTCTCGGAATACGCTGTCGTCCACTGCATGGCAACTTCGAGGGCGATGGTGCGCTCGGTGTCTTCGGCCTCAAAGGAAATGATGTCCGGGTGGACAATCTCCGTCTTCTTCGCGTTATTGAGGTACTCGACGTAGTCGACGAGTCCCTGCTCATACTTATAGCTGTCTGTGCGACCCGAGGCTGATGGGCGCTCATCCACAAGATCAATCTGAAGTCCCTTGTTAAGGAAGGCCATTTGCTGGAACCGCGTCCGAAGAACTTCGTAATCGAAGTCCACAGTCTCGAATATTTCCGAGTTGGGCCAAAACTCAATGGTGGTCCCGGTTTCATCGGTAGCGCCGGCCTTTGCTAGGGGGGAATCAGGGACGCCGTTCTGATAGGACTGAGTCCAGCTGCTCCCCTGTCGCTTTACCTCAACAGTTAGTTTCTGAGACAGCGCGTTGACCACGCTGCTTCCCACACCATGCAATCCACCGGACACGGCGTATCCGCCGCCGCCAAACTTTCCCCCAGCGTGCAGTGTCGTCAATACGACCTCAACAGTGGAGCGCTTCTCGACGGGGTGTTCATCCACAGGGATCCCACGGCCGTTGTCGGAGACGCGTACTCCGCCATCGGCCAACATGACTACGTTGATCTGGTCACAATGACCGGCCAACGCCTCATCGACGGAGTTGTCGACGATTTCATACACCAAGTGATGGAGGCCACGGGGGCCGGTCGACCCGATATACATACCGGGCCGTTTACGAACAGCTTCCAGTCCCTCAAGGACTTGGATGTCACTGGCGCCATAGGACTCTTCGTTGGAAGTTTTCTTAGGCGCTGACGACATTTTAAATTACTCCTGAAGCTGGGCTCGGATGGCGCAAAAACCCAGAAATACCGGGGTTTATTGCTAGCTCACAGTCTATCGAAGAGGGGTCCCAGAAAGGCCTATTTTGGCCCTCTGCGGACAGATTTCTTTTCTTTCCACCAATTAGGGGTTTCTAGCCATAAGTATCGCGCGGGCCACGCCCTGGAACAGAGCGTGAGCCATGTTTCCAAGAGGGGGCACCCGGTGCTTTTACGACGATGTCCGACACGCCGGCTTGGGGGAATCGTTCTTGGAGCGCCTCTAGCAACTGCTTCTTCATGAGCTTCAGTTGCGTCGCCCACGCGCTTGAGTCACATTGAATCTCTAGCGAGCCGTCGTGAAAACCACTGGGTGATGCGTGTGCAGCGACATCATCGCCGACAATGTCCGCCCAATGTTCACTGAGGTCTGCCCGAGCGAGACTCGGTGCCCACCCCATCGATTGCGTCAGCTCATCAAAAGCATCAGCCATAGATCCGGGATCCCGGAGGTCCCCAAACGGCTCAGATCCGTTGGTGGTCCCTTTTTCGCGTGCGCGATAACCCCCGAACTTTGTGCGCAATCGTTGGTACACATTGCGGGCTTCAGGAGTCGTCATCGAGAACTCACCACACCATTCTTGACATCGAGTCGGGTCCCGTCCAACCCTGGAGGCAAGTCGTCTTCGACCGCACTTGTGATGATCAACTGCTCATAATCGGTGATTGCACCGACCAGCTTTTCCCGGCGACGAGCGTCCAGCTCTGCAAAAACATCATCCAGCATCATGATGGGGTCGCCACTCGCCCGATTTTCCCGCAACCACGCCGCCATACCGAGCCTGAGAGCGAGCGCAAGCGACCACGTCTCACCTTGGCTGGCGTGGGTTCGGGCTGGTTTGTTCTCGATGGTGAGCTCTACATCATCTCGATGCGGCCCAATGAGAGTCATCCCACGCTCTAACTCCTCGGCCCGAACAGATACCAAGGCATCTGCTATCGAACCGGCGATGCTTTCATGACTCTCATCCTCGACAACGTAACCCTTGGGTTGATACGTCGCTGTTATCGCGTCACCCCCGGCTAAATTGTCATACTCTTCCGCAACACGGGGTGTGATCTCTCGCAGATAGCGCACGCGATCAGCCACGATTGCTGCCGCAGCCTGCGCAAAACTCTCCGTCCATGCATCGAGTGTTGAGAGGTCCGCGCCTCGGGAAGTGGAGCGTAAGGATTTCAAGAGAGAGTTACGTTGTTTGAGGACGCGCTCAAAATCACTAAAGACCGCTGCCATGGATGGAGACCCGCCCAGTACCAACTCATCCATGAAGTGCCGGCGAAAGCTTGGCTCACCTCGAACAATCGCAGAGTCTTCAGGGGCAAACATCACTGCTGAGACCCAGCGAGGAATCTCGGACAATTTGGCTTTGTTGCCGTTGAGTGTTGCGTCGTTCGTGCCGTGACGCTTCAGCGTGATACCGGCAGAGATATTCCGCTCTCCATGATGGAGCTGGGCAAAGACCGTGGCGCTTTCTTGACCATCTCTAATTAACGGTGCCCCCGAGGCCACGCGATGAGACCCCAATGTCGCGAGATAGCGAATTGCCTCGACAACGTTAGTTTTTCCTTGACCATTAGGTCCAACAAGCACCGTTACACCAGGCGAGCACGCTAAACGGGTTGATTCGTGATTACGCCATTGGGTGAGATCGAGCTGACTGATCCACACAGAGGACTTCTAGCGCATCAACAAATTGGGCTGCAATAGGTAGCGGTACACCTCGGAGTCGCCACCATCCTGAGACTTCTGAGCAGTAATGAGCACAGGCCCGGGCTTATTCGGGTTATCAGTCTGCGTGAATGCAACGCGGACGAACTCGCTATGGGTTGCGCTAAGCCCGTCAATTAAGAACTGAGGCTTGAGTGATACGACGCACTCTTTGCCTACTAGGTGCCCGTCAATAGTTTCTGAAGCTTGAGCTTGTTCACTACCCAGGGCTTCAAGCGCAACACCGTCAGCCGTGAACGAATAGCGCAAAGGAGCTTCGCGCTCCAAGACAAGAGCAACTCGTCTAGTTGCCTCGATGAGATCCGAGGTGCTCACTACCGCGTAATCCGGAGTCTCAGAAGGGAACAACTTTGTGACTGGAGGGAAGGATCCCTTGATGAGCAGAGTAGTTACTGTCCTATCTGCAGAACCAAAGGCAACGAGTTCCCGCTCCCCACCAGTGTTAATGGTGATCGTAATTTCTCCAGCGGAAGAAAAGGTTTTCCCGATCTCTGCCAACGTGCGGGATGGAACGAGAGCGTGAAGTCCTTCATCACTCACCCCGCTCGCTTTCCACGCGACCTCACGAGACGCGACGCGATAACGGTCAGTCGCCATCATCACAACGGCGGAAGCAGAAATATCAAGGAGGACACCGGTAATAACCGGGGTCACATCATCACGAGAGGCCGCTGGGGCAACTTGGCTAACGGCAGAAGCGAAGTCATCTGCAGACACTGTTCCCTTAATGCCCTCAACCTCGGGAAGATTGGGATATTCCTCGACAGGCATCGTGGCCAGTGAGAACTTGGCGGAACCTGACGTAATGCTGACGGAATTACCCGATAGCTCACACACCACAGATTCGTGGGGAAGTCGTGATGCGATTTCCGCGAGAAGGCGACCTGAGACGAGGACTGTGCCAGCTGCATCAACATTCGCGTCGATACGAGTCTTGGCTGACACCTCATAGTCGAAAGAAGAGATGGTGACATTGGAGCCGTCTGCTGCAATCAAAACACCACTCAGGATCGGAAGTGTGGTCCTCTGGGGTAGAAGTTTGACCGCAAAAGAGACAGCCTCACTGAAGACGTCTTTGTTGACTTCAAATTTCACGTGACACCTGACCTCTGGAATGGATAACCGCAGTACTCGATTCTGGCACAAAGCAATCGCAGTGTTCGATCGCCGTCGTTATTGGCTCAAAGGAAGGATTAAGAAAGGAAATAGTCATAACCGTTGTGGATTTGTGGATAACGTGTCAAAAATCGCGAACTTGCTCTAAAACTACAACCGTGTGAGATGTGGAGTCCTTAGAGGAGAAAATGTGCACTGTGGTGACACCAGTCAACAAAAAGCGATGTTTTTCTTCTCGCTGTGGAAATCCAGCGCGTGTCCTCCCCAAACCCATGCCAGTTTTTCACAAGTTATCCACAGTGTGGGAAACCCTCAACTAGAACTTGATTAGGTTTAGTAACTGCTGGTTTGTTTGACCCTGCTCGTAATTTCTGTCACCTGGTTATAGATAGAGCGGCGCTCTTTCATGAGCTCACTAATTTTTTTGTTGGCGTACATGACCGTGGTGTGATCCCGGTTCCCAAAGAGCTGGCCAATTTTGGGTAGAGAAAGACTCGTCATCTCGCGACAGAGGTACATAGCTACCTGTCGCGCGAGGGCAATGGTCTGCGAGCGTGAAGACCCATACAGATCCTCAACACTGAGCTGATAAAACGTCGCAGCGATACTGATGATGTCTGCGGGTGACACGACGTTCGTGTCCTCTGTAAGAACGAGGTCTTTCAATACGGTCTGCACCAGAGGCATATCGACTGTTGCTTTATTCAAATTGGCAAAAGCGGTCACGCGAATGAGGGCACCCTCTAATTCACGGATATTCGATGAGACTTTGGACGCCATATATTCCACAACATCGTCGTTGATGTCGATTCGTTCACTTGCGGCTTTTTTGCGCAAGATCGCAATACGAGTTTCAAGATCAGGTGCTTGGACATCAGTAATCAG
>CAYGLJ010000058.1:0-5589 GCA_964350865.1 uncultured Microbacteriaceae bacterium
AACTCTATTACAGGTTTTGTCCGCACCAGGCACCCTCCGGGTGTCAATGCCCCGGACTTAAGTACACTATGGGAGGGCCTCTAGCTCAGTTGGCAGAGCAACGGACTTTTAATCCGTGGGTCGTGGGTTCGAGCCCCACGGGGCCCACTAGCCGAAAACAGGATAGAGCGGCTCATGACATCAGTGCGAAAACCCAGCATCGTCTTCTTTGTGCATAGGGGTCCTCTCCAGCCCTATGTGCAAGCCGCTGTCCTGCAAGCCCGTGCGGCGGATTCCAAGTCTTCAATTGTCCTCCTCGCCGATCAGGCGCGAAAAACGGTTTCTCCCGAAATCCTGGGTGAAATCACCTACGATTTACTGGATAACTACGCTGCTAGGTCGGATGCCTTCGCAAAGATATTTCGATTCGAGGGTAACAACGGCTTCGACTACGAACTGCTCAATTTCCAGCGTTGGTTTTATGTTCGCTCCTATTGCGAAGCGCATTCTGTTGCGGGTCCCATCCTGGTACTCGACTCCGACGCTTACCTCTACCTCGCAGTGAGCGAGGTAGCGCCTCACCTCTCGACCTCGATGACGGTAGTGGACAAAGTGGGTCCGCAGTTCACTTTCTTCCTCACCCTCCAGGCACTGACCGATTTCACCACCTTTCTGACCAAGAGCTTCTCTACAGACAAAGGTTTTGAGCGATTAGCGAAGTTCGTGCGTGAATCAAACGATGCAGGGGTACCCCATGTCAGTGATATGGCCGCGTTTGGTGTGTATGCGCGGGAGCACAAGTTGGAAGACCTTGGGGATCCCAACAGAAAGGACGTTGTTTTCTGCGAAAACATCGGTTCTTCTCAGGGACTCGTAATGAGCCCGATGGGTAAGAAGGTGACCAAGCGCCATGGGCGGAGATATTTCACCACTCTCGAGGGAAGAGAAGTGCTGGCTGGCGGGGTTCATCTGCAGGGTGGAAACAAGGATCTGTGGCCCTATTTTGTCGACCATACCGTGAGGGCAGCCTTACGCAGATCTTCGCCCGGTGATTACTCCCATGCACGTCGCACTGCGCGACAAAAAGCATTCAGAATAGGCTTGCTTAAAGCATCCGCTCGCGCGAGGAATCTTCTGACTCGCCGGTTGAACAAGAACAGTTAGAGAGCTAACCCGATGACAACATCTGAAGCCTTGGAGCGGGTGAATGACGACCAAACTGGAGCTGAGCTTGCCCTCGTGATTCGGGCAGGCTTTGGACAACCGGGAATCAATTTCGTGACCAGTGATGACAGTGTCCACCAGCTTGGTGTTCTTAGGTGGCCAAGGGGGCACCTTATCGACGCCCATGTTCACAACCCGATGAGCCGCACCATCGACTCCACTCAAGAAGTCTTGTTTATTCGCTCGGGCAGAGTTCGTGTCGACCTTTACGGAGAAGACCGTCGATACCGCTCCTCACTGGAGCTTGGTGCTGGAGATGTGATTTTTCTCGCGTCAGGTGGTCACGGTTTCGAGATTTTGGACGATGCCGACATAGTCGAAGTAAAACAAGGACCCTACAAAGGCGAGGGCGAAAAGACCAGATTCCGCCCCACTGACAATCCGCACTGGAGTGCCTGATATGAGCGCGTCACCCGAGGTATTCCACGAATCAGCGGCCGTGTATGACCTGCTTTATGGAGAAAAAGACACCGTTGCAGAAGCAGAGTGGATCGCTGCCACTCTTGAGAGTCACGGATGCAAGCCTGGCGGTCACCTCCTCGAGTTCGGATCAGGAACTGGGCGCCACGCTCGAATACTGGCTGACCGCGGTTACCAGGTGACCGGTGTGGAACCAAGCGCCGACATGCTCGAGCGGGCTGACCCTCACCCCCGGGTGACGTTCCTGCAGGGTGATACAGCATCCACCAACCTTCCTGAAAAATTTGATGCAGTCTTGGCGCTTTTTCATGTGATGAGCTATCACACCGAGCTGTCGGACCTTCATGCGTTTTTTGAGACCGCTTCACGGCACTTAGAGGCAGGGGGGCTCTTCGCTTTTGACGTCTGGTACACCCCAGCAGTTCACTCACTTGTTCCCGAAGGTCGAACCCTGGAGAAAGCTAACTCCCACCTCTCTGTCTCGCGGACTGCCACACCCACGGAGGACATTCCCCGCTCGCTGGTCACCGTCACGTATGACTATGCGGTCACGAACCTAGCCAGTGCTGAGAACAGCAAATTTTCCGAGTCCCATACGATGCGCCACTTCACCCAGACTGAGATTGAGCTCCTCGCCCACCGCCACGGATTCGAACTCGTCGAATCGTGCGAATTCATGTCGAGAGCGACGCCCAGCCGTGAAACGTGGGGTGTCTGGTTCACCTTGAGAAAGATTTGACATGGACTTCATCCCGGTCTCCACTCCTTCTCTCTCCCCCGAAGACGCGGCAGCCGTTGCTCGGGCAATCGAGGAGGGTTGGATTTCCTCCGAGGGCCCGCAGGTTCGTGAATTTGAAGAGAAGTTCTCGGATGCGATCGGGGTTAGGCACGGAGTTGCTGTTGCCAATGGGACCGCCGCCCTCGATATTGCCTACGAAGCCCTGGGAATTGGTCCCGGTGACGAGGTAATTCTCCCGAGCTTCACGATCGTGTCCTGCCTGAATCAGATTTTGCGAAGCGGCGCCACTCCAGTCTTTGTCGATTCCAGACCTGACACCTGGAATCTTGACCCCGAGGCAGTCGAACGTGCCATCACTGATCGAACCAAAGCCATCGTGGTGGTCCACATCTACGGCCTACCCGCCGACGTTGACCACATCAAGAAACTTGCCCTGGATCGAGATATCGCGCTGATTGAGGATTCCGCAGAAGCACACGGCCAGCACCTTGAGGGTTCACCGCTGGGTTCTTTCGGAACACTCTCCACATTCAGCTTTTACTCAAACAAACTAATCACTACAGGTGAGGGAGGAATGATCCTCACCGACGATGACGGCCTTGCAGCACGCGCACGAGAGCTCCGAAACCTCTCTTTCAACCCTGAGCAGCGCTTCGTCCACACCACTATTGGATGGAATTACCGGCTCACCGCAATGCAAGCCGCACTGGGTCTGTCTCAGCTAAGTCGGATGGATCAACTACTCGCCCACAAGCAGGAAATTGGCCGTCACTATCAAGAACTTCTGCAGGACGTGGAGGAGCTGACACTACCTTTGCCCTCCTATCGAGGCTCAGACAACGTGTACTGGGTTTTTGGAGTCGTTCTCGGTCCTGACTCACCTCTTAGTGCGCGAGATGCCATGGAAGCCCTGCATCGCCGTGGAATCGGCACCCGGCCCTTCTTTTTCCCTCTCCACCAGCAGCCGGTTCTGGAAAATTTCGGAATGTCTCCTCACGGTTCATTGCCCGTATCAGAGTGGTTGGGTAAGCAGGGCTTCTACCTTCCCAACGGTGCTGATTCAACGCCAGAAACACGAATGTATGTGGCCGAGCAGCTCCGAGAAGTCGTGGCATCATCGTGACTCTTCCCACAAGTCCCTTCACTGTGACGGTCGTCTTGACCGGTCGCGCGCAGACCGGTGGCGGATACCACCAAGCGCTGACCAGTCTCAGAATGTTGGTCGAGCGTGTCCCGCCGCATTTTCGATTGCGTGTGCTCGACGAGAAGAACACCTTTGGCGAAGCTCTCAAGCCTTTGGTCGCAGAGGGTCTTCTCGATCCCGAGGACATCACCACACTGCCGCCTCGGATGTCGACATTCCGAGATCGCGTGGTGGTGGAAGACGGTCTTCTCTATCGCTTAGCACGATGGCTCCTCTCCCTCAGAGGTCTAACGGTGGGATCTGGCCCTCTAGCCCGCTTCCTCGATAACTCAGATACCGACCTGGTGTACTTCGTGACCCCCACGTCCGCAGCACATGAGCTTCAGATAAAACCTTTTGTCTGGACTCTGTGGGATTTATGCCATCTTGATTCCCCCGAATTTCCCGAAGTTCGAACATCCGGAAAATTTGAGGCACGAGAGGCCACAATCTCGCAGAACCTCCGGAAGGCTGCGCTCGTCATCGTGGATTCCCCCGAACTTGAGGACAATGCCCGGCGCAGTTACGGAATCACCGCTGACAAGTTTGTGACAATTCCCTTCTCACCACCTATGGGGATCGGAAAGAGCCCATCTGATGGAGCTCCGCTTCCTCCCGTGGTCAAGGATGTTGCGGGCAAATACGTTTTCTATCCTGCGCAACTGTGGACGCATAAGAATCACCGTCGAATTGCCGAGGCCATCGCACTCCTCACAGGCGAGGGTCACGATATTCATGCGGTTTTTGTGGGCAAAGATCACGGTGCTGGAGCAAGTCTCCGGCGGAGCATACAGGGGCTGGGAGTGGACGATCGAATCCATTTCTTGGGATATGTCGATGATGAAGTTGTCCCGGAGCTCTATCGAGGATCACTGGGTCTTGTGATGGCGAGCTATTTTGGGCCCACCAACATTCCTCCACTCGAGGCTCTACTCCTTGGTGTGCCCGTCATTGCGTCACACCAACACAGGGCTCAACTTGGCGATGCTGCAGTGTTTTTTGATCCCGACAACGCCGCAGAATTAGCGGAGTCGATTAAATCTCTCGAGTCACACAAGGCTCGGGCGACGCTGGAAAAAAATGGTAAGGCCCTTCTCGCAACGATGGAGAAACAGAGAGAGGCTGGTTACACAGAGCTCGCCGAACGCATCCAGAACCTCGCGAAGCGGCTCTTGTTCTAAAGGCCCAAGCGCTTTCGCAACATCTCCACGTGACCTGTTGCCTTGACGTTGTACAACGCGTGTTCGAGTACCCCGTTTTCATCGACAACGAACGTCGAGCGAATCACACCCATGACAGTTTTCCCGTACATCGACTTCTCGCCAAAGGCCCCATAAGCATTGTGCACTGACAAGTCCTCGTCACTCAAGAGCGGGAAACCTAGGTTCTCGTTCTCGGCGAACTTCTGAAGTGCAGGAAGCTTGTCCTTCGACAGCCCCAAGACGACATAGCCCGCTGCTTGCAGAGACGCCATGTTGTCACGGAAGTCACATGCCTGTGTGGTGCAGCCCGGGGTGCTCGCCGCGGGGTAGAAGTAGAGAATCACTTTCTGTCCTCGGTAGTCAGAGAGTGCGTGCGCTTTCCCGTCCTTGTCGGGCAAGGTGAAATCTGGGGCAGGGGAACCGGCTTCAAGGGACACGGCGGCCATAAGAACTCCTCGATGTGAATAGCAATGATGTAGCCCTCATCGTAGAGCGCAAGCCTGGAATATACCTCCCTGTGACAATTCTCCGAGCTTCTCAATTCGACGCCCGTTAGACTAAGAGCTTCGTGGAAGCCTCCACCGCTTGAACTCACAGCAATAACCAGGAGGCGACACCATGACCGTGCGCACTGCCGTCTCCTTCGAGGTCTACCCTCCACGCTCACCGGACAAGCTTCCAGGCCTCCACGAGTCGATTAAGGCTCTGGACACTGTGGCACCCGAGTTCATCTCCGTCACCTTCGGCGCAGGAGGCTCTTCCACCAGAGATTCACTCGATGTGCTGAGCTTTATCAAAGATCACACCGCAGCCAAACCACTGGCTCACCTCACCTGTGTCGG
>CAYGLJ010000059.1:0-5397 GCA_964350865.1 uncultured Microbacteriaceae bacterium
GTCGCATCAGTGTTGACCTGTACGCACACGAGCCCCACGCGGGCTTTGAGGACCAGCAAAGTTTTCGGAAGTCGGTGGGCGGAAGCCCCACCAACGTCGCGGTCGCAGCGGCCAGGCTTGGCCACGATGTCACTCTCGTCACCAAGGTCGGCGAGGACGACTTTGCTGACTACATCCGCGGGCGGCTCCAAGGGTGGGGAGTGGACACCACTTATGTCGGCAGTGTGCCGGGCGCACAAACCCCTCTGGCGTTTGCTGCCCTTACTCCCCCCGAGACCCCGACAGTGATCTTCTACCGCGGAGCTGCAGCGCCCGACACTCAGCTTGAGGCCTCCGATGTTCCAGAGGAGCTGATAACGGGGACCAAGATTCTGTGGATTAGCCAAGGCTCCCTCGCTCAAGGAAGCACGCCAGAGACCTGCCTGACGTGGATGAGTCTTCGCTCGAAGGATCAACACACCATCCTTGATCTGGACTACCGCCCCTCCCTGTGGGGAAGCGTTGAGGACGCTCGATCGATGGCACAGCGCGCTATCGCACTCGCCACCGTCGTGGTCGGCAACTCCGAAGAGTGCGAGGTCGCGCTAGGGGTCAGCGATCCAGACGTTGCCGCCGACGCTCTACTGCAGGCCGGGGTGACACTGGCCATCATCAAGCTGGGTGCGGGTGGGGCCCTCCTAGCTACGGCATCAGAGCGCGTTCGCGTAGCTCCTACCCCTATTGAGGTTGTCTGCGGTTTGGGAGCGGGGGATGCTTTTGGGGGTGCGCTCTGCCACGGTTTACTGGAAGGCTTAAGCCTGGAAGACATCGGAGCGCTCGCTAACGCCGCCGGTGCACACGTGGCCACTCAGCTCACCTGTGCCGACGCGATGCCGAGTGTGGAGGAGCTCCGGCGGGTTATGGAGGACGCAGCATGAGTGTCAGTGTCGAGCAATACGAGGAGCTCCTTCGAGCGCGAGTGTTTGAACCACAAGCGTTCACCCAAGCGTTGCTCACCAGAAAGCGTCGAACCCCGCAGGGCACAGACGGCAACCTCCTGTTGGTCGCCTCCGACCACACCGCGCGGGGCAAGATCAGCTTGGGCAACGACCCCATTGCGATGGCCGATCGTCACACCCTCTTGGACCACCTGGTTCGCACGCTCTCTTCCCCCGATGTGGACGGAGTATTGGGAAGTGCCGATGTTCTCGAGGAGCTGGCCTGGTTGGGCGCACTGGAGAACAAACTCGCGATTGGAACGATGAACCGCGGAGGCATCATTGGCGCGACCTGGGAACTGGATGATCGAGTCACCTCCTATGACGTTGACCACGTGGAGTCCATGGGTCTCGATGGCGGAAAGACCCTGCTCCGCATCGACTACACCGATCCGGCCGTTGCTCAGACGCTAGAGACTGTGGCATCGATTACGACCCAGCTCGCGGACCGCAAACTGCTCTCCATGATTGAGCCACTGCCCTATGTCAAGGACTCTGCCGGGAAGGCAACACTCAACCCTTCCGATGATGCTCTCGTGACAGTGGTCGCTATTGCGTCAGGGTTGGGAGCGTCCTCCGCTTACACCTGGCTAAAAGTTCCCGCGAGTGATCGGATGAACGAGGTGGCAGGAGCCACAACCCTGCCAATCCTGATGCTTGGCGGCGACCCGAGCGGCGGCGTTGATCCCATCTTTGCGAAATGGGAAGCGGGCATGAAGGAGCCCAATGTTCGTGGCCTCCTCGCCGGTCGCACCCTCCTCTACCCGCCCGATGGTGACATCGAGGCGGCCACACAGCGCGCAGCGCAGATTGTTAGACCCCACCACTAACCCTCAGAAAGGTGTCGCCCCTCATGAACAAACCCCTCGGTGTTGCCGTGCTCGGTCTTGGCTGGATGGGGCAGGTGCACTCTCGCGCCATGCTTCGGATGCCCTCGCTGTTCCCGAACCGCTCCTTTGACCCAAAACTCGTGGTCTGTGCAGACACGGAAGAGGAACGTCGCACTCGTGCGGTCAATGACTTTGGCTTTGAGCGCGCCGTTGCGGACTGGCGCGAGGCTGTCGAAGCCGATGACGTCGACGTGGTGTGGGTAACAGCACCCAACATGCTCCACGTCCCCATGATTGAAGCGGCCGCTGCTGCCGGCAAAGCAGTCTTTAGCGAAAAGCCGATTGGTGGCAAGCCCGAGCAGACCGTTGCCGCCTACAACGCAGCCAAGGCTGCTGGTGTTCGCACCGCCGTGGGATACAACTACCTCTGGGCTCCCCTGGTCCTCCACGCCAAAGAACTGATTTCCTCGGGTGCGCTGGGTGACATCACCCACTACCGCGGTCGATTCCTCTCCATGTACGGAAGTGACGAGATGGGCCTTCTGACCTGGCGCTTCATTCTGGATCAGGCCGGCTACGGTGCGACCAGTGACATCTTGAGCCACTCCATTTCCCTCGCCCAGTTCCTGGTGGGAGATATCACCGAGGTGGTAGGCATGAAGAACACCACCATTCCCGAGCGTCCCTTGCCCACGGGAGCCGCCAGTCACTATGGTCGCGGCAAGCCCGAAGACCCGAAGGGAAAGGTGGAGAACGAGGACTTTGCGTCGATGTTGTGCTCCTTCGCTAATGGCGCGACCGGGACATTCGAGTCCAGTCGCACGATGGTCGGACCGGAGAGCCAGAACGCGTTCGAGGTCTATGGCACGAAAGGTGCTCTCGCGTGGAATCTGGAGAAGATGAACGAGCTCCAGTACTACCGATTAACCGAGGACCCGAGCTCCGGATACACCACGATTTATGGTGGAGACCGCTTCCCCTTCCACGGCGCCTTTGCCCCGGGACAAGCCAACGCGATTGGTCTCGAGGACCTGATGGCCATCGAGGACTATTCGTTCTTAGAAGCCCTCGCCACCGGGGGAGACTTTTCCCCCAGCTTCCGCGAAGCGGTAGATGTGGTCAGTGTTCAACAGGCGCTCATCAACTCGTGGGATTCCCGCTCCTGGGAGAAAGTCGTCGATCTCGCCGACTGATCCCTACTTGTTGACAACAGTGAACTCGAGAGAGTACAAATCTGTGCGATAGATGTGCTCACCGTGCTCAATAGCGCGACCCATCGAGTCATACGCGGTTCTCTCCATGGTGAGGACCGCGGCACCTGACTCAATATCGAGCTCACCTGCTTCCGCCTGAGTAACTTTTCTCGCACTAATGCGCTGCTTGCCCACCTGGGGAACGAAACCTCGCTCGCGCAAGATTTGATACAGACCCTTGGCGGCAAGCTCCTCTTTGGTGAGGGTACCGATCGAGTGCGGAATCCAGTTGTGCAGCACGGCCATGGGCACCTTGTCGGCGTAGCGAATACGAATCGCCTCGGTGACCAGTGTTCCGGTCGGAACACCGAGGCTTTGTGCCACATGAGCGTTAGCGGGGTTAGTGCCGAAGGAGACCACGGTGGTCTCCGCCTTCGAGCCACCGCGTTGAATGTCGTCATAGAGCGAGGTGAGCTCCATACCTCTGGTCACCTGCCCGTGCACCACCTGGGAGCCGATTCCCCGACGACGGACAATCAGTCCGTCGTCGACCAGGGTCTGGATAGCACGACGAATAGTCGGCCGGGAGAGAGCTAAACGCTCGGCCAGAGAGACCTCGTTCTCGATGCGTGAGCCGGGGGGCAAGGTTCCCTGACGAATGGCGAGCTCGAACTTCTTCGCGACCTGGTGATAGAGCGGTGTTGTTCCGGAGCGATCCAAATCAGCAAAGAGGGACTGAGGAAGAAGAACTTCTGTCTTGCGCACCATCACACCTAACAAATCACGACGTTTGACAATATGTTATGACAAAGTCACCGCGCCCAGGGCGAATGAGGCCGCGTGTACCTGGCCTGCATGGCTCAGCCGCAATGTTCTACACTGTAGAACTGTGGATAACACTTCAGTAGGTATGCGTGACCTAGGTCAGAATGTCTCCCGAGTACTTGCACGTGTCAAGGAGGGAGAATCTCTGGTGGTGACCGACCATGGGCGCCCTGTTGCCCGTCTTGTTCCCTACACAACGCCGACCACCCTCGACGAGATGATTGCGTCCGGAGAGGTCATTCCGTCGAGCGGCAATCTGCAAGAGTTTCTTGCCCATCACGTGCCTGTGGAATCAGAGGTTCCGGGATCCGAGATTCTCCAAGCAATGCGAGACGAGGAGCGGTGGTAGCACTCTATGGTGACTCGTCTGCGTTGATGAAGCTGGTGACGCGGGAAAAAGAAACTCCCGCGCTCATGGCCTTTGTGAACGGTGAGAATCCCTGGGGTGAGGCTGCCCGGTGGGGAACGAGTTATCTGGGAAAGACGGAGGTGACGCGTGCTGCGGCACGCATCTCTGCCGAGGCACAGGAAGCGGCGGGACAGGTGATCTCTCACCTTTGGTTTACACCGATTGATCGGCACATCATCGAGCTCGCAGGGCTAGTCTCACCGAGCACGCTGCGCACCCTCGATGCGCTTCATCTAGCGACAGCGCTCAAACTCGGTTATCCGCTGGTCGCCTACGACCAAGGATTGATTCAGGCGGCCAGAGCCGCCGGACTCACCGTTTACTCGCCAGGGATGACCACTTCGCAGTAGCGGGCCGCAACGCTCGCAAGCTTTCTGTCTGTGGTTGCCAAGGGAACATCGAGCACCATGGCCAATGCCACATACGAAGCGTCATAGAGGGAGACATCGTGCCGCAGCGGCCAGGTCAGTCGGCCAAAGGCGCCAAAGGGCACGCGATCCCAGGGCAGGCGCAGAAGTGAAGTGAATTCCCGCTCCATGGAGCGCTTCAGACGTACCTCTCTTCTGCGCAGAGCATTGCTGACCTCTGAGTAGAGCAGGTCAGGGACATACACGCCGGGTTGCCCCATGAGTGCTCGGGCGTGGTCTCCGGTGGCGCTTGAGTCGACCAACCCATCCACCACCACACTGGCGTCGAGCGCAATCGAAGCGGGCACTAGCCGAGCAATCGATTCGTGCGTTCCTCGCGTCCCTCGCGAATAGTTGCCACGATCTCGTCCGTGCTCATCGACGGCATGGGATTGGCGGCGAGATTGGCCTCAATCTCCGCCATAACCTCGGCCATCGTGGGTTTACCAGCCGACTCCTTGAGCAGGCTCAGTACATACTCCTGCAGTGACTTTCCCTCGCCCTCTGCACGACGAATAAGCGTCGCGTGAATCTCAGGAGGAACATTTCTCACCAGCACGTTAGGGCTCATGCTTTCACCGTAGTGTTGGTGCTTGCGTTTCGCAAGCACAAGTGTTTTCGCCTTTGTCATGCTCGAACGGTAGTCACTCGAGCGATGCCGTGGGGGGCAAAAATCAGATCTGTGGGTAAGTCTCTCTTAAAGCCCTTCAGCCACACCTTCGGTGAGTCCGACTACTCCGCCCCCTGCAGACGCAT
>CAYGLJ010000060.1:0-5268 GCA_964350865.1 uncultured Microbacteriaceae bacterium
TCGGAGATAACTTCGTCGCGCAGAACTGGTCGATGTTCTCCTGCGTGGTGCCAGGAGGGCATGCAAGCGGAAATGTCTCGATCGCGAGCGCAGAAACACGATGAGCATCAGCGGGCAGTGCCCGACTGATGCTCATCGATGACACCGATTTAGAGTGCGTTGACGTCCAGGGGGATGCCAGGACCAAAGGTGGTCGACACGGCAGCCTTCTGGATGTAGCGACCCTTAGAAGCGGAAGGCTTCAGGCGCTGAATCTCTTCGAATGCGGCAGTGAAGTTCTCCAGGAGCTGGTCTTCGCTGAAGCTTGCCTTACCGATGACGAAGTGCATGTTGGCGTGCTTGTCGAGCTTGAACTCGATCTTTCCGCCCTTGATATCTGCAACGGCCTTGCCGACATCGGGGGTGACGGTTCCGGTCTTCGGGTTGGGCATCAGGCCACGAGGACCCAGGACCTTACCGAGAGTTCCGACCTTACCCATGAGCTCTGGTGTCGAGACAGCTGCGTCAAAGTTGGTGTAACCACCAGCAACCTTCTCAATCAGCTCATCGCCACCGACCTCATCAGCGCCGGCTGCGAGAGCTGCCTCTGCTGCAGGGCCCGTCGCGAATACGAGGACGCGAGCGGTCTTACCGGTTCCGTGGGGGAGGCTGACGGTTCCACGAACCATCTGGTCAGCCTTGCGCTGGTCAACACCAAGCTTGATGGCCACCTCGACGGTGGAATCAAACTTCTGTGAGGTGGTCTTCTTCGCGAGCGATACTGCCTCGCTGGGTGCATAGAAGTGGCCTTCTTGCACCAGGGCCTTGGCGGCCCGGTATGCCTTGGATTTTTGCGCCATGTTTGTGTCTCCTGTACTGAGGTCGCGGTATGTGAGCGTGGCTCGCTCTCCCGCTGAATGAAAAAGGGTGTTAGCCGACGGTGATGCCCATGCTGCGGGCAGTACCTTCGATGATCTTGGCGGCAGCCTCGATGTCGTTGGCGTTCAGGTCAGACTGCTTTTGCTCAGCAATCTGGCGGACCTGTTCGGGGGTGATGTTGGCCACCTTGTCAGTGTGA
The DNA here is from genome assembly GCA_964350865.1 of uncultured Microbacteriaceae bacterium. Classification (GTDB taxonomy): domain Bacteria; phylum Actinomycetota; class Actinomycetes; order Actinomycetales; family Microbacteriaceae; genus Pontimonas. Next base: position 1,058 of record CAYGLJ010000060.1, read on the forward strand.
GGGGTTCCTGAACCCTTCTTGACACCGGCAGCTTTCTTGATGAGCTCTGCAGCGGGAGGGGTCTTCAGCACGAAGGTGAAGGACCGGTCCTCGTACACAGAGATCTCGACGGGGATAACGTTTCCGCGCTGATCCTGCGTTGCCTGGTTGTATGCGTTGCAGAACTCCATGATGTTCACACCGTGCTGACCAAGGGCCGGACCCACGGGGGGTGCCGGGTTGGCAGCGCCAGCCTGAATCTGGAGCTTAATGAGGCCCACAACTTTCTTTGCCATTGCTTTTCCTTTTCTTTATCGAGCACGACGCTCCGCCGTGCGCTCCCACGTTCGTGGCATATCCACGCCGTGGTACCTGTGTTTAGAGCTTGGTGACCTGGTCGAATCCGAGTTCGACAGGGGTCTCACGTTCGAACAACGAAACAAGCACCGTGAGCTTACCGCTTTCGGGCTTGATTTCGCTAATGGTTCCGGGAAGCCCCGCGAAGGAACCTTCCTTGATGGTGATGGTTTCTCCCACCTCGAAGTCGACCTCGGCAGGAAGCATGCGGGAAACTCCGCCGCCCACGCTGACTGCTTGACCCTTGATGGGTGCAGCTTCAGCGACCTGGACGGTGGACTTCAACATCTCGAAGGCTTCCTCGAAACGCAGCGGGGTCGGGTTATGCGCATTCCCCACGAAGCCCGTCACACCGGGAGTGTGGCGAACAGTCGACCAGCTGTCTTCGTTGAGGTCCATGCGCACCAAAACGTAGCTGGGGATACGAACGCGAGTCACGAGCTTTCGCTGACCATTCTTGATCTCAACAACGTCTTCCATCGGAACCTGGACTTCGAAGATGTACTCCTCCATAGCCAGAGAGGTCCTACGGTTTTCAATGTTGGACTTGACGCGCTTTTCAAAACCGGCGTAGGAGTGGACGACGTACCACTTGCCAGGCTTGCGACGAAGCTCACGACGGAAGTCGGCGTAGGGGTCTTCCGCCTCTGCTGCCTCATCGTGATCAGCGGTGTCTGCTTCGTCATCGGTTGCTTCCGCAGCGGCGTCCGCTTCTTCAGGAGAATCAATGTCGAGGGCATCCTCAACAACAGCGTCAGCCTCCTCGTCGGAAGAACTCTCGAGAGCCTCGAGGGCTTCGTCCACGTTCACGCTCTCGTCATCGACGATGTGCATGGCCTCGTGCTCTGCAGAGTCAGAGGAGTGCTCCTGCTGCTCCAGGACCATGCCCTCCTGCGCTTCATCCTCTTCGGAGGACTGCTCTGCGGCGGTTGCCACATCGATGTCGTAGCTCTTGTCTTCTGACACTGTTTTTCTCTCTTTTCTCTTGAAGGCTTAGCCGAAGAGGCTTCTGCCATCACCAAAAATCCAGGAGACACCCCACCCAAAGAAGATGTCCAAGACCGACACAAACGCCATCATGATGATGACGAATACCAAGACCACCAGCGTGTAGTTGATGAGCTCACTACGGGTAGGGGTGACAACCTTGCCCAGCTCATCAATGACCTGGCGGATGAACAAGACGAAGCGGGCCCAGGCACTCTTGCGAGATTCACGATCACGCTTCGCCTTACCGACGAGGTCGTCGCCCGCTTCTTCTGATGACGTTGTCGCCACGATGTTCCTTACGTTGTTGTGTGGTCACTCCCCGTTACGGCGTAACGAGTTCGCAGGGCGGACAGGACTCGAACCTGCAACCTGCGGTTTTGGAGACCGCTGCTCTACCAATTGAGCCACCGCCCTAGGGCGTGAAATCCAAGCTTGTAGGCACAGCAAAGCTTGGCAGATTTCAACTACCGAGGTCCAGTGTAGGTGGCGTCTCCTGGTTTAGCAAAGGCGCTAGCTCCCACTCACCCAGGCTGTGTACCCTACAAGGGTGAGCGAAGCACCCCGCGGTTTATCCAAGCGAATCACGTCCATCGCTGAGTCAGCCACCCTCAAAGTCGACGCCAAAGCCAAAGCACTCAAAGCAGAGGGCCGACCCGTCATCAGTTTTGCCGCGGGCGAACCCGATTTCCCCACACCCGCCCACGTCGTCGAAGCGGCTCTTACGGCAGTGAAAGACCCCGCCAACCATCGCTACACCCCTGCAGCTGGACTTCCTGCGCTTCGGGAGGCCATCGCAGAGAAGACACTGCGCGATAGTGGCTGGGCAGTGACGCCGAGCCAGGTTGTCGTCACCAACGGCGGTAAGCAAGCCGTCTACCAAGCGTGTGCGACGCTTCTCGATCCAGGCGACGAAATGCTCCTACCAGCTCCCTACTGGACGACTTACCCCGAAGCCATCACTCTTGCTGGAGGAACTCCGGTCGTAGTCTTCGCTGGAGCTGACCAGGACTACAAAGTCACCGTCGAACAGCTGGAAGCAGCCCGAACACCAAAGACCAAAGCATTGATGTTCGTCTCACCCTCAAATCCGACCGGCGCGGTGATGACTCTGGAAGAGACCATGGCGATTGGTGAGTGGGCGGCAGAGCATGGGATTTGGGTAATCGCCGATGAGATTTATCAGAACCTGGTCTATGAGGGCGGAGCGGACCACGCAGTGTCTATTGCCGAAGCCGCCCCTGCTGTTCAAGACCGATGCATCCTCGTGAATGGTGTAGCCAAAACCTATGCCATGACCGGGTGGCGTCTCGGATGGATGGTGGGACCCCAGGATGCCATCACCGCTGCGGCCAACCTCCAGTCACACCTCTCCAGCAACGTCTCCAATATTTCGCAACTGGCTGGTCTTGCAGCCCTCCAAGGGGACCAAGCTCCTGCCAAGGCCATGAGAGACGCGTTCGACATCCGTCGGAAAGTCATCGTCGAGGGCTTGAATGCCATCGACGGCGTCATCTGCCCCGAACCCACCGGCGCTTTCTATGTCTACCCCGATGTGACCGGTCTACTGGGTCGCGAGTGGGCAGGAAAAACTCCGACAACTAGCCTGGAGCTTGCCGACCTCATCTTGGATGAGTGCGAGGTGGCAGCAGTTCCCGGTGAAGCTTTCGGGCCAAGTGGTTACCTGAGATTCAGCTACGCACTGGGCGACGCTGACTTGGCTGAGGGCATTGCCCGTCTGCAGAAGTTCTTCCGGGCCTAGAGCTCAAGCCCCACGAGCGTGGGCTCAGGCACGAGATAGATACCTGTCTTGTTCCCCACGGTGGTGACGATGTATCGGGCAAGCTCAGCGATCTCCGCTGCAGTCGCACCTCCACGATTCGTAATCGCCAAAGAGTGCTTCCCGGAGATTGCCGCCTTCGAGCCTGGTAACGCAAACCCTTTGTGAATTCCGGAGTGCTCAATAAGCCAGGCGGCACTGACCTTCACCAACCCGGGTTCCGCAAAGCTTGGCTCCCGAGGTGGCTTCGCATCGAGGGGAACAACAACATCCCCTGGTTGCTCCCCCACAAACCAACGCGGAGCATCGCTCGGGAGTGACATTGAGATCTTCTCCGACACAATCGGGTTCACGAAGAAGGAGCCCGAACTTACGGAGTCCGGATCGCTATCGTCGAGGAGCATTCCTTTCGAGGAGCGGATGGCTCTAACGGTCTCGCTCGTTCTCGCCAGAGGAGCCCGCTCACCAGAGGCAACGCCCATGGCATCCGCCAATTGGTCATACAGAATCGGGATGCTCAAAGAGTCTTCCGCAGGCTCGAGAGAAAAGGTAACCCCCAACACAATCCCTCGCAGCGTGCCCGTCTTGAGTGCACTGGTGCGAAGCCCTAGCTCCAGTTCTTCAGCGGGAATGGTCCTCCTGGAGCCGGCAGGGAACTCAAGGAAATCGATGGAAACCACAGTGTCAGAAATCTCGGCTCCGTAGGCTCCAATGTTCTGAATCACCGAGGCCCCAACAGTGCCAGGGATCCCACTCAGGGTCTCCAGCCCCCGAACTCCTTGGGCGAGTGTGTGTGACACAAAGTCATCCCAGTCTTCGCCCGCTTCCGCGTGAATCTGAACCCGCTGCCCTGTTGCTTTCTTGACGGTGACGCCACGGGTCTTGATATGGAGAACGTGACCGTCAAACCCAGCATCACTCACGACCAGGTTGGATCCAGAACCCAAAGCCATCCACTCATCCGTCTCAGCCCAGATCTTCTTCGCTCCAGAGATCAAAGCCCGTGTCGACGAGAAGGAGTGATAGTGACCCAGGGGACCGCCGACCCTCATGGTGGTCAGGTCAGAAAAACTGGTCACCGAGGTGACACCACCACAAAGGCTTTGCC
>CAYGLJ010000061.1:0-5057 GCA_964350865.1 uncultured Microbacteriaceae bacterium
TGAGTGACCAGAAAGACAAGTCGGCCATCTATCTCAATGAATGTCGCAGGATGGGCATCAAGGTGCTTCCCCCCGATGTCAATGAGTCGATTGCGACCTTTAGTGCGGTCGGGGAGGACATTCGTTTTGGTTTGGCGGCCATCCGTAACGTCGGGGTCGGCGTTGTGCAAGGAATTCGTGATGCCCGCGAAACCAAGGGCGTCTTTGCTTCGTTCCATGACTTCATCAAGAAGGTTCCTTCGACCGTCCTCAATAAGCGAACCGTCGAGTCCCTGATCAAAGGTGGTGCCTTCGATGGGCTTGGACATACACGCCGCGCGCTGTTCGACATTCATGAGTCAGTCGTGGAGTCCGCTTCCCGGGACAAGAAAGCTGAAGAGCACGGAGACGTGGGATTTGATTTTGACAGTCTTTTTGAGGAAGCGGGAACTGGCTCGACTCAGGTAGTCCCAGATCGGCCTGAGTGGTCCCGAAAGGAGTTGTTGAGTCTCGAGCGGGACATGTTGGGGCTCTATGTTTCCGACCATCCTCTCGCGGGTCTAGAGGTCACCCTTGCGGCTGAAGCAGAGGTGACTATTGCTGAGTTGCTCTCGTCAGATCGGGAAGACGGCGAATCCGTGACTGTTGCCGGTCTTGTTACCTCGGTGAGTCACCGAGTTGCCAGAACAAGTGGGAATCCTTACGCGCAGGTCACTATTGAAGATTTTGGCGGCGAAGTCGCGGTGATGTTCCTCGGTAAGACCTATAAGAATTATCAGACCGATTTGGTCGAGGACTCAATTGTCACGCTCCGCGGGAGGGTGTCGAGAAGAGATGACGGCCTCGGTTTGCACGCTATCGAGCTGATTCCCCTCGATGTGTCTCGTGACATTCGTGATGAACCATTGACCTTGACTGTCCCGGAATCCTTCGCCACTGTTCCTGTGTTGACGGCGTTGGATGAGGCCTTGGGTCGCCACGAAGGGCAGGCGACCGTGCGTCTGCGACTGATTAAGTCAGGTGTCGCGAGAGTGTTCGAGCTGCCTCGGACAGTCAGCGTCACCGAAGACCTGATTGGCGAAGTAAAGAGCCTGCTCGGCTCACACTGCCTGAGTCGCTAAAGCGAGCTGACAGCGCGGTAGTCGCGCTCGGAGTAGACCAGGGGAGTGGAGCGCTCACCCAGCGCACCACCGGTGATGCGAGCAGCCACCATTGCGCTGAACTCGACCTCAGTAACTGCCACCACCGTCGCGCTCATCCAGGCGTGAACACCTGTGAGGAGCGGGAGCCCATCGGGCCCCTCATGCCAATGGTCTCCGTCGAATCGCTGGTCGGATTCCCCTGCCATTTTCTTTGCCAGATCTACGTTGTCGACGGACAGCAGGTGTATGAGGATGGGAGTATCGACCGCCACGGATGACCACGAGCTCGCGGTCTGAGCCATGTTGAATGTGGCTACCGGAGGGTTTGCCGACAGGGAGGCCAAGGAGGTGGCGATAAATCCTGTCGGGGCTCCGTCTTTTTTGCGCAGTGTCACCACCGCTATTCCAGCACCGTGACGGCGGAAAGATTCGAGAAAGGCTTCGGATGGGCGCAGAGCATCGGTAGTTGTCATCACGTCTATCTTAAGCCAGACTTCCCCGCGTTTATTCCCTCGCCCCCGATACGATGAGGGAGCCATGATTCGGATAGAAGACCTCAGGGGTGTCGCCCTTACCGCTGCCAATGCCCACAGCTTTGTTCCCCGAGTGACCCTGGGGGCGGCGGAGGTTGACGCGACCGTCATCGACTTGATGGCGGAGGTGAAAAGTGAGGGCTCGGTAGCGCTCCAGCGCCACGCCCTCGCGTTCGACGGGGTCTCCGTGAAAGACCTTCGGGTGAGCGCCTCAGCCCTGAAAGGGGCACTCTCTGGCCTGGATAAGTCCGTCAAGGCAGCGTTAGAAGAATCCATCCGACGGGTCCGAGCGGCGTCAGAGGATGCTGTGCCCCAGTCCACCACGACGACATACAACGCAGGTGGAACGGTTACCACCCGGTATGTGCCCGTTGACCGCGCGGGCGTCTACGTTCCCGGCGGGAAAGCTGTATACCCCTCGAGCGTGGTGATGAATGTTGTGGCTGCGCAGGCCGCTGGTGTCCCTGACATTGTTCTCGTATCACCTCCCCAGCAAGAGTTTGGGGGTCTCCCGCATCCCACAATCCTCGCTGCCGCTGAGCTTCTAGGGGTTTCAGAGGTTTATGCAATGGGCGGGGCGAGCGCTATTGCCGCCCTTGCGTGGGGTGTTCGAGATCTAGGCCTCGAACCGGTGTCGGTCATTACAGGCCCCGGGAATCGTTACGTCGCTGCGGCCAAGAAGCATGTTCGCGGGCAGGTGGGGATTGATTCAGAGGCGGGACCCACTGAGATCGGGATACTTGCTGATGACACTGCTCACCCTGAGTTCATTGCGGCCGATCTGGTGTCTCAAGCCGAGCACGATGAATTGGCCTCCGCGGTTCTCGTGACGACATCCTGGGAGCTTGCGAAAAGGGTCGAAGCTGCCCTTACTCGACAGGTTGCCCTGACGCATCACTCCGAAAGGGTCGCGACGTCCTTAGGGGGCGAACAATCTGCAATTCTGGTGGTGGACACGCTGGACCAAGCCGTCGACCTTGCGAATGCGCTCGCAGCGGAGCACCTCGAGATTATGGTGGAGTCGCCCGATGATGTGGTGGGAGCCATTCGGCATGCCGGGGCAATTTTCGTTGGTGATTACACCCCCGTGAGTGCGGGTGACTATCTGGCAGGTTCTAACCACGTTCTTCCTACCGCTGGCGGAGCTCGGTTTACCTCAGGGTTATCGCCCCTGACCTTCTTGCGCTCCCAACAGGTTGTCGAGTATGACAAGGCTGCTTTAGGGCACGTGGCGGAGTCGATCGTGGCTCTCGCCCGTGCAGAAAACCTGCCAGCGCACGGCGATGCGGTGACCACCCGCTTCCTCGATCCTGACGAACTATAGGCTTAGGCCACCATGTACTGCCCTTTTTGTCGCCATCCGGATAGTCGTGTCATCGACTCGAGAACCAGTGATGACGGAGTCTCAATCCGTCGCCGGCGTCAATGTCCTGAATGCGGCCGTCGTTTTTCCACGCTGGAGACGGCAAGCTTGAGCGTCATCAAGCGCAGCGGTGTGACGGAGCCTTTCTCGAGGGAAAAGATCGCGTCTGGTGTCAAGAAAGCGTGCCAGGGCCGACCGGTGACGGATCAGGATCTTGCCCAGCTTGCGCAGCGGGTAGAAGAAGCCATTCGCCAGACTGGAGCGTCTCAGGTAGATGCTAACGAGATTGGTCTGGCCATTCTGGAGCCGTTGCGAGAACTCGACGAAGTGGCTTACCTCCGTTTTGCATCGGTCTATCAGGCTTTTGAAAGCTTGGACGATTTCGAATCCGCTATCGAGAATCTGCGGGTTACGGCGGAACAGTCAGAAGAGGAGGGCTAATGTACGAGGCTCTTTTCTCCGTGCTGAAGCGCCTCAACCCTGAATTTACCCATCACTTGGGAATGCTGGTGGTCAGGTTGGCAGGAACCTCCTTGGGGGCTTTCCTGCTACGCCCCAGGAAGACCCTGTCGCCGGCCATGCGGGTAGAAACGTTGGGGGTAACGTTTCGGTCTCCTCTGGGATTAGCTGCCGGTTTTGACAAGAATGCTGTCGCAATCAGAGGATTTCATGTTCTGGGCTTCGGGCATGTTGAAGTGGGGACCGTCACCCCGAAAGCGCAGTCAGGAAATCCTCGCCCGCGTCTGTTTCGGTTGCCGGCAGACACTGCACTCATCAATCGGATGGGATTCAATAACGACGGCGTGGAGGCCGTTTCTCGTCGCTTGAAAGCGTTGCGAGCTCGCGGAGGATCGCTTCCCATCATCGGTGTGAACATCGGCAAGAACAAGATCACGCCCCAGGAAAACGCGCTGGATGACTATGTCGCCTGCACCACGGCTCTTGCGCAGTATGCCGACTACCTGGTGGTGAACGTCAGTTCCCCCAACACTCCTGGTCTCCGAGGCCTCCAGGAGCGCTCATTCCTGGAACCCATCTTGCGAGCAGTGCTTAATCACGCCGAGGACACTCCTGTGTTGGTGAAAATTGCCCCAGATCTGAGCGATGACGCTATCGCTGAGGTCGTTGATGTGGTGTGTGAGCTGGGTCTTGCCGGGATTGTGGCCACAAATACGACGATCTCGCGAGATAGCTTGGTCACGCCCCCTGACGTTGTGACCCGGATGGGAGAAGGTGGGTTATCAGGGGCGCCGCTGGCTTCTCGCTCGCGTGATGTTCTGAGAGTTATCCGCCAGACGCTACCCCGGGAATATTGCGTGATCAGTGTGGGGGGAGTGATGAGCGGCAGTGACGCTCAAGCGCTGTTGGACCACGGTGCAACCCTTGTTCAGGCCTACACCGGTTTTGTCTATCGCGGACCGTTTTTTGCCCGAAAAGTCCTCGAAGAGATGGGCGGACTCCGCTAACTCGGTTTTTCTCCCCGCTTCACCTGCGCTTTGGGGAGTCGAAGACCACGCATTTGAAGCGCTCGCATAGCGGCGTACCAGCGCACCCCGTTCTCGACCTTGTCTTCCCCGTACTTCGCTCGGAGCCCCTTGCGCACACCGGCACCGACGACGAAAGCATCGATGATGGTGATCAAGAAGAAGGCCCACAGCACGACAATGGCGATGAACTGTGCCTGCAAAGAAGGGAGGAAAGTCGCGATGATGACCGCAAACATGATCGGAATCAGGAACTCACCAAAATTCCAGCGTGCGTCGACATAGTCGCGCACCCATTTCTTCTGTGGTCCTTTGTCGCGCAGGGGGAGGAATTTCTCCTCGCCATTGGCTAAACCAAGACGGGCGCGCTCCCGTTCCTTCGTCATCCGGGCCCGCGCTTCTTTGCGATTGTTGGAGACGAGGGGCCTCTTGAGTTCAGCTTCACGATCTTTGCGTCGCGGGGTGGGGCGCCCCTTACCGGCGGCTTCAGCTCCATCTGCTTGCGAAAGTTCTTGTGCCACGTGTGCCTCTCCTGCAACGAACGGTGTTCCACCAG
>CAYGLJ010000062.1:0-4944 GCA_964350865.1 uncultured Microbacteriaceae bacterium
CTGGAGGGTACCCTCGAGCAAGAGGTCGCATCGGCTGTGGCCGATGCACTGCGCGACTAAAAGGACTGTGATGGCCACCGAGACCCTCATCCTCCTTGCCGCCATCACCTCCGGTGTGATCTCGGCAGGTCTGCAGAACCTCAAATGGTTGCGCGTGGCACAGCGCGTGCACTACTTACCTCGGGAAGTTGCCCGAGCGGAGCGACTCTGGTTTGACCGGCGTCCACTCGGTGCTCTCTGGTGGGGTCTCGCCGCGATTCTTGCCCTTCTCTCTGTCCAGGGAGCCGCGTGGCTCGAGATTCCCCAGCTCGCCTGGGCTGCGGTCATCGCACCGCTGTGTATCCTTCCCACTCCGTGGAAGTTGCCTTTTCGTGGGGTGACCAGCCCCCTAGCCTGGACACCGCGTGCCGTGCGCGCGTATGCGGGAATTTTTCTCGCGCAGAGTGTGGTCGGTGTTCTGACCGTCTACCTGTTGGGCCCTGCCGGTGTTCTGATACCTATTCTCTTCACCGCCAACCTGGCTGATCTCGCACTGGGGTTCCTCTGGTACCTGGAGCGGAACCTGTCGATGAAGTTTGTGCGTCAAGCCCAGAAGCGCCTCGCGAAGGTGAAGCCCACGGTTGTGGCGATCACAGGGTCGTATGGCAAAACCTCGACCAAGGGTTATGTCGCCCACATCGTGGGGGGAGCTCACAGCACCATGGCCTCCCCGGCAAGCTTCAACAACCTCATGGGACTCTCGCGCACCATTAACGAACACCTGGTCGCTGGCACCAGCGTCTTCGTGGCGGAGATGGGCATGAACGCGGAGGGTCGCATTCGCGAGCTCACCAACTGGTTCCCCCCTGACATCGCTGCCATCACCGTCATTGGTGAAGCCCATATGGAGCGTCTGGGTTCCCAGGAGGCCATCTTCCGGGCTAAGTCAGAAATTACGGAGAAGGCGCCGATTGTGGTCCTACCGGTGGACCAGAAAGAACTCCGAGCGCTGGCTGATAAGTGTGAGCGTCAGGGCAAGCACGTGGTTCGGGTGAGCGCTCAAGGCAAGAAAGCCGACGTCATTGTCGATCCTGATCTGGGGACTGTCACCTATGGCCCCCGGGCAACACCGGTGCCCTTGGACATGCCGCCCTTCGGGCACGCGGTCAATGTGGCGGTCGCACTCGGTATTGCGTGGCAGCTTGAGGTTCCCGCCGAGCAGGCGCTCACTCGCCTCGCCCACTTGCCGGTGGCCGCTCACCGCGCCGAAGTGGCCACCCACGAGGAAGGTGTCGCCATCATTGATGACACCTACAACTCAAACCCCCTGGGCGCTAAGCACGCCGTGGAATCCGCTGCGCGTTTGGCCAAAGAGAGAAAATCACCACTGGTGGTGGTGACTCCGGGAATGGTGGAACTTGGCCCGGTCCAGTTTGAGCGCAACTCTCAACTCGCCCAGTCGGTAGTGAAAGCAGGGGGAACCCTGGTCATTGTGGGTCGCACTAACCGCAAAGCCATGCTGAAGGGTTCCGGTGGTAAAGCTGATGTCTTCGACACGCGAGGCGAGGCCGTCACCCATGCCCTCCAGATTGCGGGGGAGCAGGGCGTTATTCTCTATGAGAACGACCTACCCGATCATTACCCCTAAACCGGGGACTGCCAGCAGGCGAGGATGTTGATGAGCCAGAGCACCTGGGCCGTAGTGTTTGGAGGCCCAAGCCCCGAACACGAAATTTCCATCCTCACCGGGTTGCAGGCCGAGCGAGTGCTCGTCGATGGCGGTCACGATGTGGTGCCGATCTATCTCGCCGCGAATGGCGCATGGTTTCAGGTTCCTGCTAAGTCTGAGGCCAAAGACTTTTTGACCGGTGCTCCCTCCGGCTCCAAAGAACTCGAGATTGTGTTGTCCTCGAGCCCGGGTATTTATGCGAAAAAGGGCATGGGTAAGAAGGCGCTGGAGATTGATGCAGCCTTGCTGTGTTTCCACGGAGGCTTGGGGGAAGGTGGAGGCGCTGCCGCCCTGTTTAACTTCCTGGAGATTCCCGCCACTGGTTCGACTGTGTTCGCGGGTGCGGTGGGAATGGACAAGCTCGCCTTTGGCGGCTTGATGGCGCAAGCCGGTGTGTCGTCGCTGCCCAGAGAAGCGGTTCTCACCTCCCAGGATCCCTCGTTCCCTGGGCCCTACATCGTGAAACCCCGCTTTGGAGGTTCTTCGATTGGGATTGAAATTGTCGACGATATTCAGACAGCTCGGACACTCCTGACCACCTCCCCACACCTCAAAGCTGGTGCGGTCCTGGAGCCCTACCGACCGGAGCTTGTGGATCTCAATATTTCGTTTAGGACATACCCGGAACTGGAGCTCACCGACCTGGAGCGCCCGCTTCGCTCCGAGGATGACAAGACTGGGCTGTATTCCTACCAGGAGAAGTATTTAGCGGGAGGAGGTGCGGGTCTCACGCACGCGCCCCGTGAGTTCCCGGCGAATGCCCCCGAGGCGATCCACGAGAGAGCACGTGAGCTTGCCACCCAGGTAGCGGAGGTGACGCGCCTGAGCGGCATTGTTCGCGTGGACCTGCTCTGGGATGAAAAATCAGGGGACCTGTTTGTCAACGAGGTGAACACCATCCCTGGTGCCCTGTCGCTGTATTTGTGGGCGCCGAAGCACCCGGCTCTCCGCGTTCTCGAGGACGCTCTCACCGAGGCGAGAGATAACCCCGTAGTTCTCCCGAACAGCGGATTTGGCCAGGGTGTGGCCCTTCGGGCTGCCGGCGGTATCGCCGGCAAGCTTGTCGGCCTCGATGGTCCGAGGGGATAGTTTCCGCTAGTCCAGGGCGCTCGCGGGGTCGAGGCACTGCGCAATCGGCGCAGATTGGCTTCCCACAGCGCGGGCGATGTCGCGCAACACGGCGGTTCCCGAGACCACTTCAGCGTCCACGATGACCTCTGTAGCCGGGTCAAGCCCATACGTGGTGAAGACGAAGCTGGGTGCATCGGAGTCATCCCGCAGCCAATCAATTCCCTCGACCGTGGCGCAGGGGAGGGTGCTCGGTGGCGGTGTGGGAAGCCCACATCGCACAATCACGGCGACCGGTTCTCCCCAGGCAGCGGTGGATTGTGCGTTGACGTTTCGTCGGGGTAGCTCGGCCACGGTGTCGGGCAGTCGCACCATCATGTTGGCGCACTCCGGGGTGTTCGCGTTGACTGCCGGCTCCAGGGCCACAGTCGGAGCGCACCCCGCGAGGAGTCCAGCGCCGACCAGAACCAGGGAAACTGTCGCTCTCGATGACGCTCTCACACAGAAAGGCTAGCGTGGAGGGGTGAGCGATTCCCTGGCGCCCCTGGATCTCACCCTCGGTGAGATTGGTGAGAACGCTGCCCTGGGGTGGGTGTTACCGCTCTTGCCCACAGGGGACTCGGTGGTTCTTGGCCCAGGGGATGATTCGGCGCTGGTGTCTTTGCCGGAATCCCAGGTGTTGATTTCGACCGACATGATGATGCAGGGCCCAGATTTCCGCTTCGATTGGTCTCGCCCCGCCGATGTCGGATTCAAAGCCATCGCCAGCAATGCCGCAGATATTGCAGCCATGGGCGGTGTGGTCCTCGGGTTTGAACTTGCGGTGGCGGTGCCAGTCTCCACCCCACTGCGCATGCTGATGGGACTTGCGGAAGGTTTCGCCGAGGGCATTGCTGCTCTCACGCCCGGGGCCGGAGTTTTTGGAGGAGACCTCTCCCGCTCCGAGGTCTTCACCATTGCGGTCACCGTCTTAGGGTCGATGCGAGGCCTAGCGCCCGTGGTTCGCTCTGGTGCAACACCGGGCGATCTGATCTGTGTGGCGGGAGAGTTGGGGCTCTCCCATCGAGGTCTTCAGTCTCTTATCGCCGCCGGTGATGACGAACTGGCGATTGCGGGGCTGGTGATGAGTGATCCTGCTGTGGCGCATCACCTGAGACCAAGACCACCCATAGCGCTGGGCCCTCTGGCCGCCCAGGCCGGTGCCACCGCGATGATGGACATCTCTGATGGCCTCGTGCTGGATGCCTCTCGCATCGCGAAGGCCAGTGGCGTTCGTGTGGAGCTCGATTCGAGCGCGGGACTTGATGAGCATGCCCTCTATGGCGGCGAAGATCACGGCCTGTTGGCCACCTTCCCACCCTCCGCCACACTCCCCGAAGGGTTCCGAGCGATTGGTGTGGTCACCGCAGGCGACCCCGGAGTGTTTCTGGGGAACCGCGAGCTTGATGCTCAGAGTGGCGGTTGGGATCCCTTTAGAAACCTGGCCCAGTAAACGGTGGTGTCGCCATACGTCTTGGGGGCAAGCTCCTCGTAACCGGCGGGGAACTGGGGCGGGGTGCCCTTCGAGGAGCGCTCCACGATCACGATGGCCTCATCGGCCAGCCACGGCTCCAGTGCAACCAGATGATCATCGAGGGTGGTCGACGAGTAGTCATAGGGCGGATCCAGAAAAGCAACGGAGATGTCGCCGGGTGCGGCGCCCGACAAAAAGCTGGTCACGCTGGCAGCGCTTGCGTGCAGTGTGGGGGCATGGGTGAGAGCTTTTGCCACGGACTGGATGTTGGCTCTCACGACACTCGCAGCTCCCGCGTGATTTTCCACCAGCCAGACCGAGCGCGCACCTCGTGAGGCTGCCTCCAAGCCGAGAGCCCCGGTGCCGGCGAACAGATCGAGCACCGCAGCGCCCTCCATGTCGATGAGGGACTCCAGTCTCGAGAAAATGGCCTCTCTCACCCGATCGGAGGTGGGTCTCGAGACCTTATCCGGGGCTTTCAGTCGCAGAGAGCCCGCGGCCCCCGCGATGATTCTGGTCATTCCACAACGCTAGCGGGCTTTCCTGGCCCCTCACCGTCCAGGCGATAGCGTGGCAGTGTGAGCGTGGGGTTAGAGACCAAACTGCAGGGAATTCTGGGGGATCGCACCCAGAAGGCCCTGTCCAAAGCGTTTGG
>CAYGLJ010000063.1:0-4736 GCA_964350865.1 uncultured Microbacteriaceae bacterium
GTGTCCCTGAGGAACCGTGACAGCGGGGGCGCCGAAGCGATTGCCGTTTTCCGGACTTAGTTGCCCGATCAGAGCGCGGTCATCTCGATTCCGGGCCAGTGTCCGCGGCAAGAATGGAAGGAGGGCCGGAGCGGCTAACCGCTCCGGCCCTCCTTGACTCAGCGGTCTAGAACTGAATACCGCGGGTGAGGGCTCCGTCAATCAGCAGGTTTGCACCGCTGATTCGGGAGGACCTGGGAGACGACACAAACACGACTCCGTTGGCGATTTCCTCGGCTGTTCCCATGCGACCGGTGGGGTTGAGTCCCATCGCAAAGCTGAACAGATCGGGATTTCCGCCCTCAATGCTTTCCCACACTCCACCGGGGAAGTAGGTGTTTCCAGGCGAAACGGTGTTCGCGCGGATGCCCTTCTCCGCCAGTGAAAGCGCCAAACCGGCCATGTAGCCGATGATGGCGGTCTTAAAGGTTCCATAGGGTCCAGACGCAAAGTCAGCTTCTCGTCCCGACACACTGGAAATAGCAACGAGAGACTTGATGTCGCTCTTTTCAAGGTGGGGGATCGCTGCTTTGCACATGTTGACGGTTCCCATGAGGTCAACTCGGAACGAGGTGTCCCAGTTGTCGTCCTCATCAGGAATAGCCAAAGCGCTCACGTTAGCCACGGCCATGTCAATTCCGCCAAATTCTTTGGCGGAATCATCGACCCACTTGCGCAGAGCTTTAGCGTCTCCAACATCCAGGGCGGTTCCCTTTGCCTTTACGCCCTTTGCCTGCAGAGCTGCCTCGGTGGCGGCAACTTCTTCGGCATTCCTGGCGCAGAAGGCAACGTTTGCGCCTTCATCGGCAAAGGTCTCGACGATGGCTCGACCGATTCCTTTGGTACCTCCCGTGACGAGAGCTACCTTTCCTTTGATTCCGAGATCCATAGTGATCCTTTCTGGTTAGTTACTTGCGAAATGGGGTGCCCAGAGGCAGGACATCTTTGCCCCACATTTCGTTGAGCAGCACCGCGAAAGCCATGTACATGGCGAGTCCACCGGTGATGATTCCCTCGATGCCACCGAAGAGGCTCAGGGCGGCGTTGCCGGTGAGAGCACCAAGGCCCAGTGAGCCCAGCAACACGACGGTGAGCATCAGGATGATGGTGAGAACGCGGGGTGCCACGGTGGAGGCAAACACCAGGAAGATCGTGAAGATCATCCAGATAATGAGGTACCAACCGACCGAGGCCGAATCAACGGTCCACCACTCGCGTAGTGCACCGAAGTTCATAAAGCCAAACGACAGCCACAGGAAGGAATACCCTCCGAACGCGACAACACCGAACGTGTCTCCCTGCTTGTAGAGCATGGATGCGACCAGTGTTTGGGCGGCGCCACCGAAGAACAGCGCCATGGCAATGATCATGCCATCGAACGGAACTAACCCACTGTTGATGAGGCTCAGTAGAACCGTTGACATTCCATATCCGAGCAACCCCAGTACTGCTGGGTTTGCCTGCTTAACTGCTACTTGTTCCATGGAACAGGACCTCCTTGTCCTTTTTTCTCCCTCGCGCTAGACCGGCGGCCTGGCACGTATTCCGCTACATCACCTCTTTGGCGAGTTCGCGGAGTCTGTCGTGCATTCCTTCGAATGCGCTCGATTTCGGCAAGATGCGCTTGGGCACCTTGGTGACAATCGAGTAGTTCGTGTCGACACAGTTGGCAATCGGCGCCAGGCTCACCTGGGTTACCAGCTGGTAGGCATCCATGTAGTGCAGACCAAGGATGTCGCCCAACCAGTGGATCATTTCCACCTGGCTGATGCGCCAGGCATCCTCCATGGGTCGTGACGATCCCACGACCATCCAATAGTCATCGTTTTCGAGCCTGGGCCACAGCGGAGCGTGGCCCTTGATGAGTTCCACAAGGATCACGGAGTTCATCGCACCCTCGACGGCCGTTCCGCAGGATTCACCCTCACCCTGGCGGTAGTGGCCATCCCCAATGGAGAACATGGCACCCTCAACGTTGACGCCGAGATAGACGGTGGTTCCCACCTTCATTTCGGGGGTGTCCATGTTGCCACCGAAGCGCTCGGGGACGAGGCTTGTGCGGACCTCGTTAGCAGGTGGTGCCACCCCAACAGTTCCGAGCATCGTTTCAATCGGCAGAGCAAACTCTTGATTTCCAAAGCGTGATTGGAAACCGACCATCTGCTTCGCCTTATCGACGTGATAAATCCAGGTCGCCTCGGGAAGAGCATCGTGGAGCATGGCGGTGCGATCCGTCGCAGAGAGGCCACCAAAGAAGGGAATGGTGGTCGAAGCACCAAAGTCACGGGCTGGCTCCAGGTCCACAATGTGCAACACCAGAGTGTCACCGGGCTCCGCGCCCTCGACATAGAAGGGGCCGGTTTGGGGGTTCACATACCGAATGTCGATCTTTTGGCTCGGCATGTCATCGACACTGGTGAGGGCGTAGTTGAACGCATCTTCTGACCACAAGCGCATCACGCTGCCGGGTTTCACCGTGCGAATGGGGGCGGCGCCACCAAACGTGTAGGCATACTCGTGCCGTTCGGGCCTGAAAATAATCTCTTCCATCATGACTTCCTCTCCTTCGTTGCAGGGGTAATGGGGACGAGTTCTTGGAGTTGTGTGACGTGGCGGGGGGAGAGCTCATCGAGGTGCTGGACACCGAGCAACTGCATGGTCCGGGTGATCTCACCGGTGAGAATCTCCAGAGCCCGGACAACCCCGGCCTTCCCGCCGGCCATCAGGCCATAGAGATAGGCGCGACCAATCATGGTGGAGCGCGCACCCATGGCAACGGCCGCGACCACATCGGCACCCGACATGATTCCGGTGTCGAGCATCAGCTCGACGTCTTTGCCGATTTCCTTGTGAACATGCGGCAAAAGGTGGAAGGGGATAGGTGCTCTATCCAATTGCCGACCGCCGTGGTTCGAGAGAACGATGCCATCGACCCCGTATCCGACCAGTTCTTTCGCGTCGTCGATCGATTGAATGCCCTTGATCACCAGTTTCCCGGGCCACTCACTGCGAATCCACTTCAAGTCGGCAAAGGTGACGGTGGGATCAAACATCTTGTCGATGAGTTCACCCACTGTTCCTCCCCACGAATTCAGCGAGGCGAATTCCAGTGGGGGAGTGGTGAGGAAGTTGATCCACCATTCGGGCCGCGGAAGAGCGTTCAGAATCGTTTTCACGGTGAGGGCTGGCGGAATGGACATGCCGTTGCGCTTATCCCGAAGTCTGGCTCCCGCGACAGGAACGTCGACGGTGACGACCAAGGTGTCATATCCGGCATCCCTGGCTCGGTGAACAAGGCCTAGGGATTGTTCCCGGTTGGTCCAGAGATAGAGCTGGAACCAACGCCTGCCAGCGGGCTCCAGAGCAGCGATTTCCTCCACGGAAGCTGTTCCCATGGTGGAGAGCGTGAAGGGGATACCGAACTCTGCCGCAGCTGTTGCGCCAGCAACCTCGCCCTCAGTGTGCATCATGCGGGTGAAGCCGGTGGGGGCGATGGATAAGGGGAAACGGCTGGGTGCACCGAGAACGTCACGTTCTGTCGAGACCTCAGAGACGTCGCGAAGGATGTTCGGGTGAAACTCAATGTTCTGGAATGCACGCCGGGCGCGATCGAGCGAGAGTTCTGCTTCGGCAGCCCCATCGGTGTAATCGAATGGCGCTTGCGGAGTGCGACGCTTGGCGATGACGCGGAGGTCATCGATGGTCAATGCTTTGGCGAGGCGTCGCTTGGTCGAATTCGGCTCAAACCGCTTGAACTGCATCAAGGGCGCGAGATCACGCGGTCTCGGAATCCGACGCTGGACCATCCTGCCTCCAAAATATAGAGTTGACCGAAATAGTACACACTTTTGTGTCAATGTCTATCTGTGGGTGAGAACTCGGGGATAGACGAAGATAGAAAGCCACACCGCAGAGCAGGAGAGAGGCGATTCATGACGAAGGACCTAGCCCCAAAACTCTCCAGTGCTGAGGTGTATCAGGTTTTGCGGAGGCGAATCCTTGAGCACAGCCTCCCGCCTGCGACAAAAGTCAACATTCAGCAGATATCCAAAGAGCTCGGAGTCTCCGCGACACCAGTGCGAGAGGCGCTTCGGCAATTGCAGGGAGACAATCTGCTGGTGGGCACCTCGAACAAGGGCTATGCCACCACTGATGTGTTGGATGAGCACGGCGTGCGGGCGCTGTTCGAGTTTCGGTTGCTGGTCGAGCCGTGGGCGGCCCGAGTGGCAGCCACAGACTCTTTGAGGAATCCCTCCGGTGAGCTCGATCGGGAGATTCACGCGTTTGATCCAAACTTCGACTCCGTTCGCCACGCCATGATCGACCACGACAGTAAATTCCATCTCGCGATTCTTCGCTCCACAGAGAACACCATCGTGATTGACGCTTACCGGCGCTCACACTGCCATCTTCACCTCTTCAGAATGTTTGGGGACGACTGGGACTGGCGCTCCTCGCTCGCGCAACATCGCGAAATTCAGGACGCTATTGCGCGGTGTGACCCGAGCGGTGCAGAGGAAGCTATGCGCCATCACCTTCATCAGGCATATCGGGGCTTTGTGGAGTCGATGCCCGAGGTCAATGCGGCACTGGAGCCCAGGAGCCCCTCGCCCGCAACAATGGTCGCGCGAAACCAGCTCTAACTCACGGCTTTTCTCCAGCTGGGCTTGTCACACTGCTGACGTCTCCTCAGTCCA
>CAYGLJ010000064.1:0-4722 GCA_964350865.1 uncultured Microbacteriaceae bacterium
ATACCTCTGCCCAGTCCGGTTCTTTTCTGTGCCATTACTGCGGTGCTCCTCTATGTGCAATCTCAAGGGCCGCTTCCTGATAAGAAACGGCGCCAGGAGAACCCTGGTCATACTCAATCACTGTCTGGCCGTAACTGGGCGCCTCTGACACGCGGACCGATCGGGGAATGAGCGTTGCCAAGGTTTGGTGGGGAAAGTGGGTTCGCACATCGGAGACGACCTGATGCGCAAGGTTAGTTCGGGTGTCAAACATAGTAAGAAGAATGGTGGACAGGCTCAGTGCGGGATTGAGATGCGCCTTGATGAGGTCGATGTTGCTCACCAACTGGCTCACACCCTCCAGGGCGTAATACTCACACTGGATGGGAATCAACACCTCATTCGCTGCGACGAACGCATTGATAGTCAACAGGCCCAAAGACGGTGGGCAGTCAATGAAGACATAGTCAATGCCGGAACCTGCGGGAGAGTCCAGAAAAGTCTGGAGCGCTCGTTGAAGGCGATATTCGCGGGCGGCCATCGAAACGAGCTCGATTTCAGCCCCTGCAAGATCTAGATTTGACGGCGCACAGAGAAGCCGGGGATTTTCCGGGCTCACCTGGACCACTTCTGCAAGTGGCGTGACGCCCACCACGACGTCATAGATGCTTGAAATATCGCCATGATGGTCGATCCCTAAGGCTGTTGACGCATTTCCTTGAGGATCGAGATCGATAACCAAGACCGTGCTGCCAAACCGGGCCAAGGCTCCCGCGATATTGACTGCGGTGGTGGTTTTCCCCACGCCACCCTTTTGGTTGGCGACCGTGAGAACCCTGGTGCGAGATGGCTTAGGTGCGACCGCTTTAGCCAGCGCTGCTCGTCGATTGCTCAAGTCCGCCAGCTCAACTGCCAAAGGAGTTGATTGGTCAAACTGTGGCTGGGTCACCGAGACTTTCCCTCCAATGTTTCACGTGAAACATTCGCTGTGTTTTATCCCACTGTAGCCCGAAAAATTCGGGTTTCTTCGGTGTTGAATTCAGGCCCTGTAATCTCAATGCTCGGATTCGACACGCCCCACCTGACCAACACCGATGCGGCGTCGCGAACCTCGTCCTCGACCTTCTGGCCCTTCATAAGAACGAGCTCACCCCCTACCTTCAGAAGCGGGGCGGCAAGAGGCACCAAAGTTTTCAGAGCGCTGACCGCGCGGGCTGTTACATAGTCAGCAACGACGTGACCCGCTGCTTCCTCTGCGCGCTCGTTGCGAACAGTCACGTTGTTGAGACCTAACCGGTCGGCCTCCTCACGCAACCATTGCGCGCGCCTACCGAGAGGTTCAATGAGTACACAGTGGATGTCTGGTCTCATGGCCGCGATAACCAGACCGGGGAAACCAGCGCCCGAGCCAATGTCGATAAGTGTGCCAGCCCCTAGCTTGTGGGCGACCAAAGCTGAGTTCAAAATGTGGCGGGTCCATAGTCGATCACGTTCGCGAGGACCCACAAGGCCGAGCTCCTCACCCCACTGTGCAAGGTGCTCGGCAAACAACCGGAGGGCCGGCAACGCTTCTCCGCAGAGCTTCTCAGCGGCCGCTGGCTCTGGCTCAATGTCCGAATGTTTCACGTGAAACATTCCTACGCGGAGGCAGTGATGACCGTGTGGCGGTCTTTGCCTTCACCTTCAGAGCCTGACTGGAAACCGCGCTCACCAACCATGTCGTGCACGAGCTTGCGCTCATAGCTACTCATCGGAGGGAGCGCTGCTGACTTTGCACCGTTCTCAATCTTCTCGATCGCAACGTTGACGAGCTTCTCCAACTCCCGCTCGCGCGCCTCACGGGACCCTCCGATGTCCAACACCAACCGAGCAAATTCTCCGGTCTTTTGTTGCACGGCCAACCTCGTCAGATCTTGGAGAGCGCTCACGACCTCGGGAGAGGACAAGGCGTCGAGGTCGTTAGTCTCCGCCGAGCCGACCGTGACATAGGTCCTCTCCTGCTTCACCTCGATCTCGATGTCTCCATCGAGATCGGCGATGTCGAGCAAGTTCTCCAAGTAGTCAGCCGCGAGTTCTCCCTCGTCGGGGATAACAATCTCTTGGTCCTTCGTGGCCATTATTTCCTCTTCTTCTTTTTCTTAGAACGACTCTTCCCCTTGGGTTGAGGACGTTGACCTTTTTCTTGTTCTTCCTCGGGCTCGTCATCCTCTTCCACCAGGACAATTCCTTTTCGCTCACGCTTCTTAGCCAGACGCGCTTCGCGGGCCTTGTCGGCCTCGCTGCCGGGCGTGGGCATGTTGCGGATAACGATGAACTGCTGACCCATGGTCCAGAAGTTTGACACCAACCAGTAGGTCATGACACCCAACGGGAAGTACACCCCGGAAAAGAGGAACACCAGAGGCAGCATGTACAGCAGAATGCGCTGCTGACGATACATCGGGCTTTCTTTCATGGCGGGTGACTGGTTCTTCGACATGATCTGAAGCTGCGTCACGAACTGTGATGCTGACATCAGCACGACCATGATTCCGGCCGTGATGACAATGCCGATTGTCTCTCCGGAGGTATACCCAGAACCCTCTGCGAAGGCGGCAATCATGGTGGCTTTCAAGGGCGCGAATCCAAACAGTGCTGCTTGCCCGAACTGCTCCGCTAGCTCTTCCGTCATAAAGGACACACCAGCGCGACCCTCGGCGGCAGTCTGCAGAACTCTGAACAGACCGAAGAAGATAGGCATCTGAAGAAGGAGTGGAAGACATGACGAGAAAGGGTTCGTCCCGGCTTTGGAATACAGGGCCATCGTTTCGCGGGACATCGCCTCACGAGAGAACTGGTCTTTCTTGCCCTTGTACTTATCTTGAATCTTTTTCAGTTCTGGAGCAATTTCCATCATGCGCCGCTGGCTCTTGATCTGACGAACAAAAACCGGAATAAGGGCGGCACGCACCAACAGAACGAGAACCATGATGGAGAAGAACCATGCGGCACCTGAGGCAGGGTCCATTCCCAAAGATTCAAGGATTGCGTGGGAGCCAGCTAGCACTGCCTCGATGACCCACCGAATGGGCCACAGAATTGTGTCGAAAAACTCCACGTGCCTACCTTCCCTTTACTCCGACAAACCCTACCGGTCCCACCACATAGCGAGGCCGGGGTCCTGCGGGAGGATCATCAATCCCACCCTGTGACCACGGGTTACATCTCAGAATGCGCCACGAGCCTAGAAGGACTCCCTTTGCCACCCCATGGTACTGAATCGCCTGGAGAGTATATGCGGAGCAGCTCGGGTAGTAACGGCACACCTGTCCGTAGAGAGGAGAGATAACTTTCCGATAGGCGAGCAGGATCGCGATGGCGATGTTCCGTGGAACTAAGACCACCCACAACAGCAGCGTCACGCTGAGGCCACCATCTGAGACACCATTCGCTTCCAGTGCTCCGAGAGCTCGTCAAAGGATGCGCCAGAACTGCCGGGCTGAGCTCGCACTACAAGGTCGTATCCATGGGGGTTCT
This sequence comes from uncultured Microbacteriaceae bacterium, assembly GCA_964350865.1. Taxonomy (GTDB): domain Bacteria; phylum Actinomycetota; class Actinomycetes; order Actinomycetales; family Microbacteriaceae; genus Pontimonas. The sequence continues at coordinate 3,496 of CAYGLJ010000064.1, forward strand.
CTGCCAAAGTCCGCGCCGCAAGAGCCCTCAACCGACGTTTCACCAGATTTCTGGTGACCGCCCCGCCCACCTGTTTGGAGGCAATAAAACCAAAGCGTGCGGGATTGTCCTCAGCAGAGACCACCCAGGCAGCCGTGAACAGCGGTGATCGGAACTTCTGGCCTCGCCTCGACACATGACGAAGCTCTTCGCCCTCCACGATGCGGTTACGCCGCGCTAGCACGCGGTGCTCCTATAACTAGGCGGAGAGACGCTCGCGGCCTTTACGGCGACGAGCAGCAAGAATGGCGCGACCGGCACGGGTGCGCATACGCAAGCGGAATCCATGAACCTTGGCACGCCGACGATTGTTGGGCTGAAACGTGCGCTTACTCATGACAAGAACTCCTTGTTACTGATCCGGCCAATGTGCCGGTACATCTACTCCCGATTGCGGGACACTACAGGATAAGCCTCAAATCTCACCGGGTCAAACTAAATTTCCCAAATGGAGTTATCCACAGCTAATCTCTAGTCTGGGCACAGCATCCTTCTTGCCCTTCAGAATAGGTGTCTAGTTCGTAGTTCGAGAGAGAAAGGCTCCCTTGTGACGGAACCAGAAAGCGACGTGCTCGATTTCTGGCATAACGTCAAGAGCCATCTGACCACGGACGCACGAATTACTCCTCAACTTTGGGGCTTTCTTGATCTTGTCGAACCTCGTGGCGTCATGGCGGGAGTGCTCTATCTCGAGGTGCCAAACGAACTGACCCGGGGAATGCTCGAACAACGAGTCCGTCTTCCCCTTTTGGCTGCACTGGAGAGCATCGAGGATTCAGAGATCAGCAGCTTTGCCATTGTTGTGAACCCTGAAATCGAAAGTGACGTTTTACAAATCCCCGCTGATGACTCCATGGTGCCGGAGTACACACCGGAAGTCACACACTCAGAGCCTGTTCTCACTGGACAAGATCAAACGCGCCTCAATAACAAATACAGTTTCGACAACTTTGTCATCGGGTCATCGAACCGGTTTTCTCATGCCGCCGCGGTGGCTGTCGCGGAAGCACCCGCCAAGGCCTACAACCCCCTCTTTATTTATGGCGGATCGGGTTTGGGTAAAACCCACCTTCTCCACGCCATTGGTCACTACGCCCAAAGCCTCTACAAAGGCATTCGTGTTCGCTACGTATCCTCTGAAGAGTTCACTAATGACTTCATTAATGCCATCGCCAACAACAGAGCGCC
>CAYGLJ010000065.1:0-4695 GCA_964350865.1 uncultured Microbacteriaceae bacterium
TGGTGTTTGCGCTTTTTTACGTTGTCCATCAATACCGCAGACAACTGTGGCAAGAAAAGGTGACGACCGACCTGGCCCGAGCGCTCACATTGGCACAGGCCGAGATCGAAGACCTCAAGGATTCCCGAAAGAGCTAGGACAACCGAATAAGCTCGCCGTCGGCGATCGCACTGGTTGCTGTTCGATCGGTATTCAAGCTCAGCAAACGGTCCAACGGGACCGATCTCCGCTCGGAAATCCGCGTGAGAGTGTCGCCCTCTTGAGCTCGGTGGTAGGTCATTGTCGTTTCTGACACCCCGACCTTCAATCTCTGACCAATGATGATTCGGTTTCGATTCCTAATGCCGTTATCCGCGACAAGCTTCGAGACTGTCGTGTTGTTTCTAAAGGCAATCCGAATGAGCGTGTCACCCCTGGCGACTGTGTAGAACACATCGTTGGTTTGGGTTTGACTGACGATCGGTTCGAGAGCCGGCAGCGGGGTGTCGGAGGATTCTTCGGTGGACTCGGATGGGGTTTCTTCAGGCGACTCAGTCGACTCGTCTGACTCCGCAGGGGTCTCGGTGTCAGTGCTCTCGCCTTCCGCGGGAGTCTGCGATTCATCACTCGGCGCGTTCTCTGTTTGAGCGTCTCGTGCTGAACCTGCAGCGATCACAATTGAAGGATCAAGAATCACCGGAGAGTCAACGGTCCTGACCACACCCTTCTTGGTGATGGTGAGGACCTGGCCAACACGAATGAGAGCTCCTCCCCGAGGAAGGGAGTTCTCTGCCACCACTGCACTAACGCTCACGCCGTTCGCCCTCGAGATTGCCCAGACCGTGTCGCCTGATCTCACAGTGTGACGAGTGACGATGTCTTGATTGACTTCCGTTGCTTGGACGGTCAAGGGATTCCACGCCACACCATCGGACGATTCGAACGCCGTCCCATCTGCCATCAGGATGGCGTAGTTGCCACCCGAGGTTTGTCCAAACTCTGACACTCTGTTGCTGCCAGAAGACCCCGGTGCGATGCCAATTCGCTGCCAACTGGTGAGGTTGGACGAGGTGGCAATCGTGCCATCCCGGTCAACGACCATGGTGACACCGTTACGGGTGGTCGCCATAGTGCGGAAATCCTTGGTCGGGTTGAACCAGTAGTTGTAGACGCGCCAGAAGTTACGGTTCCCATAGGCGCTGCAGGAGTCGCCCACGGACGCCAAGTTGACCATCGCAATGTCGTTGGGGGTGTAGGGGGTGTAGTAGTACAGCCCAGCGGTTGCTTGGTTCTTGATCGCAACAGGCCTCGTGCCACACGAGGCGTTCGGGTGCAGTCGAACCGGGACCGTCTGGCCGACAGGGAACCAGGTGAAGAATCGTGACGTCCCCGGAGGGTTCGAATAACGCTTGAACTGTTTTGCTGCGTTGTAAACCTGGTTGTAGAAGCCAAAGAATTGTGAGTCACACGGAGCGGTGTCAGGACAGGCATATCCGGTGGCCCGCTCGAATCGGATAGCAGACGGTGCGCTGAGCGTGACCAACGACTGTTCTTTTTGGATGAGGACGAGCAATGCTTCGACGGACACACCACAGGCAGCAGAGACCTTGTGAAGAATCTGGGCGGCCGTTTCATTCTCTGCACCCTCATACGCATTGCACAGCACCGTCTGGTCTCTGGAGAAGGTAGTTTCGGCGTAATCCTTCATACACACGAATCCCTCACGACAATCAGGGTTTCGTTGCTGCAGAAACGCTTGTATCTCTTCCACGGACATGGAGGCTGATCGGAAGAATTCCGCATCACTGATCAGATTCCCGGGATCAAAGGCTGAGCCGAGAGGCAACATAAACCGGGTCCAACTCTTGCCATCAGAGCTTCGCGCTGCCTCAAAGTAGGAGGTTGCCAGGAACTGGCTCCCCGTCCAGACAACGGACGAGACGCCACTCTTGGCCAGACCAAAATCGCTGGAAGTCCAACTGGTGCCTTGATCTTCAGACCAGTACAACGCTCCATTTGCATCGGCACCCACCCACAAAGAACTATTCCTTGCCCCATGGATGATGGTGGGGGCGGCAGTCTCACTCGCGGCCTCTTGATTTGCCACTGCTGGTGTTGCGGGCATGGTGATAATCCCCGAGACTGCAACAACTGCTATCACGAGGCTCGAGAGGGCAAGCTTCAACCACTGGTTCACATCTCTCAGAGTATGCAGAGCGACGAAATACCCCGGGATTTCAGGGGAGTGTGTCGATTTGTGCGACCTCAGTCGGTCAAGGCGAAATCTCTGATGACATCTAAATATCCGCGAGCATATCGGCCGTAGTGACCCGTAAACCACCGACGCAGGACAGGAACCAGGCGCCTCACCCTGGACGAGGGAAGTGTGCTCCTCCACTGATCAAACTCAACCTTTGCCGCGAGCGACGAATGGGCAGCAGAGTCCATCCAAGCGGGCTTGTTTTCCAGCAATGCGGCGATTCCATCATTCCGACGAAGCTTTCGAGCAAAGAAGTCTGACCGCTTCTCCCGCAGTCTCCTCGTGGCTTCGTCGTAATCAGTCTTGGAGGCTCCAATCTCATTGTTCCCGTGTTGGCGGTAGCGAATGAGGGGGCCCTCCTGGAAAACCACCCCACCCTGTGCGGCAGCTACGAGCGCGAGCCATTCGTCGTGAACCCAGCCTTCTGGGATGGGAAGGGCTTGCTCGAGCAATGACGCCCGAATCATGGTCGTCGCACCCGTCACAACATTTCGTCGCAGCAAGGCGGTAAGCGCTCGTCCACTGAGAAGATTCCGTCTCTCGCTACTGGTCAGACGAAGAGCTGACATCAGGGTGCCAGTCGGGCGCCCAGATGCATCAATGAGGGTCGCATCAGAATGCACAAGGAGCACTCCGTCGTGAAAGTGCGCGAGAGCTTTCTCCAAGCGGTCTGGCTCCCACACGTCGTCCTGATCCGCAAGCGCAATAAATTCCCCCCGCGCCTTTGCCAGCGCCGAAGCGAAATTCCCGGAGACCCCTAGCGGGGTTCTCCTAGTCTCCACTCTCCACACTGGTGGTTGCGGACCACCACTGGATGATGCAAACTCCTCGATAATCTCCAGAGTCGAGTCAGCGGAACCATCATCCGAGATGATGACCTCATCAGGTGGCCGTGTCTGATCCAGGATGCTCTGGAGCTGGTCTCGGAGGTACTTTTCCCCGTTATAGGTGCACACCACCACCGAGACTCTGACATCAGACCCAGACATGATGGCTCAGCTCCGTCGTGGACGGAGCTTCCGCAGAACAGCCCTCACGAGAGACTTGAACTCGCCTCTGGCCAACCGCTGGAAGCCTCTGCCAATGTCGTGAACGCTAAAGCGTGGAGGACGGGGTCTCGCGGGTGAGTAACGGACCGGCTTGCTGGTCGATTTGGTTATCGAACCGTCCGCAATTCCCGCCACATGGTTCACCAGTGGCTCGAGCACCGTGCCCCATCGGTAGTGTTCCCGAACTCCGCGAAGCGCCTTGATGGCTCGTGCACGGAACTTGTCATCAAACAGGGCCACATCAAGAGCAGCCACCAGGGCGTCGACATCTCCGGCGGGCACAGTCTTTCCGAGGCCATGACGATCGACTTCATCGGCAAAGTGGTCACCTTCGGTGACCACCATCGGTAGCGATGCCCACAGATAGTCAAGAATTCGGGTCCTAAAGGAGAAGGTTGTTTCGATGTGGGAGCGATGGGTACTCACACCCAGATCAGCCTCGAGCAGGTAGTTCTGGCGATCGTCGTAATCAACCCACGAGTCGTTGAAGAACACCTGCTTACCGGCCACTCCCAGTTCTTCCGCTAGGTCTCGAGACGCTTTGATAATCGGCATTTCCGGGACACCGGGATGAGGGTGCGCTGTTCCCATGAAGAACAACTTCACGGAAGGTTTAGTAGCGCTGAGCTTCGCCACCGCGCGAATGAGAGTGAGCGGATCAAACCAGTCATAGACACCACCGCTCCAGATGATGACCTGATCCTCCGCCTCGATACCAGGGACTACTCCCTTCAACACCGGGCGAGAGTGGATGGGGTCAACGCCAGGAAGACCAAAGGGAACAACCCCAATCAAGCGCTCGAGGTGTGGGTCATCGGCATAACCCGCGGGGTTCACTCGCCCCAGAGTCGTCAACTGGCCGAGGTAGAAATGTCTCTGCCTCTCTGATGCACAGAGGAAGTAGTCGCCCACGGCGAGCTGCGATTCAATCGTGCTTCGCGCATCCGCAACCTGCTTGTCCCACTGCTCCGCCGGTAGGTGGCGGGCTTGCTCCAACTGCTCGAGGTGCATGGGGTCATAGATATCGACGATCAGGTGTTTTGAGCTGGAGCGAAGCGAGGGGAATAGCTCCATCGCGTGACCCTGGAAGATGATGGTGTCAGCCCATGATTCCCAGCCCGAGAATGTCTTGTCATCCCCCGGCTCGACATGGGTCAGGCGAAAAGCCGAGCTGAGTGCTTCGTCAACGCTGGTCAGGCTCACGAGAGTGACGTCGTGGGAAACGGAAAGCGCTTCCGCCATGTGCCAGGCCCGAATGCCAGGCCCGGAGAGCTTCTTGCCGATGGGATCCCCGGTCACAATCAGCACATTCAGTGCCGGTGGGTCATTCGTCACGCCAAATGCCTCCACAATCGCGTCATAGCCTCGAAGATATCTGGCATCGGTGGACATCGCGGCATTGGTTTC
>CAYGLJ010000066.1:0-4444 GCA_964350865.1 uncultured Microbacteriaceae bacterium
AGCGAGGCAGCCGCACGCTAATTGATGACCGGTATTCCGCTGTAGTTGCTCGCCTCTTCCACGCTTCCCCCGTTAGTCATGCTGGTGAAGCCCATGTTGGACATTTGTGAAATAGCCTGACCGGAGCGGTTGCCTGAGCGGCAGTAAACGAAGTAGTCCTTGGTGGGGTCGAGTTGGCTTACCTGAGCGGCGAAGTCGGGGGACTGTACATCGATGTTGAGTGCGCCCTCGAGGTGACCACCAGCGAATTCACCGGGAGTGCGAACGTCGATAATGACGGTTCCCTCGGACAAGCCAACAGGTTCTGCAGGTTCAGAGCAGCCTGCCGCACCGAGTGTCACACCGATGATCAACAGGATGGAGGAGAGAGTCTTTTTCACGAGAAGCCTTTCTGGGTCAGCAATCGATACCTGTGACTATATCAAATACCCCAGGGGGTATAAAACGCTATGCCTTGAGCAGTCCCAATTTTCGCAACTCTGACGCGAGCCCAGCGCCATTGGGTGCAGATACCCAGGGAATCGCCAGAGGGTTGTGGGTCCGATCGAAGTGCCTGCGTCCACCGGCCAAGAGCGCCTCAGGGGCGAGGAGTTCCCGTATCGCAATGGCCCGAACGCTCTCCGGATGGGCCATCGCGAGTTCTGCATAGAGGGTTTCGTCGTGTTGACCATCATCGCCAACCAAGATCCACTTGATGTGGGGAAACTCCTCTGCCAATCGAGTGAGGTTGTGCCGCTTGTGCGCACGACCACTCCGGAACCACCGATCATGGGTGGGTCCCCAGTCGGTCAGGAGAAGCGGACCGTGTGGGTAAAGGTGCCGGGAGAGAAACCGGGTCAGAGTTGCTGCCACATTCCATGCTCCTGTGGAGAGATAGATCACCGGCGTATCAGGGTTATCGCGCTGCAAGCGATCGAGCAGAACTGCCATGCCGGGCACGGGTCGGCGGGCATTCTCGTCACGCACGAAGGAGTTCCATGCGGCGAGGAAGGGACGAGGGAGGGCCGTCACCATGACCGTGTCATCGATATCGCAGATAATCCCCACTGACGATTTTTCTGAGACCACGTGAATCCGTGTGCTGACCACGAGTGAGTCATCACAGGAGAGAGTGATGGTGTGCCAGCCCGGGGGGAGGTTAACGGGAATCACGTGATCGATGACCCCTCCGCGGTCCGCCGTCACCTGAAAATCCTGATCCCCGATGTGAATGGTGACGAGCGCTCCCGCGACCGGCACCCCGGTGAAACTTCGCCAGCCGCGGACCTTACGCTGTTTTCCGGTGCTGCTCGGGCGGGGCTTCAACAGCAGCACACGAGATAGCACGCGAATCCACCCGGGTGAGCCATAGCCTGTGAAAGGCATGACGTGGGTAGTGTGTCCTCGTGAGCGGGCCCATAGTGCTCGACGCACTTGAAACCAGTCCTCCAGGGTGGAAGCTCGGTGAACTCTCCCAGCTGGTTCTGGGGAAAAGTTCGAGAGATTTCTATCCACAGGCGTTAGTTTTGCAGACACCAAGGAAGCGCCGGAATCACTAAACTCGCGGAGTCCCCTTGCTACCCGCAAAGGATGAATATTATTCTCTTGGCGCTGTAATTGCGTGTTTGCAGTAGCAGCGTTGTAATCCCACGGAAGGCTGTGTTAACCATCAATATCGTTGACAATCCCGTCACATATTCCCATTCAACTCCCATTCGGGTTGAGCCTGTTCAAGCCCGTAGCGCGGCGAGGGTTGGGGCCTTACTGGACGCCGCCTGTGCGACCATGCGCGACGTGGGTTATGAGCAACTCACCACGGCAATGGTCGCAGAGCGAGCAGGAGCCTCCATCGGTACCGTGTACCGATACTTCCCCGATCGTGTCGCCGTCCTTCAAGCTGTTGCCGCGAGGAATCTTGAAAGAGTCACCCGGGCTCTTCGGGAAGACCTCGAGAGAGATCACCCCAGTTCGGTAAGCGGGGCACTCACCACTGCGCTTGACACACTCACGCGATTCTTCCGAACGGAAGAGGGGTTCCGCTCCCTGCGTGTAGGAGACGTGCTTGATATTCGGCCACTGGCGGGAAGTCGTGGCGGTAATGCAGAAATCGCGGCCGTGATCAGGGATTATCTGCACGAGGCTCACGACGTCCGCCTGGACTCTGCAGCGCGGGTGGCGATTGAAACCGCCATCGATGTCATCGATGCGCTCTTGGGCAGAGCCTTCATGCATTCTGATCGAGGCGACAGCACCGTGCTCTCGGAGGCCAAGAGGGTATCCCAGGCCATCGTTCACGATCTCAACACCTAGATCGCCTGTTGTGACCTCGCTCGTTCTTCCCTGAGCGTCCGATGAGAGTTAGTAGTTCCCGGGTCGCGCCAGACTGAAAGGGCTGATTGACTGGGGTCTCCGGTCACCCCGAAAGTCCTGCGGAGAGTAGTCATGATTCAGTTCGACTCCGTGCGCAAAGAATATTCCGGCGGGACAGTGGCCGTCGAGGATTTCTCTCTCACCGCGCCGACAGGGTCGGTGACTGTCCTCGTGGGATCCAGTGGGTGTGGAAAAACTACATTGTTGCGGATGGTCAACCGCATGGTGGACCCGAGTGGCGGTGTTGTGTCTATCGATGGCACCAGTGTGGCGGAGCGAGATCCGGTTGAGCTTCGACGTTCTATTGGCTATGTCATGCAAAGCGGTGGGCTTCTTCCCCACAAGAGCGTGGCGGACAATATCCAAACGGTCGCCAAGCTCCGTGGTGTTCCCCGGCGTGAGCGTGAGGCTCGGGTTGAGGAGCTTATGGCCACCGTGGGACTCGATTCCTCATTAGCCAATCGCTATCCTGCGCAACTTTCCGGTGGCCAACAGCAACGGGTGGGTGTGGCCAGAGCCTTGGCGGTGGACCCCAACATCCTGCTGATGGATGAGCCCTTTGGGGCGGTGGACCCTCTGGTGCGATCTGATCTTCAGCAGGAACTGCTCGAGCTTCAGAAGAGACTGGCCAAAACGGTCTTGTTTGTTACCCACGATATTGATGAGGCTTTTCTTCTGGGAGACTACGTCGCCATTTTGGAAGTGGGCGCCAGAGTTGTTCAACACGGAACGCCAGAGGAAATTCTGGCGAAGCCTGCCAATGATTTTGTGGAGGCCTTCATCGGAGCTGATCGTGGCGCACGGTCATTGCGGGTGGTGGAGCGCTCTGGCCAGAAAATTGTCGTCGATGGCACCGGCCGAGTAGCTGGTCGCCTCAGCGAGGGCTAACCCGATGGAGTGGTTTCTGGCGAATAGTTCCTTGGTGTGGTCGCTGACCCTGGATCACATGCGCATCTCCGTCATTCCCATAGTTCTGGGGTTTCTCATCTCCGTGCCCATCGGGTGGTTGGCTCAGCGTTTTCCCGCGACTAGGGGTTTGGTCCTAGGGGGCGTAGGAATCTTGTACACGATTCCTTCGCTAGCGCTGTTTATGCTGCTACCTCCGCTACTGGGAATCTCAGTGCTGTCTGAAGCCAATGTGATCATTGCGCTGACGATCTATGCGGTGGCGATTATGGTCCGCACTGTGGCCGATGCTTTTGCCAGCATCGAGCCACAAGCCCTTCGCTCCGCTACGGCACTGGGATATGCCGAATGGGGGCGTTTTTTTGCGGTCGAGTTGCCACTCGCCGGCCCGGTGTTGCTCGCCGGATTGAGAGTGGTGGCGGTCAGCACTGTCAGTTTGGTGACGGTAGGTGTCCTGGTCGGTATCCAGAGCCTCGGATACCTGTTCACGGATGGTTTTCAGCGCAGAATAATCCCGGAAGTCATGACCGGAGTCGTGATTACGTTCCTCGTGGCTCTGCTGTTTGATGCCGTCCTGGTGCTGCTGGGTCGCATCATTTTGCCCTGGTCTCGCGTGGCACAACAGCCAGCTCAGGCAGGTGCCTAATGGAACTTTTTCTCGACGCTGTGATCTGGCTCTTCTCGGCTGAGCAGTATCAGGGAGAGGGCTCCATTCCCCAGCGCACGCTCGAGCACCTCCTCTACACCCTCAGTGCAACCTTCATCGCAGCGGTGATCGCCGTGCCTATTGGCTATTTCATTGGACACACGGGTCGTGGAGGCACCTGGGTTGTCGGTATTACGGGTGCGGCGCGCGCGTTGCCGTCCTTTGGCCTCATCCTGTTGCTTGTTCTTATCTTGGGAGTTTCGGAGCGTGTCACGGCATCTCTCGTGGCGCTGGTGTTACTCGGAATTCCCCCGTTGATGGCGGGGGCGTATTCCGGAATGCACCAGATACCTCGTGCCACCATCGATGCAGCCCGCGCCCAGGGAATGACGGAGTGGCAAATAATCTGGACGGTCGAGATCCCCCTCTCGCTTCCTTTGCTACTCGGAGGCCTTCGCGGAGCTGTCCTCCAGATCGTTGCTACCGCGACACTCGTCGCCTACGTCGGCCTCGGCGGCCTGGGATATGACATCATCCAAGGAA
>CAYGLJ010000067.1:0-4268 GCA_964350865.1 uncultured Microbacteriaceae bacterium
AGAACGGCGAATTTCTTGATATCCAAATTCGGACCTCTCATCCTTGAGTTACTTACTATTAGGGATGGCGCACTCCCGATGGAGGGCGCCTAAAGACGATTATCGACTTTGTATTGACAAAAAGAGTACCAAACCACCAGGTTGTTACCGAACCGCAACCTTTTCCCCGCGAGCACCCGGGGGTCAAGAATTCAGTAAATACGGACAATATAGGGCCACCTCAGACCACGAATGGCCCTTACCAAAGGTCGATTATTGTCACCAGCCCGATGTGACAACTTCCGCTGAACGCCCTAGAGTTTGTCAGAACAAAGTTGTTGATTCCGCCGGAGGAGGCGCGACATGACCGCAACCGGACTCTTGCTGGAGGGGTCCTGGACCACCAGGAAGAACTCGGTCCTGCACACCGTGCGATCCCCCTACTCCGGTGATGCCCTCGAAGAAATTGTCCTCGCCAGCCCCTCGGACACGGAGGCTGCTCTCGAGAGCGCTGTTACCGGAGCTGCCCTCTGGCGCAACACCCCCGCACACCAGCGCACCGCCATCTTGCTCAAGGCCGCGTCTCTCGCCGATGAACGCATTGAATCGCTCGCTCACACCATCAGCTCCGAAATGGGCAAGAGCATTCGAGAGGCCAGAGGCGAAGCCACGAGGGCTGGCGAAATCATTCGCCTCTCCGCTTTCGAAGGCTCTCAGCGTTATGGGGAGTCGCTTCCCCTGGATGCAAACTTAGGAACCGGGTTCGACAAGATCGGTTTCACTCTCCCCCAGCCCGTCGGGGTTGTGGTGGCGATCACCCCGTTCAACTACCCCTCCCTCCTGGTCCTCCATAAAGTGGGCCCAGCACTCGCCGCCGGGAACTCCGTCATCCTGAAGCCTGCACTCTCAGCACCCCTCACCGCTATTGCTCTGGCCCAGTGCTTCCTCGATGCAGGTTTGCCCCCGGGGGTTCTGAGCGTGCTCAATGGCTCCGGGAGCGAAATCGGCACCCAACTCGTGGCTGACCCGCGAGTCAACAAGGTCTCTTTCACCGGCTCGACTCGAGTCGGTGAGATGATCACGAAGATTGCCGGTATTAAGAAACTCTCGCTGGAGCTCGGAGCCTCGTCCCCGGTTATCGTGACCCAGCACGCTGACCTGGAGCAGGCCGCCCACTCCATCTCGTTGGGTGGCTATGTGAATGCCGGTCAGGTCTGTATCGCGGCCCAGCGCATCATCGTCGAAGAATCCGTTCGAGAAGACTTCCTCGCGGTGTTGATTCCTAAGGTCGAGGCCATCACCATCGGTGATCCCACGAAGGAAGAGACCATGGTCGGAACACTCGTCACCGAAAGCGAAGCAATCCGGGTGGAGAGCGCCATCCAGAAAGCTGTCGCCGATGGCGCCCGCCTGCTTACCGGGGGTGAGCGCTCGGGAACTCTGATCAGCCCTGCCATCGTGGATGGCGTGGAGGGTGATCACGAGTTTGCCCAGGAGGAACTCTTCGGGCCCGCGGTGTCGATTACCTCAGCGCGTGACCTCGAGCACGCGATCGAACTGGCGAACTCAACCAAATACGGTCTGGGTTCGGGAATTTTCACCCACGACCAGGATGAGTCAATCCGCGCGATGCGCGAGATCGACTCCGGTGTCGTGCACATCAACTGGACTCCTCTCTGGCGCGCCGATTTGATGCCCTATGGCGGCATGAAATCCAGCGGCATCGGCAAAGAAGGAGTCCGCACCACCGTGAACGAGATGACAGAGTGGAAAACTGTCATCATGCATTCACGCGTCTAACCTCAGGTCACCAGCACAGTTAAGGACACCAACAATGACTCAGGGAACATCAGGGAAAACGATCCGCCTCACGGTTGCTCAGGCCGTGGTGAAGTTTGTGGCCGCCCAGTACAGCGTCGCGGACGGTCACCGGCAGCGTTTCGTCCCCGCAGCGCTCGGAATTTTTGGACACGGTAACGTGGCGGGGCTCGGACAGGCTCTCGACCAGTTCAGTGATGACCTCCCCTTCGTGCAGGGGCGTAATGAGCAGGGACTCGCCCACAGCGCGGTGGCGTTTGCCAAGGCTCAGAAACGCCACCAAACCTTGGCGGTCACCGCCTCCGTGGGACCCGGTGCCATGAACATGGTCACCCCGGCAGCGCTTGCCACCATCAACCGCATCCCCCTCCTGCTACTCCCCGGTGATGTGTATGCGACCAGGCGTCAAGGGCCCGTGCTCCAGCAGCTCGAATACCCCGGCGGTCCTGATGTCTCCGTGAACGATGCGTTTCGCCCGATCTCACGATTCTTCGACCGGATCACCAGGCCCGAACAGTTGTTGGTCTCCCTGCCCCAGGCATTCCGCGTGATGGCCAACCCCGCGGAAACCGGCGCCGTGGTGATCTCCCTGCCCCAGGATGTGCAATCCCACGCCTTTGATTACCCCGTCGAGTTCTTTGAGGAGCGCGACTGGATTATCCGACGCCCCACTCCTGAGGCTGAAGAGATCACGGCGGTTGCCGCCATGATCAAGGCCGCGAAAAAGCCAGTGATCGTCGCTGGGGGTGGCATTCACTACTCGGGTGCCACACCGGAGCTGGAAGCACTGGCCAACGCCACCGGTATTCCTGTGGCGGAGACGTTTGGCGGCAAGGGAGCCATCCAAAACCCGGGGCCCTGGCACTTGCGCGGAATCGGCCTGGAGGGAACACCCCAGACCCGGATCGTCGTCTCCGAAGCCGACCTCATCGTTCACATTGGCACCAGAATGGGCGACTTCGCCACCGGATCACAGTCGATGTTTGATAACCCCGACGTGAAGTTTGCCTCCATTAACGTCTGCGAACACGATGGCATCAAGCAGGGTGCGACGACAGTAGTCGCTGATGCCAAGAAGGCACTCGCCGCGCTCCTCCCTGAGCTTGGCTCGTACACAGTGCCCAGCGATTGGGCATCCTCCGTGAAGGAGCGCATGGAGGAGTGGTGGGGTATCCGTGCGGAATACCTTGACTCCTCCACCGTGTTCGACCAGAGCACTTTGCCAGACTCTGAACCCACCGACGCGATCCTCACCCAGGCTCAACTGATTGGACTGATGCAGGAGACCTCCCGCGAGGGTGACACCATCATTACCGCAGCCGGTGGTCCTCCCGGTGACCTGCAAAAAGCGTGGGATGCCACGAATGGTCGCCACTGCCACCTCGAGTTCGGGTTCTCCTGCATGGGGTACGAAGTTCCCGCCGCGATGGGAGTTCGGTGGGCAACCCCCGACCAGTCCAAGCGCGTCCTCAGTTTCGTGGGCGATGGCACCTTCGTGATGGCACCGACCGAGCTGGTTACCGCCTGCCAAGAGAACCTGCGCCTCACCCTCGTCATCTCGGAAAACCACGGATATCAGGTGATCCGCAGACTGCAGATGTGGCGAACGGGTGCCCACTTTGGTAACGAGTTCCGCTACCGCCAAGGCGACCAGATGGTCACCGAAGACGGCGCCGGTCGCCTGGAAGGTGACTACCTCGACATTGATCTGGTCAAGATGGCCGAAGGTATGGGAGCAAAGGCGGTTCGCCCTCACACCGCCGATGAGGTTCGGGCGGCTCTGGAAGAGGCTCGCGACCACGATGGCCCCTTTGTGATTGTGGTGCCCACAGTCCCCCACGCCAATTTGCCCAGCGCCAATGTCTGGTGGGATGTCGCACCAGCCGAAGTCCACGAACAGCCATGGATTGACGAGAAGCGCAGCGAGTATGAGGCAGGTCTAGCCCGCCAGAAGTGGCACGGGTGAATAACGACCGAGCAGTACGGATGTTGCGGGAGACCCTGAGCTCTCCCGCCATGAGCCCTGGGACATTTCTGGGGTTGGCGAGCACCACCGCCATTGAGGTGGCAGCGCTTGCCGGCTGTGAATGGGTTCTCCTGGACCTTGAGCACGGTGGTGGCACCCTCGAGCAGGTGGGACCGAGCGTCCAAGCGGCTGCAGCAGCCGGCATTCCCCTCGTAGTGCGGGTTCAACGACCGGAACGCTCCGTCGTCGGCTGGGTTCTCGACCAAGGAGCAGCAGGTGTGATGCTGCCTCGGATTGAGTCTGTAGAAGATGCGAAAGAGTGCGTCTCCTACTTCGACTACCCGCCGACAGGTCAGCGCGGAGTCGCCTCCTACACCCGCAGTGCCGGCTGGGGTTCGCACTCCGTGCGGGACACAGCGCGCGGGGTGTGCATGATCCAGATCGAAACCAGAGGGGCGCTCGACTCAGTGTCCGAGATTGCGAACCTCGATGGCGTGGATTCCCT
>CAYGLJ010000068.1:0-4260 GCA_964350865.1 uncultured Microbacteriaceae bacterium
TCGGAGTCATTATTCGAGGCGGAACCCCACACTTTGAGTATGTGTCCTCTGCCGCTACGACAGGCCTCACCGATGTTGCCCTCCAGACAGGTAAACCTGTGGGTTTCGGAGTTCTCACCCTCGATGATGAGCAACAGGGGTTAGACCGAGCAGGGCTCCCTGATTCCTCGGAAGACAAGGGAGCCGAGGCGGCGGAAGCCGCCCTCCACACCGCCCTTGTCCTGAAGGGGCTTCGCTAGGAAGCGAACTCCCGAACAAAGAAGGTCATCCCGCTTCGCCGGATATCGCGAAGTAGTGAGCGATCCGGGGGAAGGTCTGACCCGAGCACGCACACAATGTTGTGTGGAGGGATGCCTGCGGTGAGGAGATCCCCGACTAACTCGCGATTGGCGTCGTAGTTCCCGACCACAATGGCGGACGAGCTCTTCGCCATCTCGAGTAGTGCTGAGACTGGAGCATCAATCGGCAGGGATTCTGTGCTGCGAAGTGCGCTCGGAATAGATCGCGTGTATCCAAAGCCTTTTCCATAGAAGCGAGAGGTATCGCCGTTGTAATCGTCGAAAAGGTAAGAAGGCTCATATGCCGCAACTAGCTGTGGGCCCAGCACTTCGCTCAGACCAATAAACGTAAACGCACTCAAATAATCGGTGCGGGACGCGAGCGACCGATCGAGAAACAGGACCCGCTCGGTGGATATTTCCGAGACGTCAACTAAGCAAGAGGCCATCGCCTGGGTGGTGAGGTGATCCCGTGACCATTGGGCCAGAAATTCGCGGGTGCCATCATCGGGAAGTGCTGGACCCTCTGCGATGAGGGAATCAAGAACTGAAGTCAACAGGCGTTTCGGGTAGTGAGCAAGAGCATAGGGATGAGACTGTCCGAGGCTTGGCATCAGGGGAATGGCTCCAGAAAAGACAATCTCGAGGTGCCGGAACGTATCCCACCCGCCCTTCTTGGTGGAGAGCGCGAAATAGGAGCCTCTGTACTCCTCGAGGTAGTCCTCCCAGTTGGTAAAGGAATGGGGCGTTCCCGGATAGGTGGTCGAGAGGAAGTGTGGTCGTGGCGCTAAGGGTTCGGCCTGCACCCGGGGACTCGGGAAGGAAAAGTTCAGGGGATACACGCCATAGCGGGAATAACACTGGCGAGCGACATCCCTGGGATCCACTTCGGCATATCCACCAGGAACAAACGATCGAACGGGAAGACCCGATGCCTCCCGAATGAACAGGGCAGGATTCAACTCGCGAGTGTAGTAATCGGGGCGACCCACTGGCGCGGGATGGGGTGTCCCCCTCAGGAGATGACCGAGCTTCATCCGCAGGACGCGAGCGGCGCCCACCAGCTTTGACCGCTGGGGAAGCACTCGTGAAGCTTTCTCCTGGGTCACAGTGGGAGTTTATCGGGGAGCGAACACGAGCTCTGGAGCCCCTGCCATAGGGCACACTCGTAAGTGACCAACAGAGAGAAGCGCACATGAGTATGGGTTTCGGTTCACGTCGACGCGGCATGAACTATCGAGACACCGACGATGGTTCACCACGAGCCACTTTTCGTCAGCTCATGCCTTTTCTGCTCGAGCACAAGCGGGTTCTTACGCTCGTCATCATTCTCAGCACTGCCGGGGCTTTCACCACACTCGCTCAACCCCTCGTGGTGAGTCAGGTCATCACCGTCGTTGAAGCTGCGGAGCCTCTGGGCAACCTGGTCTGGATTCTTGTGGCACTGGTCATGGCCTCCGCAGCATTGTCGGGATTCCGCCATTACCTGCTGCAGCGAACAGGTGAGGGAGTCGTTCTCTCCTCACGTAAAGCGCTGGTCCGCCGGATGCTCAATCTCCCCATCTCCGAGTTCGACCAGCGTCGAACCGGAGATCTTGTCTCTCGAGTGGGCAGTGACACCACACTCCTTCGAGCCGTCCTCACACAGGGGCTTGTGGAGGCTGTGGGTGGAGCTCTCACCTTTGTTGGCGCCGTTGCCGCCATGATCTACCTCGACGGATTCCTCTTCCTGTTGACAGCGCTCGTTGTCAGCATTGCGGTCACCGCAGTAGTCACGCTGTCCCGGCGAATTCGAGTCGCCAGCCGCAAAGCTCAAGACAAGGTGGGGGATCTCACCTCCAGCGTGGAGCGGGCCATCAGCGCCGTGCGAACAGTCCGCGCCGCCAACGCAACGGAACGCGAGATCCAGAGCGTCGAGAAGGATGCTGAGGGTGCTTGGAAGCTCGGTTTGGATGTGGCGAAGATTTCTGCCCTGGTTGTCCCCGTCTCCGGTATTGCGCTGCAGGTCGCTTTCCTCGTCGTTCTCGGAGTTGGCGGGTTCAGGGTTGCGAGCGGTTCACTCCCGGTCGCTGACTTAGTCGCCTTCATTCTTTTCCTCTTCATGATGATCATGCCCCTGGGGCAAGCGTTTGGTGCGATTAGTTCTGTGAACCAGGCTCTGGGAGCTTTGGGCCGCATCCAAGAAATCATCTCGTTGCCGAGTGAAACCGACTCTGATCTGGTGACGGAAGAGTCCGCCCCCGCTAGCCAAGGTGCGCTCGCCATTGAATTTGAGTCAGTGTCCTTTAGATACCCCGAGTCTGCGCACAAAACCGAAGCCGAAAAAGTCCTCGCCGAAACTCTCGGCACCCACGACCTCGAATCACTCGCCACTGGCGAGGTGGCGCTTCCCCCTCAGCGCGCGACCGTCCTCCAAGACGTCACCTTCGGCATCCCTGTGGGGAGCAAGACAGCGATTGTCGGACCCAGTGGCGCGGGGAAGAGCAGTCTCCTCTCCCTACTGGAGCGCTTCTATGACCCACAATCGGGCACCATTCGCGTTTTTGGGCACGACATCACTGCACTCTCGAGAGAGTCCCTTCGGTCACTGTTCGGCTATGTCGAGCAGGATGCCCCCGTTCTCGCGGGAAGTATTCGCGACAATCTCCTGATTGGATCACCGAACGCGAGTGAGCAGGACCTGCTGAGCGTTCTCGATGAGGTCAATCTGACGGGAATCTTAGATCGGGACCCTCTTGGACTCGACGCTGAGGTCGGCGAAGGTGGAGTTCTACTCTCCGGTGGTGAGCGCCAGCGCCTCGCGATAGCGAGGGCTCTGCTCCAGGCCCCACCCATCCTTCTCCTCGATGAGTCCACCTCCTCACTCGATGGACCCAATGAATTGCTCATGAAGACCGCTATCGACAAGGTCTCCCGGAACCGAACCCTTGTCGTCATTGCTCACCGTCTGGCCACCGTGGTCGATAGTGACCAGATCATCGTCGTAAACGGCGGGCAAGTCGATGCAGTGGGAACCCACGACGAGCTGTTGGTGAGCTCAGCGCTCTATAAAGACCTCGCCGAGCACCAGCTTCTGGTCTAGTTACTGAGGTTTAGCGGAGGGTCCCCGCAGCGCTAAGCGAAGTCGGTTGGTGACACGGCGCCACACATACCGAATGAAAAGGCCGGCAAAGTCCAGAGGTGTCAGCGTGAAGCGATTCTGGAGGACCCGCTTGCGATAGAGCTTCTCGCTGGCCTGGGATACAAACCCTTTGTATTGGTCGTGATCCCCCGCCATGAAGGAACCATGGCCGTGGTGATAGTAGGTGCCCTCCAGGTAGAAGGAACCCCGGTAGCCATTGAACGCCGGAGTGTGCTCGAGGAGAGTCACCGGTCTGCCCGTCTCCTGCAGTTGCTTGCCCACTCGTCGACCCGTATCCGGGGCTCCCTTTCGGGTCGCTCGCTCCAAGTAGTCCTCGGAGAAATTGACTGTGCCGCGAAGCTCGCTGGGAAACACCATCAAGCACGGGTGAGTCTGCGACTTACTCCCGGGCACCAGCGCCAGCGAGATATCGTCCAGCTTGGAAATCCATGAAGGACTGACAGGGAAAGCATCCGAGTCCATCACGATGATGTGAGAGGTCGTGAATGTTCCCTGCTGGAGTGCTCTATCGAGTGCTGCAGGGTGGTCATGTCCTTCCACCGCAATCTGCGCTGTGTCAGGCTCAAACGTCAACACCTCGGTCACGAGTGGCATGGCGCGAAGCTCCGTAGCCGCATTTCGTGACTGATCCACAATCACCGCAGCGGTCACGGAACCCCCGGAAAGCGCCTGGACCTGGGTCAGCATGTGCTGGATCCAAAAAAGATCCCCATAGTGACAGGACACCACGGTGTAGGTGGGAGCCTCAGTTGTCGGCAAAAACAACTCCTGCCTCTGTCATCTCGCCACGAGCAGTCCGCTCAGTGTCGGGGGACACCGCAGCGACCAGGTCGTTGATAA
>CAYGLJ010000069.1:0-2018 GCA_964350865.1 uncultured Microbacteriaceae bacterium
TAGTCAGAGTCGCTCTGCTTCCAGGAGAAGAGCGCACGGAGCTTACGCCCGGTCTCCTCAATGGGGTGTCCCTCGCCCTTGGCGCGAAGCGCCTGGAACTCGGGAGCACCGGCATCCTGGTCGGCGATGAAGCGCTCTGCGAAAGCGCCGGACTGGATGTCCGCAAGGACACCCTTCATGTTCTCTTTGACGTCCGGAGAAATCACGCGGGGGCCGGAGACGTAGTCGCCATACTCAGCGGTGTCAGAGATGGACCAGCGCTGCTTGGCGATGCCACCCTCCCACATGAGGTCGACGATGAGCTTCAGCTCGTGGAGAACCTCGAAGTAGGCGATTTCTGGCTGGTACCCGGCCTCGGTCAGAACTTCAAAGCCGTACTGGACGAGCTGGGAGGTTCCACCACAGAGAACAGCCTGCTCACCGAAGAGGTCTGTTTCTGTCTCCTCCGTGAAGGTGGTGGTGATTCCACCGGCACGAAGAGCACCGAGGCCCTTCGCGTAGGACCAGGCGAGATCCCACGCGCCACCGGTGGCGTCATTTTCGACTGCCACGATGACCGGAACACCACGGCCTGCTTCGAACTCGCGGCGAACAGTGTGTCCGGGGCCCTTGGGGGCAATCAGGATGACGTCGACAGTCGCGGGGGGCTTGATGTAGCCAAAACGAATGTTGAAGCCGTGCCCAAAGACCAACGCTTTACCCTCGGTGAGGTTCGGGGCAACGTCCTCTGCATAGAGGTGACGCTGGTGCTGGTCTGGTGCAAGAATCACGATGACATCGGCCCACTTGGTGGCATCCGCAGTGTTCATCACCTGGAAACCAGCTTCTTGGGCCTTCGGAGTGGACTTAGAGCCATCCTTGAGTGCCACGACCACCTCAACGCCTGAATCGCGGAGGTTTTGTGCGTGAGCGTGTCCTTGAGAGCCATAGCCCACAACGGCAACCTTCTTGCCTTGGATGATGCCGAGGTCAGCGTCTTTGTCGTACTTGATGTCAGTCACTACTGCGTGTCTCCTTGATTAGTGGGCGTTAGTCAAAAGCCTAGTTCTTATTGATGCGATCAGAAATGCTCTTCGATCCTCGCCCAATGGCGAGGAGACCGGACTGAGCAATTTC
This sequence comes from uncultured Microbacteriaceae bacterium, assembly GCA_964350865.1. Classification (GTDB taxonomy): domain Bacteria; phylum Actinomycetota; class Actinomycetes; order Actinomycetales; family Microbacteriaceae; genus Pontimonas. Next base: position 1,117 of record CAYGLJ010000069.1, read on the forward strand.
TTTGATGCCATAGGGCTCGAGCACCTTCAAGAGGGCTCGAACCTTTGCGGTGTCACCGGTGACCTCAATCACGAGGGCATCGGTGACGACATCCACGACTCGGGCGCGGAACAGGTTGGTCGCTTCAAGAATCTGTGACCTAGTGGAGTTATCCACCCGCACCTTGATCAGCATGTGCTCCCGGGCAACAGACTGTTCCGGCTCGAGCTCCACAATTTTCAGAACATTCACGAGCTTGTTCAGCTGCTTGGTGACCTGCTCCAAAGGAAGGTCCTCCACATCAACCACCACGGTGATGCGAGAGAGACCTGGGATCTCGGTCTTTCCCACAGCGAGTGACTCAATGTTGAATCCACGACGGGCAAAAAGGCCTGCGACCCTGGTCAACAGACCTGGCTTGTCCTCCACGAGGAGGGAGAGTACGTGGCTCATGCTTACTCCTCGTCCCACTCAGGCGCGTGGTCCCTGGCATATTGCACCTGGGAGTTACCCACACCCTGGGGGACCATCGGCCACACCATCGAGTCCTTGGACACGATGAAGTCAATCACCACAGGGCGATCGTTGGTCTCCATAGCGAGCTTGATGGCGGGCTCAACTTCCTCTTTGGTGCGCACCCGAATGCCGAGCGCTCCATAGGAGTCTGCGAGCTTAACAAAATCAGGAATCATGGCGGTCTCGTGACCCGTGTTCAAATCGGTGAACGAGTGGCGTCCGTCATAGAACAGTGACTGCCATTGACGAACCATTCCCAGCGATGAGTTGTTGATGATGGCAACCTTGATCGGAATGTTGTTAATCGTGCAGGTTGCAAGCTCCTGATTGGTCATCTGGAAGCAGCCATCACCATCAATTGCCCACACCAGACGCTCAGGCTCGGCAACTTTCGCACCCATGGCAGC
>CAYGLJ010000069.1:2118-4196 GCA_964350865.1 uncultured Microbacteriaceae bacterium
TCGGGCTTGTGTGCTTTTGCGGCCTGGTTGAAGGCACTCAGCAAGTCACCCAGCACATCCTTCACATCACCCACAATGGGCACCTCTGCGTGACGAATCTTGCCAATTTCTGCGGGGTCAATGTCCACGTGGATGACCTTGGCGTTGGGAGCAAACTCGCTAGCTTTTCCGGTCACCCGGTCATCAAATCGAGCACCGAGTACCACCAAGAGGTCAGATTCTTGGAAAGACAAAACAGCGGGGACGGTCCCGTGCATACCGGGCATACCGAGATTCAGGGGGCTCGAGTCGGGGAAAGCACCTCTCGCCATCAAAGTGGTGACTACTGGAGCGCCCACCTTGTTGGCAAACGCTGCGAGCTCTTTGTGAGCTCCCGCACGAATGACTCCACCACCCACATACAAAACAGGCTTCGAGGCTTCCGCAATCATTTGCGCAGCAACCTGGACTTGCTTCGCGTTCGCCTTCGTCACCGGGTGGTAACCGGGGAGATCAATCTCTGGTGGCCAAATAAACGGTGCAGACTTCTGCTGGGCGTCTTTGGTGACGTCCACCAACACGGGGCCGGGGCGACCAGAGGTCGCGATGTGGACAGCGGCAGCAATCACACCCGGGATTTCTTCGGGCTTGGTCACCAAGAACGAGTGCTTGGTGATCGGCATGGTCACACCGGAGATATCCACCTCTTGGAAAGCATCAGTTCCCATCGAGGTGGAGAAGACCTGACCGGTGATGGCAAGCAGAGGGACTGAGTCCATGTGGGCGTCAGCGATCGCCGTTACCAAGTTGGTGGCACCAGGGCCAGAGGTGGCTATACAGACGCCAAGTTTTCCCGAGGAGGCTGCATAGCCTTCCGCAGCGTGACCGGCACCTTGTTCGTGGCGAACAAGGATGTGGCGGATCTTGTCGGCAGACATGAGCTCGTCATAGAAGGGCATAATCGCACCACCGGGCAGCCCGAAGACGTCCTTGATGCCGAGCAACTCGAGGCTCTTGAGAATGGCTCCGGAGCCCGTGAGGACGGGCGCCTTGGCAGCCAACTGTGCCTTGCGCTGTTCTTCAGGAGACAGCTCTGGTGTCTCCTGGTCCAGAGTGCCCATGGACGTATCACTCATGTGTTCACTGCTTTTCGTTAGGTAGGGGTGTCGAAGTCGACGGTGTTACCCGGTCACTGCACCCAGAGAAGCTGACTTGACGAGCTTGGAGTATTTCGCCAGCACACCACGGGTGTAGCGGGGAGGAAGCGGTGCCCAGCCTTCACGGCGTGCTTCCAGTTCGTCGTCATCGACGAGAAGATCGAGCGTCCTGGATGGAATATCAACCCGAATCAGGTCACCATCCCTTACGAATGCAATAGGTCCTGCATCCACTGCTTCGGGAGCTACGTGGCCAATACACAGTCCGGTTGTGCCGCCTGAGAATCGACCGTCTGTCAAGAGTAATACATCCTTGCCTAATCCCGCACCCTTTATTCGGGCGGTGATGGAGAGCATCTCGCGCATTCCAGGCCCACCCTTGGGGCCCTCGTAGCGAATCACCACGATGTCACCCTTATTGATGCGTCCCTCGGCGAGCGCATCCATGGCCTCGCGCTCACGCTCGAAGACGCGTGCAGGACCCTCAAACACAGCGGAATCAAAACCAGCGGTCTTCACGACCGCTCCTTCAGGAGCGAGCGAACCGTGCAGGATGGTGATTCCTCCGGTGGCGTGGAAAGGGTTGTCCAGTGAGCGCAAGACCTTGCCATCGAGCGCTGGAGGGTCAAGCTCCGCCAAGTTCTCGGCCATTGTTTTTCCGGTAACAGTGAGGGCATCGCCGTGGAGCAGTCCCTCATCGAGCAGAGCTTTCATGAGCACCGGGAGCCCGCCATAGCGATCAACGTCGTTCATGACGTACTGTCCAAACGGCTTTACGTCGGCGATGTGAGGGACCTTGTCCCCAATTCTGTTGAAGTCCGCCAGCGTGAGAGGAACCTCTGCCTCGTTCGCGATCGCCAGCAGGTGAAGGACGATGTTGGTGGAGCCACCGAGTGCCATCCCCACGGCAATAGCGTTCTCAAACGCTTCCATCGTCAGGAT
>CAYGLJ010000070.1:0-4149 GCA_964350865.1 uncultured Microbacteriaceae bacterium
TAGACAGGGAGAGTGATTCGGAACTAATGCGTGGATCTGTATGGGATGTCATAGGTCCTAATCTGACTCTGCTTGTCATTTCCCTGGTGGCCTTTGGCGCCGTCATCTACGCGCTCTTCCTGATTGGCTCAAGAGCCTCTGTGAAGTGGCAGGGCTGGCTCCGCTACGGAGTCTTTCTCGGCCCCGCACTGTTGCTGCTTCTGGTCGGATTGATTTATCCCGCGCTCCGCACGATATGGATGTCCTTCATGGACAAGCGCAGCGAGAATTTCATTGGTCTTGATAACTACATCTGGGCGTTCACGATCCCTGAGATTCAGATCGTCTTGCGCAACACCGTCCTCTGGGTCATTTTTGTCCCCATCGTCTCAACCCTCATTGGCCTGGCCATCGCGTACATGACGGATCGGATGAAGCGCGCGGCGGTGGTGAAGTCTCTCATCTTTATGCCCATGGCGATCTCTTTTGTGGGAGCCAGTGTCATTTGGGGCTTCATGTACAACTTTGAACCGAACGAAGACAAGGTCGAGATTGGTCTTCTCAACGCAATCCTTCGAGGTGTGGGGATAGAGCCGAGGAACTTCCTTCTCGAGGCTCCCGGTAACACCTTCTTTTTGATTGCCGTCTTGATTTGGATTCAGACCGGGTTTGCCATGGTCATCCTCTCCGCTGCCATGAAGAACGTGCCCGACGAGATTGTCGAAGCTGCGATGCTCGATGGAGCATCGAACTGGCGTCGGTTCATTCGTGTCACATTGCCCATGATCCGGGGCACCGTGGTGGTGGTGCTCACCACCATCACCATTGGCACGCTGAAAGTCTTCGACATCGTACGCACGATGACCGGAGGAAATTTCCAGACGAACGTGATCGCCAATGAAATGTATGCGCAGTCCTTCAGGCAACTGAACTACGGTCAGGGCTCTGCTCTTGCCGTCATTCTCTTTCTTGGAGTGGTGCCCATTATTTGGTACAACGTGCGACAGCTGAGGCTCGAGAGGACGGAGCGATAATGGCCAACACTGCAAGCCTGCGCCTCAGCCCGCTTCAGAAGAAGCGCGCCAAAGACATTTTCAGCTCGCCGGTCGCCTCCGCAGCGGCCATTGTCATCGCTGTGTTGTGGACGATTCCGACCTTCAGCTTGTTGGTGACCTCCATTCGCCCGGAGAAGGACATTAATTCGTCCGGGTGGTGGACGTTCTTTGCCAACCCCAATATTTCGTTTGAGAACTACGAACGAGTGCTGTTTGTGGGAACCGGTGTGAACCCACCCATGTTCCAGTACTTCTTCAACAGCCTCGCGGTGACCATCCCTTCGGTGATCTTCCCCATCACCCTCGCGGTGTTTGCCGCCTACGCTTTGGCATGGTTTGACTTCAAAGGCCGAGACGCCATCTTTTTCACCATCTTCGCGCTCCAGGTGGTGCCACTTCAGCTCACTCTTGTCCCTCTCCTGCAGTTGTTCTCTCAGGGCCTCGTGATCGGTGGCGTCACCCTTATTCCAAGCCTCGGGATCACGGGAACGTATATTCCGATTTGGATAGCCCACACCATCTTCGGCCTGCCGTTGGCCATCTTCTTGCTCCACAATTTCTTGCGCCAGATTCCTCGGGAACTGATTGAGGCAGGCCGAGTGGACGGGGCCAACTGGTTCACCATGTTCACCAAGATCGTGTTGCCGCTGAGCATCCCCGCTATTGCGTCGTTCTTGATTTTCCAGTTCCTGTGGGTGTGGAACGACCTGCTGGTCGGGTTGACCTTTGGTGCAGGCTCCAAGAGCGTCGCGCCGATGACGGTGCGACTAGCTGAAATGGTCGGAACCAGAGGGTCCGGCTGGGAGGTCCTGACAGCGGGAGCGTTCGTCTCCATCGTGGTGCCGTTGATTGTGTTCTTTGCCCTGCAGCGCTACTTCGTTCGTGGCCTGCTGGCAGGGTCCGTCAAGGGCTAAGAAACGCTGCGATAGACCTCGCGCAAGAACAGTGCGCTGTCCTTAGGCGTGCGCTTTTGGGTGTCCGCATCCACGCGCACAACACCGAACCGCTTAGTCCAGCCCTCTGCCCACTCCAGGTTGTCAAAGAGTGACCAGGCAAAGTACCCGCGAAGGTCCACTCCCTGGTCTCTGGCATCCAGTGCTGCGTGGAGATGGGAGTCGTAGTAGTCCACTCGGTCGTGATCGTGAATGCCGTCCTCGGAGACCACGTCATCAAACGCTGCACCATTCTCAGTGACATACAGGGGGACTCCTGGCAAACGCTCAGACGTGGCGATCAAGGTACTGGTGAGGCTGGGGGCGTGGATCTCCCAGCCCATCGCCGTGCGGGGGTCTTGGGGAACAAAATTCACTCCACTGACGCCTGGATACACACTGTCGCCTTGGCCGACAATCTTTCCGGCGCTCACACCACTGGAGGCGACTCTGGTGGGGGTGTAGTAGTTGATGCCGAGCCAGGTGAGTGGCTCAGCAGCGGTGGATAATCCTGATTCGGTGACAAAAGACCAATCGGTCATGGACGAGGTCTTGTCAACGACGTCGTCGGGAAGTCCGCGACCGGCGAGGACGTCGAGGAAGATACGGTTTTGTAGGCCATCGATGAAGTGCGCTTGTTCTGCCACATCGTCATCTTCAGCAATGATCGTGGTGAGGTTCAGTACCAGTCCTGGGTTCTTTACTCCCGCGGCCTTCAGAGCTTGGATGCCGTGACCGCTGGCCACCATCAGGCGATAGAACACTTCCAGGCTTGCTGCGCCATCCTTCTCACCGGGAGCATGAATACCCGCGGCATATCCCAAGAATGCAGAGACCCAGGGCTCGTTGAGCGTGGCGAAGGTGTCGACCCGATCACCGAAGTGTTCAGCAACCAGGTGGACATAATCAGCAAACCATTTGTGGCTATCGGGGTTCAGCCAGCCACCCTTGTCCTGCAGAGCGGAGGGGAGATCCCAGTGGTAGAGGGTTGCGTAGGGAGTGAGGCCTCGCTCAAGCACACCATCCACAATGCGGTCGTAGACATCGAGCCCGGCTGCGGAGACGCTGCCAACGCCATCGTGGATGACCCTGGGCCAGGAGAGGGAGAAGCGGTAAGCGTTTGCTCCGAGGTCGCGAATCAGGTCAAGATCTTCCGAAATGTGGTTCAGGTGATCACACGCCGGGTCTGCGGTGGCACCATCAAGAACTTTGCCCGGTGTTTCCGAGAAGTCATCCCATATGCTCCGACCCCGGGTGTGGCTGGACCCCTCGATTTGCCAGGACGACGTGGCAAATCCGAGGACAAAATCAGAGGGAATTCGAGAAGACAGAGCCTGTGCTCTCTGGATATCTACAGACATAGGGTCCACACTATCGGGGAGACAAAAGGTGGTTTTTCGTGGTCGCATCCCAGCCCTACACAATCCTCGAGGAGCTCCCGGGGGGCGTTGAAGTCCGCCACTATCCGGCTCACACCCTGATCTCTGTGGACGTGGAAGCGCCCTTCCAGAATGCGGGCAATGCAGGCTTTCGCCCTCTGGTCAGTTACATCTCAGGCGCTAACCAGTCACGTCAACAGATAGCGATGACGACCCCGGTCACCCATCTGCCACAGTCTGACGCCCGGCACACCATCAGCTTTGTCCTGCCAGAGGGCATGTCTCCCGAGAATGCCCCTGTCCCCGCCGACGCGAGCGTGACTGTGGTGGAGAAGCCTGATGCCACCGTCGCCACGCTTCGCTGGCGTGGGGGTTTTGATGAGCGCCATGCCCAGGCAACCCAGGCCAAGTTGCTCGCGAGCCTTGCACGCGCCGGGCGCGAAACCCGAGGGGCAGTATTTTTTGCGCGGTATGACCCACCTATGACGCCAGTATTCTTGCGCCGGAATGAGGCGCTAGTGGAGCTTGCCTAAGTTTCAACCAGTGCTGAAGGTGTGGCGTGGGTTTAGCTCAGGTGCCACTGCTATCGTTCCCCTATAACTGCATACAGGGCTATGTACTGCGCGGGAGAGACACCGGATGTTGCGGTGTCACCGAAGGAGCAAGCCTCCCCGCCAATCTCTCAGGTCATCAGTACCGCGCAGTGAAGCCACTCTGGAAAGCGGAATGCCACCATTCCCGCCGACGGTGAAAGAGCAACACTGCTCGAAACTCTCAGGCCAATGACAGAGGGGGAGTCAGGGA
>CAYGLJ010000071.1:0-3985 GCA_964350865.1 uncultured Microbacteriaceae bacterium
GTTCGCGACTGGTCCAATGATGACCGCTCTGGCACCAGCGTCGAGATTGAAGCAGACAGTCTGGGCCACGATCTCTATTGGGGTGTTACCGATTACACCAAAGTGGCACGGACAATCCTCGAGGACGACCCCGAAGAAGACGAGGACGAAGAGCTCTAGTCGCAAGGCCCCGGCAGCCAAAGTGCCTAGACTAGGAACCTATGGCTGAATTCATTTACACAATGGTCCGTGCGCGTAAAGCGGTGGGCGACAAGCTCATTTTGGACGACGTCACCATGTCCTTCTTCCCCGGGGCGAAGATCGGCATGGTGGGCCCAAATGGTGCCGGTAAGTCGACCATTCTCAAGATCATGGCGGGGCTTGATACGCCCTCGAACGGTGACGCGGCACTGACCCCTGGATATTCCGTCGGAATTCTGCTGCAGGAACCCGAGCTCGACGACTCCAAAACTGTCCTCGAAAACGTCCGCGATGGTGTTCGTGAGATTCACGACAAGATTGTCCGATTCAACGAGATTTCCGCGGCCATGTCTGACCCAGACGCAGATTTTGATTCGCTCCTCGCAGAAATGGGCACTCTCCAAGAAGCCATTGACGCCGCGGATGCCTGGGATCTCGACTCGCAACTCGAGCAAGCGATGGACGCTTTGCGATGCCCACCCTCAGATGCCTCCATTACCCACCTCTCCGGAGGTGAGAAGCGCCGCGTAGCGCTCTGTAAGTTACTTCTCGAAAAACCCGATCTGCTGCTGCTCGACGAGCCCACCAACCACCTTGATGCGGAGAGTGTCCTCTGGCTGGAGCAGCACCTGTCCAAGTACCCGGGTGCCGTTATTGCGATTACCCACGATAGATACTTCCTCGATCACGTCGCACAGTGGATTGCTGAAGTTGATCGCGGCCGTTTGTATCCCTACGAGGGCAATTACTCGACCTACCTTGAGAAGAAGGCAGAGCGCCTTCAGGTCCAGGGCAAGAAAGATCAGAAACTCGCGAAGCGACTTGCCGATGAACTCGAGTGGGTTCGCTCCAACGCGAAGGGTCGCCAGGCCAAGTCAAAGGCTCGTCTGGCCCGATACGAAGAGATGGCGGAAGAGGCCGAGCGCACTAAGAAGCTTGATTTCGAAGAGATTCAGATTCCTCCGGGCCCGAGGCTCGGTCAGCAGGTCTTGGAGGCCAAGTCCCTGAAGAAGGGTTTTGGGGACCGGGTCCTCATCGACAATTTGAGCTTCTCTCTTCCTCGCAACGGAATTGTGGGAATCATCGGCCCAAATGGTGTGGGAAAGTCGACCCTCTTCAAAACCATCGTGGGCCTCGAGTCGCTGGATGCTGGCGAGCTCATCGTCGGAGAGAGCGTCAAGCTCTCCTATGTCGATCAGGATCGTTCAGGTATAGACCCGAACAAGACGTTGTGGGAGGTCGTCTCTGATGGATTGGACGTCATCCAGGTAGGGAACGTCGAAATCCCCTCCCGGGCATACGTCTCCAGCTTTGGGTTCAAGGGTCCTGACCAGCAGAAAAAGGCGGGCATTCTTTCCGGTGGAGAGCGAAACCGTCTGAACCTTGCCCTCACCCTCAAGCAAGGCGGGAACCTCCTGCTCCTCGACGAGCCCACCAACGACCTTGATGTGGAGACACTCTCCAGTTTGGAAAATGCGCTCCTGGAATTCCCTGGCTGCGCAGTGGTGATTACCCACGATCGCTGGTTCCTCGACCGGATTGCCACCCACATCCTGTCCTACGAAGGAACCGAAGCAGACCCCGCCAAGTGGTACTGGTTTGAAGGAAACTTCGAGTCATACGAAGCGAACAAGATTGAGCGCTTAGGCCCCGATGCAGCGGCGCCTCATCGCTCGACCTACCGCAAGCTCACTCGCGACTAGAAAGATTTCCTTTGTCCTCCTTTGTGACCCAACCTAAAATCCTGTTCTGGTCTCTTGCAGCGGCGGCCATTTTCTTTACCCGAGCACTACTGTTTTCGACCTGGCTCTCTCGAGGACCTGAGGTTCAACAGGCTCTGAGTTTGAATACCGCCCAAATGGGACTCTTTGTCATGTTGTTCCCGCTGGGTGGACTGGCGGGGATCTTGTTCGCGAATGCGCTTACCCTGCGGTTTGGTTCAAGAATGGTGGGCACGGGAATTTTCGTCATGGGTGCGGCTGCCATGGCCACATTGGGTGTGTCTCTAGTGGAGGGAAATCTCGTGATTTCCGCCATCGCACTCTTTGCCATGGGGCTTCCCATGGCCATCGCTGATTTCCTGGGGAACTTCGAGGGAACTGCGGTGGATCGGTTGTCGACGAAGAGTCTGTTTCCCGCCATTCACGCCGCCTTTGGGATGGGCATGCTCTTAGGGGCTGGTGGAGCCTCCTTGGCCATCAGATCTGGCTGGAGTCTCGCGGATAACTATCTGCTAGTCGCGGCGGTCGTAGCGATCGTGTCCGTCTGGGGTTCACTTCAATTTCCGAATCGCGACAAACCCCTCTCGAGTCCTCGAGGGGAAGAGCGCACCATGGCGCTCGGGGCATGGAAAGAGAAGCGAACCCTGACGATCGCCATCATCGGCTTCTCATTCATCATGGCCGAAATATCCGCAGGAACGTGGGTTCCTATTGCCCTCACGGTGTCCGGTTTCTCGGGTTCTGCTGCAGCCTTCGCTTTTGGGATGCTGTGGATTGTCGTGACCTTTGGCCGCCTTATTGGCGGTTTCGTGGTGGAGAAGATTGGCCGCTATCGCACCGTTTTGCTTTCCACTCTCATCACTGCATCGGGAATCTTGATCTTCATGCTGGTTGAAGTCATTGCTCTGCCCTTTGTGGGCCTCGTGCTGTGGGGTCTGGGAATGTCAATGGGCTTCCCTATGTCGGTCGCCGCAATGAGCGACGAGCCGCGGAAGGCTCCGTATCGGATCAACATGATTATCACCGTCGTCTACATCTCCAGCATTACGGTCGGGCCAGCTCTGGGGAGCCTCGGTGAAGTGACCGGAATCTATGTGGCTTTCTCGATACCACTGGCGCTGATGATCCTCTCGGCAATTCTGAGCTCTGCCACTAAGCCTCTGGAACTGACGGATTCACCTGCCGAGGAGCCCGCGAACGCTTAGGTTCCTACTGGGGGACGCGAATCATGCCCTCTTGGGCTACTGAGGCGACCAGGGTCCCATCTTGAGCAAAGATACGCCCGAGGGAAAGGCCTCGTCCTCCTCGTGCTGACGGGGATTCCTGAGAGTAGAGGAACCACTCATCAGCTCTGTGAAAACGGTGCCACCACATGGCGTGATCAAGACTTGCCATCTTGAGACCAGGCGTTGCCCAACTGATGCCATGTGCTCTCATGACAGGTTCCAGGATGCTGAAATCACTCGCGTAGGCCAAGGCTGCGCGGTGCAGGTTGGGGTCATCCGGCAACCGATCCAACGCTCTCATCCACACTGCTTGATGAGGCACAGGGTCGCCATCGACGCTCGCGTACACAGAGGAAGGGTGGTGGCGCAGATCGAATGCTCGTGTCTTAGCCCAAATATCCGCAGCCGGGTGGTTGATTCCCTGGAGCACCTCCGCGGCACTCGGGAGCGACTCGGGATCAGGAATTCCCTCCGGCATGACAGCTTGGTGGTCAAGACCGGGGTCCTCGTCTTGGAAGGAAGCAATCATCGAAAAGATGGGCTGTCCTTTTTGGTAGGCCTGGACTCGTCTCGTCGAGAAAGATCGTCCATCATGAATGCGGTCAACCGAGAAGGTGATTTCTTCTTCAATGTCACCGGGGCGCAAGAAATAGCCGTGGAGTGAGTGAATAATGCGGTCCTCAGCGATGGTGTGCATTGCGCCGAGCGCAGCTTGAGCCATCACCTGGCCTCCAAAGACACGACCATGGGGTTGCCACTGGCTGGGTGCGGTAAAGATGTCTTCCCGTGTTCGGGCGGAGGTACTCGAGAGCGTGAGTGCTCGCAACATACTCTCGACGGGCGGCAGGTTCGGGGAGT
>CAYGLJ010000072.1:0-3861 GCA_964350865.1 uncultured Microbacteriaceae bacterium
TCGTCGGGTCTCACGGAATCGAAGTGCTCTCTCCCGGGGACGTCACGAGCTATGAGACTCCATGGTTGGTTCCGGTTGATTTGACCGAGGCTTTTGACGCAGTAGTGAAAGCCCACCCGGGGACCAGGTTGGAACACAAGCCTTTCGGTTTAGCTCTTCACACCAGGGGAGTGGAACAGCCGGTGGCACAAGATGCTGAATCAGCTGCCCATCACGTGTGTGATGCCTGGGGTGGAGATTTGGTGGTGCGAACCGGTCACGGGATTGTGGAGTGCTCCATTCAGGAAGCAACCAAGGGCGACGGGATTGAGGAGATCAGGCGACGTCTTCGACCTTCCGCAGTTCTTTTCGCCGGAGATGATCGAACCGATGAGGATGGTTTCGCTGTCTTGGAAGCGCATGATGTGGGAATCCGCGTGGGTGGAGGCGAGACAATCGCCCCTTATCGACTGGCGGATGCGAGTGCAGTTGCGGAGGCTCTCTGGTTTATCCATGACCAGCGTGCTTCTGTGGAATCTGGTCCCGAGCTTTAGGCTGGTGGCATGACGCAGTCACTGAATCTCGCGGTAATCCCTGGCGATGGCATTGGGCCTGAAGTAACAGCGGAGGCGCTGGAAACCCTGAAGCTTGTCTCTACTGGGGTTCTCGATGTTCAGGAGACCACCTATGCGCTGGGAGCCCGTCACTATCTGGAGACTGGAGAGATCCTCTCGGACGAGACGCTCACCAAACTCTCGGCCCATGATGCGATTTTGTTGGGTGCTGTTGGTGGCGATCCCCGGGACCCTAAGCTTCAAGGCGGAATTATCGAGCGAGGGTTATTGCTGAAGCTGCGCTTCGCCTTTGATCACTATGTGAACCTCCGCCCCACTGTGTTGCTTCCGGGAGTCGAATCCCCTCTCTCGAACCCTGGGGTCATCGACTTTGTTGTCGTGAGAGAAGGCACTGAGGGTCCCTATGTGGGTAACGGTGGTTCACTGCGCACCGGAACACCGGAGGAAATCGCGACGGAAGTGTCGGTGAACACTGCCCACGGTGTCCAGAGGGTCGTTCGTTTTGCGTTCGACACAGCAATGAGCAGGCGCAAGAAACTGACACTCGTCCACAAAACCAATGTGCTCGTCCATGCGGGAAGCTTGTGGTCTCGCGTCGTTCGAGAAGTCCAGGCTGACTATCCCGGTGTCGAGGTCGACTATCTCCACATCGACGCCGCAACAATCTTCATGGTCACCGATCCCTCGAGATTTGACGTCATCGTGACAGACAACCTCTTTGGAGACATCATCACAGATCTCGCGGGCGCGGTAGGTGGCGGCATTGGGATGGCGGCGTCTGCGAACCTCAACCCCAGCGGCTCGTTCCCCAGCATGTTTGAACCAGTGCACGGCTCAGCGCCGGACATTGCGGGGACAGGCACAGCTGATCCCACGGCAGCCATCATGTCTGCTGCGTTACTGCTGGAGCACCGAGGTTTCCCTGAGCTAGCCGACAGGATTGTCCAGGCGGTGACACAGGATGTTGCCTCGCGAGCACAGGCCGGTAATCCTCGAAGCACCTCGGAGATTGGCGAGGCGATTCGAGCTCTTCTCGGCTAAAGAGCCCTAGAAGCCAAGCCATCATTGCCAGTAGGCTGTCGCGTACTATCCCTCCAGTTCAGCACCCAAGAGAGACTTCCATGACGATTTCGCTCCCCATGGCGACTCCGGACATCCAGTTCCAGGTCACCCCGAATCCTGCTCCGCTTTCTGACGAGGAGCGTCAGGCTGTCTTGGATAATCCCGTCTTTGGCACAGTGTTTACCGACCACATGGTCGATATTTGCTGGTCAGAGAAGGGCGGCTGGCATCGTCCTCGCGTCCAGCCCTACGGACCGATTCCCCTTGACCCTGCCGCCTCTGTCCTGCATTACGGCCAAGAGATCTTCGAGGGCATGAAGGCATACCGTCATAAAGATGGCTCTATTTGGACCTTCCGGCCCGACCAAAATGCTCTTCGTTTGCAGCGATCCGCGAAGCGGATGGCATTGCCTGAGCTTCCGGTGGAGTATTTCCTCCAGGCACTCAAAGAACTCATTGCCGTCGATGGCGCCTGGGTTCCGAGCGCCCCTGAAACGTCTCTCTACATTCGACCCTTCATGTTTGCCAAGGAGGCATTCCTGGGGGTGAGGCCAGCAAAGAAGGTCGCCTTCTACATCATTGCCTCTCCCGTGGGCCCCTACTTTGGTGACACCGTGAGCCCCGTGTCTATCTGGCTCTCCACGCATTACTCCCGCGCCGGTAAGGGCGGAACGGGTGCCGCGAAGGCCGGAGGCAACTACGCTGCTTCCTTGGTTGCCCAAACTGAGGCTGCTGAGAACGACTGCAAGCAGGTGTTGTTCCTGGACTCCGAGGAAGGACGTTACTTGGAGGAGCTCGGCGGGATGAACGTGGTCCTGGTCTATAAAGATGGAACTCTGGTCACTCCTCACAGCGAGACGATTCTCCAGGGCATCACGAGAGATTCTGTCTTGCAGCTCGCAGAGGATGCTGGTCACACCATCGAGCGACGCCCCATCACCATTGATGAGTGGCGTGAGGGCTTTGCATCAGGAGACATCGTGGAAGCGTTTGCGTGTGGAACTGCTGCCACTGTGGTTCCGATCGGCCAGCTGAAGGCTCCGGACTTCACTATAGGTTCTGCTGATGCCCCTCCTGGCGAGGTAACGATGGCTCTGCGTTCACAACTCATTGACATTCAATACGGTCGCGCAGCCGATCCTCACGGGTGGATGCAAAGACTCGATCAGTGAGCCGCCCGCCCCTGATGCGAAGGGTTCTGAGGTCGCTCACCACCCTCATTCTCGGGATCACCGTGGGGACCTTTGCAAGCCTCTACCACGGGGTTCTTTTCCCGTGGGGGCTTACCGTGGCACTGGTCTTGGTGGCCTTGGCGGTTGCCGGGGTCAGGACACTGTTTGTGGAGCGCTACCCGATTGTCTGGGCCAGTGTCGGCATTGTGGGAGCGCTCATGATGCTGGCAGGAGTCGATGGCAACGGATCGGTGCTCATCATCGCCGACACTGCAGGTCTAGTTCTTCTCGGCGGAACCACGCTCCTGGTGGTGGGAGCAATCGCGTGGCCACGGTTTCCGCCCAGGACAACCCGTTACGATAGGGCAGTAGAACGCTCCGAGAGGACCCACCAGCCGTGACCTACGTAATCGCTCTTCCCTGTGTCGATGTCAAAGACCGTGCCTGCATTGATGAATGCCCGGTCGATTGCATCTATGAGGGAGATCGGATGCTCTACATCCACCCGGATGAGTGCGTGGATTGTGGCGCCTGTGAACCCGTATGCCCGGTCGAAGCTATCTACTACGAGGACGACCTGCCAGAGCAGTGGTCGGAGTACTACACAGCGAACGTCGAGTTCTTTGTGGAGGTGGGGTCACCCGGTGGAGCAGCCAAGGTCGGCGTCATTCACAAGGATCACGCCGTTGTCTCCGCTTTGCCTCCACAGAACTAGTCTCTGGTGAGCCTCACGCTCCCCGATTTTCCGTGGGATTCACTCGACTCTTATCGTGAGCGCGCCTCAGGACACCCCGGAGGTCTGATCGATCTCTCCGTGGGTTCGCCGATTGACCCTACGCCTGCGGTCGCCACAGAAGCTCTCACGAATGCCGCTCAGGCGCCCTCCTACCCGCTCACTGCTGGAACTGCTGAGCTGAGGGCTGCGATGGCGGCGTGGTGGGAGCGTCGCCGGAATACCGGTCCTCTGTCTGCTCGTGAGGTGATGCCCTCCATCGGTTCCAAGGAGATGGTGGGATTACTCCCGACTCTTCTGGGAATCAGATCAACCGATGTGGTCGTGATTCCAGAAATTG
>CAYGLJ010000073.1:0-3778 GCA_964350865.1 uncultured Microbacteriaceae bacterium
CGCGGCGGGCCTCCGTCCCGGTCGCTGTCGTCCACTCCAGCCCCATCATCCCGAGGGAGTCAAACGCTGGGCCTTGCCAACCGTAATGACCGGTGGTGAAGTCCCTCTGGACTCCGCCGGAGAGGACACCAAAAGATTCATCAATGCTTTGAAACTCGACGCTTGCTGTCTGGGGCCCCGGCGAATTTGCCTGGCTGGGCGGGAGTGCGACCTGAGTCAGGCCTGCTCCGAGAAGAATCACCCCCACCCAGCTGGTGGCGGCGGAGAAGGTTGTTGTTCGGGGGGTGGTCCGCTGGTTCATGATGGAAGGCTAGAAGTCTTGCCGGCGCCCTCGTCAAAGTTATCCACAATGCACTCGAGGCCACTGCCTTAGGATTGGGGTGTGAGCGATCCCTCCCCCTATCAGGCAAGCGGAGTGGACACCACGGCCGGCGATCGCGCTGTTGACCTGATGAAAGCCGCAGTGCTAGGTAGTCACTCCTCTCGTGTCCTGGGTGGCGTGGGGGGATTTGCGGGGCTCTATGACGCGTCGTTCCTGACCTCCTATAGCCATCCGATTCTCGCCACCTCAACGGATGGCGTGGGGACCAAAGTCGCGATTGCGCAAGCGATGGATGTCCATGACACCATCGGCTGGGACCTCGTCGGCATGGTTGTCGATGACATCGTCGTCGTGGGGGCAACGCCACTATTCATGACCGACTACATCGCCTGTGGCCGAGTGGTCCCTGAGCGCATTGCGGCCATTGTTCGAGGAATTGCGGAGGCTGCCGGGAGTTGCGGTGTGTCTCTGGTCGGTGGAGAAACAGCGGAGCACCCCGGTCTTCTCGATCCGGACGAATACGACGTCGCGGGAGCCGCCACGGGTGTTGTTGAAGCTGACGAGATGCTGGACCCCGGAAAAGTTCACGCTGGAGATGCGGTCATCGCCATGGCCTCGAGTGGCCTTCACAGCAACGGCTTCTCGTTAGTGCGAAAAATTGTCGCCGACCAGGGATGGGACCTTCACGCGACGAGGCCAGAGTTTTCGCGGGCTCTAGGTCTCGAGCTCCTCGAGCCGACCATGCTCTACACCAGCTCGATTCTTCAGCTCATGGCTACTCATCCCGGGGCCCTTCACATGCTGAGCCATGTGACCGGTGGCGGGTTAGCCCAGAATCTTTCGCGCGTCATCCCCCAAGGACTGGCTATCGATGTTGACCGGTCAACCTGGTCGCCGCCCACAGTCATGAAGGTGCTCGCTGACGCCGGTGGTTTCACGCTGGGTCAGGTCGAGGACACGTGGAACATGGGTATCGGCATGGTGGCGGTGGTGGACGCCGCCGAGGCGTCGGCGGTCACAGCCACTCTGCGCGCTTCAGGACATCAGGCGTGGCAGGTAGGGGAGGTCCTCGAAAGCGGAGGAGAAGTGTCAGGCGACACAGTCACCAGCGCGAAGGGTGTTGAGGGTGGCGCTATCCGTTTGGTCGGAGACTACGCAGACTCTTCTTCGGCGTCGTCGTAATCCGCCCACTTGTCTTCGTATTGATCATCACCCTGTGACGTAGCGAGCTCTTTCTCGAGCTGCGACAGGTCTGTGTCCGGCGAGTAATACTTCAACTCGCGCGCCACTTTAGTGTGCTTTGCTTTTTGCCGACCGCGACCCATCGGTCACCCCTTTGCTTCTTTCGACGAGGGCTCCTTAGCCCAGAACCTGCCGTATCAGGGATAGAGAATGGAGGGAGTTTATCACGCAGTGCTTGGCGCGTTCATGACCTAAAGTGCTGCCGTCATAGCGATAAACCCGGCAGCGCAGGCTGCCACACCGGCTACAACATGCAGTGCCAGAGGTGCCACAACGTGTCGTGCCACGTTGTCTACACGTGCGGGAGCCATCAAAACCGCGAGCGTGGAGAACGTGGTGAGACCTCCCGCGAGACCCATCATCAAGGGGAAGGACCAGAAACTGTCGGGAAGAGCTGCCACCACACCAATCGCTGCCGATCCGGTGATGTTGACAATCCCGAGTGACCACCAAGGAGCATGGGGCAGTGACTGCATGACAAGCCAGCGGAGAACAGCTCCCAGCGCTCCAAGTCCGACAGTTGCTGCCAACGCGAGCGGGGTCATGAGGGCGCTCCCCTTCGAGCCGCGACACCGAGCGCCCGCCCCACCAGCACGGCGATGATGCCGGTGATGAGAGTTACAGCTAGGTATCCGACCCCCCACACCATGGTCTCCGTGACCGCGATCAGGGCAATTGCGGAAAACGTTGTGTAGGAACCCAAAAACCCCACGGTGATTCCCGAGCGGATCCAGAGGGGAAACTCAGGGAGACCCCGAGCGAGCACAAACGCTAAACCGAGAGCGCCGAGTGAGTTAGCAGCGAGAGTCGCGATCATCTCGCCTTGAGGAAAATGTTCGGTCGCCTCGAGCGCCCCGACTCGAGTGAGAGTGCCAAGCCCTCCTCCGAGAGCTACAGCCACCATTTCGCGAAAGCGCACACGCGAAGGCTACTCTTCCTGCCGAAATAGACTGAGCCCATGACCTCCCCTCCGAGACCTTTTTTTCGCGTTCTCGCATGGGTGGGGGGAATCATGGTGACTGTTGTCGTGCTCATCGTGGCCTGGATTGTGGTGCCGATCGTGATCAGTTCACCGGCTGGATCCTCGGGTCAACAACGTGACGTTGAGGGCTATCCCTCGAGCGTGAGTGCCACAGGTGACGATGGCCGCACGAGAACGCTGGAGGCAGTGTTTGCGACCGGGGAGGCTCGGGATTTCTCCGCCCTTGTCGCCGGTGACCGACTCATTGTCTCGGGCTCGGGGTTCGACCCGAGCAAGGGAATCTATGTTGCTGTATGTAAGGTGCCCGACTCCGTGGGCGAGAAGCCTGGCCCGTGCCTGGGTGGTGTTCCCAGCACCGAAGAGGATGGGGATTCCACGGTTGGCGCCGTGGAATACGCAGCATCAAACTGGGTGAACGACGACTGGGCCTGGCGCCTTTTTGGAGCTCGCAGTTTCGATGACCGCGGGGCTGGAACCTTCACCGCCTATATCGAGATCCCTGCCAGTGCCGATGAGAACGTCGATTGCACCACGGTGCGCTGTGGGCTATTCACCCGGAATGATCACACGGCTCTAGAAGATCGGGTGCAGGATCTCTACGTGCCGGTTTCTTTCGCCGAGTAATCCGGAACTCGGAACACTCTGATTGCTCGCTGGGCGATGGGCCCAATCGCGAGCGCAAAAATCACGGTTCCGACCCCGAAGCTGCCGCCCAGGCTCCAGCCAATCAGCAAGACCGTGACCTCCACGACGGTGCGCACCGCCCACATCGGATACCCAAAACGCGCGTTGAAACCGACCATCAGTCCATCGCGGGGACCAGGTCCAAATCGAGCTCCGATGTAGAGGCCGCTCGCTATTCCCATCATGAGGAGCCCGGCTGCGTAGAGAAAAACTCGTTGGATGACGGTCTCCGGGGTCTCGATAACAGCCAAACCCACTTCCATGAAGGGACCCACGAGAAGAGCATTGAGCACAGTGCCCACTCCGGGCCGCTGTCGAAGTGGAATCCAGATCAGCAGGACCACTAAGCCACTCACGACGATGACCCATCCGATGCCGAAGCCCCAGGTCACGTGGAATCCCTCGGCAAACACAGTCCAGGGATCCACACCAAAGCTCGCCCGCAACATCATCGCGGCGGCAAACCCGAAAAAGAAGAGGCCTGAGAGGAGCTGGCTCCACCGTCTGAGGTAATGGAGTCCGCGATGCACGCGCTCACTCTACGCCCG
>CAYGLJ010000074.1:0-3762 GCA_964350865.1 uncultured Microbacteriaceae bacterium
CTTTAGGGAGACACCCCCCACCGAAGCCAATTCCGGCGTTCAAGAATCGGCGACCAATCCGGGTGTCATACCCGATCGCATCCGCGAGCTGGGTGACGTTGGCGCCGGTGACGTCTGCAATCTCCGCCATTGCGTTAATGAAGGAAATCTTGGTGGCGAGGAAAGAGTTGGCAGCAACTTTGACCAGCTCCGCCGTGGCGAAGTTCATTACTAAGCGTGGGGTGTCCTTCTCAAGAATCCCGGCATACACCTCGTCCAGGATTGCGGTGGCCGTGTCTCCGTCCTTGCCTTCTGGAACGCCATATACGAGGCGGTCGGGAGAGAGCGTGTCTTCCACAGCAAACCCTTCCCGAAGAAACTCGGGGTTCCACATCAGGAGTGCCCCGGTTGGTGTCACCTGGGCTGAGAGACGCTCCGCGGTTCCCACAGGAACTGTCGATTTACCGACAACAAGGTCGCCCTCTGAGAGGTAGGGAGTGAGTCCCTCAATCGCACTGTTGACATAGGTCATGTCCGCAGAACCATCCCCTGATTGGGGGGTTCCTACGGCGACAAAGTGAACGGTGGCGTCCCCTGCTGCAGACATGTCGGTCGTGAAGGTGAGGCGTGACGCATTCTTCTGCAAGAGTGCATCAAATCCCGGCTCGTGAAAGGGTGCGATGCCCTGTTGTAGCGATTCGATGCGCGCTGGGTCAACGTCAATGCCGATGACGTCGTGACCCAGTTCTGCCATTGATGCTGCGTGAACGGCACCCAAATAGCCACAGCCAATGACAGAGATTTTCACATCAGCAACCTTACGCGAGGCTCGTTAGGCCCGAGGCAGAAAACCGACGGCTTCGTGAACTTTTGCGAGGGTGAGGTTCGCTCTCTCTTCGGCTTTCTCGGCACCTCGTGCCAGCATGCGATCAAGCTCTGCCGGGTCCGCCAGCAATTCATGAGTGGTGGTCCGGATGGGCTCCAATAACTCCACCACAGACTCGGCGACGGTGGACTTGAGGTTTCCATACCCCGATCCTTGGAATTCCGACTCGAGTGCGGGCACCGTTTTACCGGTCGCGAGCGAGGCCAGAGTCAGCAGGTTGGACACTCCAGGCTTGTTGACTGCATCGAAGCGAATCTCGGTGTCGGTGTCCGTCACTGCGGACTTAATCTTCTTGGTGATGACTGCTGGCTCATCGAGAAGCCACAGAATCCCCTGGGGAGACTCACCAGATTTGGACATTTTGGACTCAGGGTTTTGGAGGTCATAGATCTTGGCTGCTGCGTCCAAAATCTTGACCTCTGGCACCACAAAGGTCTCACCAAATCGTTGATTGAAACGCTCAGCGATGTTTCGGGTTAGTTCGATGTGTTGGCGTTGGTCTTCCCCGACAGGAACAACAGTGGCGTCATAGAGCAGGATGTCTGCTGCTTGAAGAATCGGGTAGGTGAAGAGTCCCACCGTGGAGTTATCCGAGCCTTGTTTCTGGGACTTGTCTTTGAACTGCGTCATACGGCTGGCTTCACCAAAGCTGGTGACGGTGTTCAAGATCCAGGCAAGCTCAGAGTGGGCGGGAACATGAGACTGGACGAACAGAGTGGACTTCTCGGGGTCAATTCCGCACGCAATGTATTGAGCAGCGGTCTTTCGAGTCGTCGCAGCCAAAGTCTTCGGGTCCTGGGGAACAGTGATCGCGTGGAGATCGACCACACAGAACACTGCATCGTGAGTGTTTTGCATCTCAATCCACTGCAGCAATGCCCCTGCGTAGTTTCCAAAGTGCAGTGAGTCTGCGGAGGGCTGCATGCCAGAAAACAGCCGGGGAGTGGTCATGGGTAGTTAGCGTAACGGACTAGATGTCGTAGTCAGCGATGACGGGCGCGTGATCTGACCACCTGGTGTCATAGCTGGGAGCTCGGTCAATCCTGTAGTCCGTGACGGTGGCCGCCAATGGCGCATTGGCGAGGTGGTAATCAATACGCCATCCG
Source organism: uncultured Microbacteriaceae bacterium (assembly GCA_964350865.1). GTDB lineage: Bacteria > Actinomycetota > Actinomycetes > Actinomycetales > Microbacteriaceae > Pontimonas. The sequence goes on from CAYGLJ010000074.1 coordinate 1,972, forward strand.
GTGTCGTTATCGAACGCTTTGCCTCGCCAACTCCACCAGCTATAGGGGCCCTCAACTTCTCCGTGGACCTTGCGACCAACATCCACAAACCGACCGCCGGTTCCCAGGTTGTAGTCCTCGGAGTCTTCGTGGCCAATCCAGGTATCAAAGTAGGCACGCTCCTCGGGAAGGAATCCCGAGTTCTTGAGGTTGCCTTTCCAATTGCGGATATCGAGCCAGCGATGGCCAACATTGAGGTCTCCCACGACCACGGTGGGGCGATCACTGGCACCAAGCTCCGCCATGCGCTTGGTCATGATCTCCAGGAATTCATACTTGGCATCTTGTTTGGGAGTCCCTGCTTCACCGGAGTGGACGTAGCAGCTCACAACAGTAAACGGGTTGCCAGAAGGAGTCGTGATGTCGACTTCTACCCAACGACCTGCGGTGTCGACAGATTTCGGACCAAAATCGACCCGCACATCGTCGTGACTCACCTTGGTGGCGATAGCCACGCCTGCTCGACCTTTTTGGGAGGCTGCATCGTGGGCGATAACCCAGTCATCTCCGAGCAGCGCTTCGAGGTCTTCTCGTTCTGCTCGGACTTCTTGAAGCGCTAAGACATCGACCCCGGAGGCTTCCAGCCAGGGCTGCATGCCTTTGCGAAAGGCAGCGCGAACGCCATTGACGTTGACGCTCGCCACCCGCACCATTGCTGAACTTACGGGCGACCGCGGAGGACAGCCTGCTTGACCTCAGCGATGGCTTTGGTCACCTCGATACCCCTAGGGCATGCTTCGGTGCAGTTGAAGGTGGTGCGGCATCGCCACACACCCTCTTTGTCATTCAGGATGTCCAAGCGGACCTGAGCGCCTTCATCACGGGAGTCAAAGATAAAGCGGTGAGCGTTGACGATGGCGGCAGGACCAAAGTACTGACCGTCCGTCCAAAACACCGGGCAGCTGGACGTGCACGCTGCACACAGGATGCACTTGGTGGTGTCATCGAAACGTGCACGGTCCTCGGGGGACTGCAGGCGCTCCTTGTCAGGCTTGGAGGAGGCAATCAGGAAGGGCTGAACCTGACGGTAGGACTCGAAGAAGGGCTCCATGTCGACGATGAGGTCCTTCTCCAAGGGCAGACCCTTGATGGCCTCAACGTAGATGGGCTGCGAGATGTCGAGGTCCTTGATCAGAGTCTTGCAGGCGAGGCGGTTACGACCATTGATACGCATGGCGTCAGACCCACAGATTCCGTGAGCGCAGCTACGACGGAAGCTCAGGGTGCCATCGATGTCCCACTTGATCTTGTGGAGACCATCGAGCACACGGTCTGTGGCATACATCTCGACATCGAAGTCTTCCCAGTAAGGCTCAGCGTCCTTCTCGGGGTCAAACCGACGAACGATGAACGTCACAGTGAAGGAGGGAATCTCCGCAATCTCGGTGGAAGGGCCAGCTGTTTGGGTAGCCATTAGTACTTCCTTTCCATCGGTGGGTAGTTCGTAATCACGACAGGTTTCCAATCGATCGCAATGTGGTCCTCCACATTGGGCGAGGTGGGGTCTCCCGTGAGATACGCCATGGTGTGGACGAGATACTTCTCGTCGTTGCGGTCGGGGTAGTCATCGCGCATGTGACCGCCGCGGCTTTCCTTCCGCTCCAGAGCCGAAGCAACAACCACCTCGGCAATGTCGAGCAGGAAGCCCAACTCGATCGCCTCAAGCAGGTCGGTGTTGAATCGCTTGCCGCGGTCGTGGATACCGATGTTCTTGTAGCGCTCGCGAAGCGAGTGAATGGTCTTGGCAACGCT
>CAYGLJ010000075.1:0-3700 GCA_964350865.1 uncultured Microbacteriaceae bacterium
GTAGGGCGGACGGGACTTGAACCCGTGACCGACGGATTATGAGTCCGCTGCTCTAACCAGCTGAGCTACCGCCCCGTGAATTCCACGCGTGGAAACACCCCATTATTCTAAAGCGCCGGGGATGTGGCATGTAGCAGTCACGCTTGGGTAACGAATGCGAAGCGTCGGTAAACACAGTCGGACAAGCAGGAGTATGTTGATGAGAGATGTCTACAACGATGTTGGCTTCCAGCCCCGTCGTGTAGGCGATCTTTGATTATCACGTAAGGGGATATACATGAAGAAAACTGTTGGCATCCTGGCTGCACTCGCGGCCGCCACTCTTGTGGTGAGCGGATGCGCAGCAAGCACTGACGCCGAACCAGCAGCAGAAACTGCTGCTGAGACGACGACAGAGACTGCGACAACGACTAGCACTGAATCCGTGCTCGCCGCTGTTCAGGAAGCGGGTGTGGTCCGTTGTGGAACACGCGACGCTCTTCCCGGCTTTGCCGTGTTGCAAGAGGATGGCACCCACGTCGGATTTGACTCTGACTTCTGCCGTGCGATTGCCGCAGCAGTCCTCGGTGATGCAGAGGCTGTTGACATGGTCGACCTAGAGACCGCCGATCGCTTCACCGCGCTTCAGAGTGGATCAATCGATGTTCTCGTTCGTAACACCACCTGGACCGCATCGCGAGATGGTGGTGAGGCAGCAACCTTCCTCCAGACCAATTTCTACGATGGTCAGGGCATGATGGTCGAAGCCTCTAGTGGTTACGACTCTGTGTCCGATATGAACGGCGCCGTCGTGTGTGTTGCTAAGGGAACAACCACGGAGGGTAACGCTGCTCTCGAGTCGTCACGTCTCGGCCTCGGTTGGGAAGTTCGACCTTTCGATGACACAGACCTGCTTCAGGAAGCCTTCCTTGCAGGTCAGTGTGATGGATGGTCATCCGATGTGAGCCAGCTGACCGGATTCCGTTCGGCATACCCCGACGGAGCTGACGCTCTGGAGATTCTGCCCGAGGTGTTCTCGAAAGAGCCTCTCGGACCCGCAGTTCTCGATGGTGACACCCAGTGGGCGCAGGCCGTGAACTGGGCAATCTTCGCCACCATCCAGGCTGAGGAGTTTGGGATCACCAGCGCTAACGTGGACAGCTTCCTTGCTTCAGAGGACGTCACCATCCAGCGCTTCCTCGGTGTGGAAATCACCACCGACGAGGGCTCCGCAGTGCTTGACCCCGGTCTCGGACTGCCTACCGATTTCGCGTACCAAGTTGTGAAGCAAGTTGGTAACTACGCTGAAATCTTTGAGCGCCATTTGGCCCCACTCGGACTTGAGCGCGGAGTTAACGCTCTGTGGTCCGATGGTGGTCTGATGTACGCACCCCCTTACCGCTAATAAGGTAAGGCGCATTTTCGGTAATCCCGAACTGTTAGGGGGCTCCTCGTGAGCCCCCTAACAGGCGCGTCGACCAAGCCTCCGCTGTGGCGAGACGTTCGGGTTCTCAAGTGGCTTTTCCAGCTTGCCGTTCTCGCGGTTTTCGTCAGCATCATCTTTTGGCTCTATAACAACTACCAAGTCAACATTCAGCGAAGCAAAATCCCTACCGGTCTTGACTTCCTTGAAAACCCCGCCAACTTCACGATGCCGGGCAACGATTTCAACCAAAGCTCACCCGTCTGGTCAGCCTTTGTGCAAGGTTTTTACAACACGCTTCGTGTTTCCATCGTCGGAATCCTGTTGGCCATATTCATCGGCACGCTGGTGGGCATGGCCAGGCTCTCGAAGAACTTTCTCGTGCGCACGGTTGCCGGAGCTTATGTCGAAGTTATCCGTAATCTTCCGCTCCTTGTCTTGCTGACATTTATGAACCTCGCGGTAGTTCTCCAGACCTTTCCCCGCATCGAAGATGCATGGAAACCTTTAGACCTTTTCGTCGTGTCCAATCGAGGCATCGCCATTCCTTGGTTCGAGGGATCTGGGACGACACTCCTGAGTGTTCTGGTCATCGCCCTCGTGGTTTCCGGTCTGATTGCATGGGCTCGCGGCAGATACTCGGACCGAACGGGCAAACCCGCTCGAGGGCTACTGTATGGCGCGACCGTATTCGTGGTGGTGATGCTCGGGGCATGGTTTGTCCTGGGATACAGCTGGACCCTTCCCCTCGTCCAAGACCGCGGCACGGAGGGCGGGTTGCGCCTTGACCCCTCGTTCTTCGCATTACTTGTCACCCTTGTGATCTACACCAGCAGTCACATCGCTGAGATAGTTCGAGGGTCGATCCTTGCCGTTCCCCGAGGCCAGGGCGAGGCCGCCGATGCCCTGGCGCTTAGCGGGCCGAAAAAGATGCGCCTAGTCATACTGCCTCAGGCGTTTCGAGTGGCACTTCCTGCTGTGGGAAACCAGTCGTTGAACCTCATCAAGAACTCATCCTTAGGCGCAGCAATTAGTTATTTCGAACTGACTCAAATCGCTCAAATTACAGTAGGAAATGGGTCACCAGCTGTTCCTGCATTCACCCTGACTTTGTTGGTCTACCTATCGATATCGCTGGTAACGAGCCTCATTATTAATATCTTCAACAGGCGATTGGCTCTGGTGGAACGATGATGCTGTGGATTCGTCGGAATTTGTTCCGAACGTGGTGGGACGGGGTATTGACCGTCGTTTTTGGCGCACTGTCGGCTTGGGTGATTGTCAATCTGGTGGAGTTCGTATTCATCACCGGACGCTGGGAAATTATCGAGGTAAACCTCAAACTGCTCCTTGTCGGTCAGTTTCCCGCTGAATCACTCTGGATGGTGGAGGGATCGCTCGTAGCAATCGCTTTCTGGCTTGCCGCCGCGTTAGGTGGCAAGCCGAAGCCAGTGGAGGAGCAGGAGTCGTGGCCCCGGAGAATCTGGGACATTGTCCAACGATTCGGACTGATCATCGGGCTTGGCTTCCTGCTCGTTGTCTTAGCCGGGCCAGTCGAGTCGGCGCCGGTTGCCACGGGAGTCGTCGTCGCGATTATTGTGGGGCGCCTGCTCAACACCGCCCGGCATCGCATAAGGGTATTTGGCAAAGTTCCCGCACTGATTTGGCATCTGCTCTTGCTAAGCGCCCCCCTTGCCTTGATTTCCCTGACGCTCATGCAGTCTGAGTTGTCGCTCTGGGGTGGCTTCCTCATCAACTTCTATATGGCCATCATCGCGATTGTGTTGTGTTTTCCTCTTGGGGTACTTCTCGCGCTCGGTCGAAAGTCAACCTTGCCGATTGTCCGTCTGATCAGCACCACCTATATCGAACTCATTCGTGGTGCGCCATTATTCGTGCTGCTCCTTCTCGCGGGCGTCGCGCTCGAGTTCTTTATTCCCTCCGAGGTCGCACCAGGATCCGTCTTCCGTGCAGTCACCGTGTTCACCCTCTTCACCGCCGCCTATCTCGCGGAAATTGTCAGAGGAGGCCTGCAGTCCATTCCCAAGGGTCAGTTAGAGGCTGGAAAAGCCCTCGGGCTCTCAACGGTGAAAATCACGTTCTTGATCACACTCCCCCAAGCTCTGCGGAACGTGATTCCCGCGCAAATTGGCCAGTTCATCAGCCTGTTCAAAGACACAACTTTGGCTGGTGCTGCTCTCAGCATCGTTGAGCTGTTGAAAGTGAGCGAGGCAATAACCAAGCAGGATGACTTCCTCGGACAGGGCTACATCTATGAGGCTCTTGCCTTTGTGAGCC
>CAYGLJ010000076.1:0-3600 GCA_964350865.1 uncultured Microbacteriaceae bacterium
AGCCCTTCAGCCACACCTTCGGTGAGTCCGACTACTCCGCCCCCTGCAGACGCATCGTGCTCAGCAGTATCCACCCCCAGTGCTCCCAGCACCGCGCGTCGGATATGGGAAGAGCTGAGACCGTAAAAGTCCTCGAGATAATTCGCTGTGCCTCCATGGGTGAAGGTGTCGCCCACGCCCACTCGAGTCAGGCGTGCTTGTGAGTGACGATCAACCAAAACCCCGGCAACTATGCGACCCAACCCACTAGTCACCCAGTGGTTCTCAATGGTGATGACGTGTCGCGCCGAGATGAGTTTCTGAATCAACTCTTCATCATCGAAGGGTTTGAGGGTAGAAACATTGAGCAAGCCCACCTCCGGATAGTCCCGTCGAATGTCATCAACGACAGCCATCGCCGCCTGAGTGAGATGCCCCGACACCAGCACCACAACTTCGGAGCCTTCCCGAAGAGTTCGATGGCGACCCAACTCCAACGGTTCGCTGAAAAGTCTTGGTACTTCACCGCGCAGGCCCCGGATATAGACGGGACCTTGCACCGGATACACCGCGTCAAGAACACTCATCATGTCGGTCGCGTCTGCTGCCTCCACGACTGTCATGTTGGGCAGTCCCGTCATGAGACCGATATCGTCAACCGCCTGATGAGTCACTCCTCCTGGCGTCGTGAGACCAGGAAGAAATCCGACCAGGGTTACCTTCTTGGCGGGATACGCAAGGGTGAGAGCTACTTGTTCATAGGGGCGCCGGGTGCAGAACACTGCGAATGACGTGTAGATCGGGTAGAGACCCTCATGCGCCATTCCGGACAGAGCCGCGACAAGCGCTTGTTCCGCCATTCCCGCGGAAACGTGGCGATCGGGGAACGCATCACGAAAGCCGTCAGCCTCGCAACTTGCTGTCAAGTCATTCGTCACTACGGTGACAGTGTCGTGCGTCCTACCGTGGTCGAGAAGCGCCGAATAGAAGGGCTTACTTATGACATCGCCCATATCTCCGCCACCTCCCTCTCCAGAACTTCCTTCTCCTCATCACTGAGACGAACAAAATGCAATTTGTTATCGTGCCACCGAGGCTCCAAGATGCTAAAGCCCCGCCAGGGCTCCGAGTGGCTGACAAGAATCGCCGGCCCCTCCGCGCTCTGGAGCTCCCCTAAGGCAGCCCACAGACCCTCAACATCATGCGCGGAGTGCTCCATCACGTGCAGACCGAAAGCGCGAAGCTTTGCTCCCACATCACCAATCGGCATGACCCCTGGCATCTGACCATCAACTTGCATGTCGTTCCTGTCAAGGACAATGCGGAGGTTGTCGAGCCCTTTCGCCACGGCCAGCTGCAGGGCCTCCCAGGTGGATCCCTCCTGCAACTCACCATCAGAAATCAGGACCCAAATGTTTCCGGGCTTCTTTTGCTGCCTGCGAGCGATCGCTCGTCCGACTCCGACCCCCAGAGCAATACCCAGAGAACCGCTCGTCACCGCCATGCCTGGGGAGTGCTCCGCGCCGATCATTTCGAGGAGACCTCCGTCGGTTGACTCTTGCGACAGGGCGACCGGCGAAAGGCGTCCCGTAGCAACCAGGGCAGCGTACTGGGCGGTCGCGTAATGCGCAGGGGAAATGATGAATGTATCGGGACCCGTGCCTAACCAGTCCTCACCCCTGATGCCCGGATCTCCAGGTTGGGGAGTATGCGCGAAGCGCGGAGGGTCTTGCATGGCACTCGAGGGGCCCAAGTTCAAAACCTGGGTGTGAAGTAGCGCGAGTAGCTCCGCCGTCCCGCAAGCCTGAGCAAGATAACCACCGTTCGCTCGAATCGCCCACTCGGCCGCGTAGCCTCGAATCGCCTGAGCGGTGGAGTGAACTCGAGCGAAATCGTCCGGTGTATGGCCCCTGGTCACCATGATCGAATCAGTCGCTGACAGCTTGAAACGATCGCCAAATGACAGTGGCGCCCGCATCGGCAATCCCTTTGGCTCTCTCGCCGATCCACCCAGCCCGACCGTGCTGCGGGGTCATAGCCTTGGTCGCTTCGACCCCCTCCTCTGCGGCTATGGCAGCGTTCGATAGAGCGCTAGCAATATCGGAGGCAGCCGCTGCCGCCCTCGACCCAGGTCCCAGCGCATCGAGAAGTGTTCGCTGGCCTTCTTCGGACTTTCCCCGCTGTGCAATTTTCTCGAGTGCTGCCTGAAGCCCAGATTGCAATTGGGTCAAGGCATCATCCTCATCTTTGAGCGCGAGACCGGCGGCAAGAAAGCCACTGGCGTACAAAGTGCCAAATGTCGAGGGAGCCGCTTTAGATATCTCCTTGCCTAGGTTGAGCACCAATTGCTTGATCGAATCACCAGGCTCAGCAATAGCCGTGCGAATCCCCCCCGCAATCTTGCCCGCCGTGAGACCAAGGTCTCCATCACCCGCCTCACTGTCGAGGCGGGTGAATTCCTCAGAGTTAGCTTCTAGCCCAGCTGCGAGTTTCTCGAGGGCTTCGATGAACTCCTGCATCAGGCCTGTGTGAAGAAGGGAGTGTGGACGGGGTGATCGATGTATTTCTTCAAGTCATCGTCCAAGCGCATTATCGAGATGGAAGCCCCCGCCATCTCAAGCGACGTGGCAAATTCCCCGACGTAGGTTCGATACACCGAGACCTTCTTCGCAGAGAGAATTTCGGAGACCTTTCGGAACATAATGTAAAGCTCCTCTTGGGGGGTGGATCCCAGGCCGTTCATCAGCACAGCCACTTCGTCGCCAGCGCTCAACTCAAGGTCTTCATCAATCTTCGCCACAAGCTCGGTGGTGATGTGATCTGCATTGGCCAGAGCCGTCCGGCTAATTCCGGGCTCGCCATGAATTCCCATGCCAATTTCCATTTCTCCGACAGGAAGCTCAAAGGTGGGTTTTCCATTGGCGGGCAGGGTAACCGGGCTCAATGCCACACCCATCGTGCGAGTGTGCTCAGCCGCCTTCTGTGTGGCCGCGACGACCGCGTCCAAATCAAGACCCGCATCTGCGGCGGCTCCGGCAACTTTGTATAGGAAGAAGATTCCTGCAATTCCCCGGCGACGGGCCTCGTCGCCTTTCGGTGCCGAGGCAACATCGTCTGCCCCCAACACGGTTTCAACTCGAATTCCTTCCGCGGCAGCTAGGTCGGTCGCGAGGTCGAAGTTCAAGACATCGCCTCCGTAGTTTCCGTAGAGGTAGAGAACTCCGGCACCACTGTCCACGCGCTTTGTGACCTCGAGCATCTGATCTGCTGAGGGGCTTTGGAAGACGTCGCCGACGGCAACCCCGTCGAGCATCCCCTTACCGACATAGCCCAGGAAGAGAGGTAGATGTCCAGACCCTCCACCTGTGGTGATGGCCACTTTTCCTGCCACAGGCGCATCAGCACGGACTAAGGCGTGATTGTCTCCTCCGACGGCTTCCAATTGAGTGGGGTAGGCGAGCAGGATGCCTTCCAGCATCTCCTGGACGAATTCCACCGGGCTGTTCAAGATTTTTTGCATCGGGACCCCTTTGTCAATTCACAAATCGTCACACAATCGTGACGGATTTTTCACATTTTGGAACATTTGGTGCTGTTTCGAGTGTAATGTTTCTGACACCT
>CAYGLJ010000077.1:0-3499 GCA_964350865.1 uncultured Microbacteriaceae bacterium
GCACCCTTCGATCCGAGTGTCACGACGAGATTGCAACCAAGTCGGGTGGACCATTCAGGAATCGAGCTCTCAAGTTCAGCGGGGGAGGCGTCAACGGTGGCATCAATCCCTGCCTCGGCGAGGATGCCCTCCATCTCAACCTCATTGGCGATCAGCCAGTCAGTGTTGGCCGTAATGCCAGGAATGAGGGGTGCGTAGGGGGCTGTATTGAGGACTCGAATCATGCCGTGGTCTCCGGCAGCTTGAAGGCCCGCAAGGACAATCTCTTGCTTGACCTCAAATTGTGAGACGAAGTACCTGGCGCCAGAGAGGGACGCGACAGCGTCTGAAGCGCTGTCAGCAGTCATGGTGGCCGATGCTCCGAGGAATACGGCAATGCGGTTCGCGCCACTGTCCTCAACATAGATGGTGGCATTGCCGGAGGGTCCTGGGACTTGAACGAGGTGCTCGAGGTGGAGACCCTCAGTGGAGAGCGCACCGTGAATCATGTCACCGAAGGAGTCATCTCCACGTCTGCCAATGAATGCCACCTCTGAGCCGGCCCTCGCTGCAGCTACAGCCTGGTTGGCTCCTTTGCCGCCCATCCCGATGCTGAAGTCGTGACCAATCACGGTTTCGCCTTCAGCGGGAGCATGCTCCATGTAGGTGGTGAGGTCTACGTTTGCATTTCCCAGAACCACGATGTCGGGTGTGCTCATACCGAGATTCTCCTACCTTTTCGAGTTCAAGAGTGAGCCCGAAACCGTGAGGCCTGGGTCAAAAGCCAGACAGTAGATGGTGCGATCCCCTTGAGCCCAAGAGCTCGCGGTGGGGTAGTAGAAGCGGAAATCCAGTGTGGAGTTCGCGAAGGGAATACCGATGAAGTCCCCAAAAGCTCTCGCGCACCGGTCTTGACCCTGGGACACAAGTTCCCGCTCTCCCGGAAAAACAGACCCCTCCACGCCGAGAATCGCAAACAATTCCGAATCGTGGGGCTCTTCGCAGCTCACCCGAGGCACATCGGTCATATCTGAGCGAAGCGGAATCCCAGCATCGTTGAGGCAATCGCCCAACTCGAGGTCAAACAGTGTGACTGAGCCCTCAGCAGTATCGTCGCTAGATTGTGGAAGACCAGAAGCGCAGCCTCCAAGAACGAGGGCGAGCACAGCTGTCGCAATGACACTTTTGTGCACTCTCACGCCTTGTCTTTCGTCGTAAGGCTCAGCACCTCGTCATGAATGAGGCCATTGGTGGCCAGCGCTGAGCCGGTCCACACCGAGTTTTCGCCATCGAGGGAGCTAAAGCGACCCCCTGCCCCTTCCACGATGGGTTGGATGGCAGCCATGTCATAGGGCTGGAGGTCTGGTTCCCCCGCCATATCGAGGCTTCCTTCTGCCACCAGCATGTAGGGCCAAAAGTCCCCCAGCGCGCGGGTGCGCCATGCACTACCGGTTAGCGCCAAGAGTGCTTCTTGGCGGCCATCTGTGACCCATTGGCCAATGCTGTTGTAGGACACGGTCGCATCTGCAACGGCGCCCACTTTGCTCACCTGGAGTGAAACCTCTTCCCGCGACCCGGAGACGGTGCTCCAGGAGCCCAGGCCCGTTGCGCCAAACCACCTTTTTCCGAGCGCCGGAGCACTGATAGCTCCCACCACAGGAACACCGTCAATGGCCAGGGCCACGAGCGTGCCCCAAATCGGTAGCCCCCGAAGGAACCCGGCAGTGCCATCGATGGGGTCGATAATCCACTGCCGGCCGGGCCTAGCCCCGATGGTGTCGGAATCTGTGCCCATCTCTTCCCCGAAGATGTCGTCCTCGGGGCGCGAGGCGTTGAGGGTGGCGCGAATGACGCGCTCCACCGCTTGATCTGCATCGGTGACAGGTGTTCGATCGGGTTTGGTTGTGACCACGAGATCTTGAGCGCGAAAGCGAGCGAGGGACACCAGATCGGCATTCGCTACCGCAACGCGAGCCAACGCCAAGTCATCCTGAAGGGTGAAGGGGGTCACCTGATTGAGCGTAGTAGAGCGAGATGCTTACGAGCCCGAACCACTCTGGTGTTCAGGGCCCTCCTGGAGGGTCGCCATCAGGCGTTGTAGGGAATGCGCTCGGGCAGTTTCCTGCTCCGTGAGTGTTCCTTCCGCAATAGCCTGCACCAGGAAGCACTCGCTGGAGTCTTCGAGATGCGTGCAACCTTTCGGGCACTCGAGTGTGTAGGGCAGTAGCTCCGGGAAACCCTCAACAATGGCCGTCTTGCTCACATGACCCAGTCCGAAGCTTCTCACTCCTGGGGTATCAATAACCCACCCGCCTTCGGGGATGCGAAGGGCTTGACTGGACGAGGAGGTATGCCGACCGCGACCGGTGACGTCGTTCACATCACCGACTGCCCGGTCGGCACCCGGCACCAGATCATTCACCAGCGTTGACTTTCCGACGCCAGAGTGACCGACCGCAACCGTGATGTGGTCTTGTAGCAATGACACCAGGTCATCCCTCGCAGGATTTTGTGGGGAGCGCTCCACCACCTGGACTCCCGCATCATGGACATAGCGGCGTAATTCCTCACCGGAGGCAAGGTCAGTCTTGGTGATGCAGAGAATTGGAGTGATTCCTGCGTCGAGTGCCGCCACCAGGTATCGATCCACGAGGCGCATGCGCGGCTCGGGGGATGCTGCCGCGACAACCATCAAGAGTTGGTCGGCGTTGGCCACAATGATGCGCTCAAAGGTGTCGGAATCATCTGCGCTTCGTCGCAACACCGTCTGTCGAGGATGAATCCGCACAATCCGGGCGAGAGATCCTTCAACTCCGGTGGTGTCGCCCACCACATCGACGATGTCACCGGTCACAATCGCCTGCGAGCGAAGCTCGCGGGCTCTGGTGCAGGTGAGAAGGCGCTCCTGCTCGGTGTTCTCCTCCAGAATCACCCGGTAGCGGCCACGGTCCACCGCGATGACGAGACCATTCTGCGCATCCTCGTGCTGGGGGCGATTTTTCGAGCGGGGTTTGCTTCCACTCTTGCTGGGTCGAACTCGGGGCTCATACCCTTCGTAGCGCTCGAGATCGTCCTCAATCATGGCGCTGCGGACTCCACGAGATTGGCCCAGAGTTCGGGGAACTCAGGAAGTGTCTTGCCAGTACTGGAGATGTCATCGACCACAACGCCTCTGACCCCGAGCCCCAGGAGAGCACCGGAGGTGGCCATGCGGTGATCAGCGAACGCCTTCCAGATCCCTCCATCCAGGGGTGCAGGCGTCACCGCAATACCATCCGGTGTTTCGTCGGCTACTCCGCCAAGGGCTCGAATGTTCTCCACGAGTGCCGCGAGTCGATCTGTCTCGTGTCCTCGCAGGTGTCCGATTCCTCGAAACACACTGGGGCTAGACGCGAGTGCTGCAAGAGCTATCACCGTCGGGGCAAGCTCTCCAGCGTGAGAAAGGTCAAGATCAACTCCGGGGATGTCGCCGCCATGGCGCCAGCCGATTCCCCCGTCAACTGTGAGGGTGGAGCCGGAC
>CAYGLJ010000078.1:0-3334 GCA_964350865.1 uncultured Microbacteriaceae bacterium
CCCGCTACCGCTGTTTCCTCCGATGAGTGAGCAGGAGATTATGGTCGCCGATCGACTGTTTACGGGTACTTCGCCCGGGGATCACCCACTTCGCTATTTGCGTGGATGGTTGGGTGCGCAGGGAGTTTTCAGTGTGGCTGATATGGCAACGAGGGAGGTGGGCTCTCGGGTGTGGGTCGCGGGGTTGGTGACCCACCGGCAGAGACCGGCGACTGCCAGGGGGGTTACTTTTCTCAACGTGGAAGACGAGACAGGATTGGTCAACGTGATCTGCGGAGTGGGCTTCTGGAAGCGTCACCGCTTAGTTCTTCGAGATGCTTCAGCGCTCATTGTGCGGGGCTTATTGGAGAGAAGCCCTGAGGGGGTGGTTTCAATTGTGGCCGACGGTGTGGAGAAGCTGGAGGTACTCGTTCCCGATTCCGCCAGAAATTTCCGCTAGCGCAGTGCCCACAGAGCCACGGCGCTCGCCGCAGCAACATTCAACGAGTCGACTGAGCCCTTCATGGGGATGGACACAACATGATCAGCACTTCGCATGGCCTCGGCAGATAGCCCGTCTCCCTCTGTACCGAGCATGAGAGCAAGGCGTTCGGGTGGTTGCTCGGCAAACTGATCCAAGGGAGTCGCCTCCGGAGTGAGAGCAAGAGCCGCTAACTCAAAACCTGACTGAGCAAGATCCGATACCAACTCTGACCACGAACCGGCACGCGTCCACGGAACTTGCATGACCGTTCCCATCGACACCCTGACGCTTCGTCGATACAACGGGTCCGCACACGATTCCGACACAATCACGGCGTCGGCGCCGATGCCCGCCACAGAACGGAAAATGGCTCCCACATTTGTGTGGTCGACGATGTTTTCGAGAATCACGACCCGGCGACAGTCTCGAATGAGGTCTAGAACGGCGGGTAGGGTCGGCCGAGCAATGCTGGCAAGCGTTCCACGATGGACGTGAAAGCCGGTGATGCTTTCCAGAATGCTCTCATCCCCGAGATAGATCGGGAGGTCAGCGCACAGCTCGGAATACCTTTCGCAGAGTTCTTCCAAGCGCCCCAACCACTGCTGTGTTGTGAGGGCAGAGAGAGGTCTATGGCCAGCCATCAGAGATCGCTCAAGGACCTTGAGCGATTCCGCGATGTAGATGCCTTCAGCTGGTTCTCGCCTCGAGCGAAGCGCCACATCGGTGAGATCGCGATAGTCCACCAATCTGTCGTCCGTTGCCAGCTCAAGGGAATGAATGATGGGCACAGAGGGGTTCTCTCTCAGAGGTTGGAAACATGACCGTAAAAAAGCGGGGTTACTCTCCAGAGTAGAACCTGACGAGGAAGGGAGCCATCTCGGTGGATACTGTGCCACTCGCTCACGCCCCGTCGACTCCGATGATTGAGCAGGCCATCAGCACCCTTCGTGGTCGTCGCGCTGCAGTATTGACAGGGGCCGGAATTTCGACCGACTCCGGTATTCCTGACTATCGCGGAGAGGGCGCACCGAAGGCCCACCCCATGACGTATCAAAAGTTCATGGAGTCACATAGGCATCGCCAAAGGTATTGGCTGGGCTCTCACCTCGGGTGGGGAAGGTTTGCCAGTGCCACCCCCAATCAAGGCCATCGGGCTATCGCCGCGGCGGAAGCGTCCTCAGCCTTTTCCGGCGTCGTTACCCAGAACGTCGATGCTTTGCACCACAAAGCAGGATCGCTGCGCGTTGTGGACCTACATGGGCGTCTCGACAAAGTTCGCTGCGTTCATTGTGGGCAGTCGTTCACGAGGGGAGCAATTGCGGACACGATTGACCGACTGAACCCGTGGATTGCGAGCACGGATCTTGACGGGCATGTTCGACCGGATGGTGACGTTGACGTCGCCGCCACCGAAGAGTTCGTGGTTCCTCGGTGCGACATGTGCGAGGGTGTCCTCAAGCCTGAAGTGATTTTCTTCGGTGAGTTCGTGCCACCCTCGGTGTTTGAGCAAGCTGCCGGACTGTTGGCCCGATCTGAAGCGCTCGTTGTTGCCGGATCATCCCTCGTTGTGAACACAGGCATGCGTTTGGTCAGCCTTGCCCACAAGAAGAAAATTCCCATCGTGATTATCAATCGCGGCCCCACAAAGGCTGATCGCATGGCAACCGTTAGGATTGAAGGTGGAACGTCTGAGACCCTTGGCGCAATCGTCGAGGGTCTTGGCTTGTAAAGTAACCCACCCAGGCGCCTAGGAACTCCATGACTCGTTTTTTCCTTGTTCGACACGGCGAGACCGAGTGGAACCGTCTACGGAAGATTCAAGGAATTAGCGACATCCCCCTGAACGATACGGGTCGGTCCCAAGCCGCCGCCTTGGGCGACATCCTCTCGAAGCATCGTTTCGACTTGATTGTCTCCAGTCCTCTTTCCCGTGCACTCGAGACAGCACAGATAGTTGCAAGGAAGCTCGGCATGCCAGCTCCACTCGTTATCCAGGACCTCATTGAACGAAATTACGGTGAGGCGGAAGGGTCGAGTGGTGCTGAGCTTGACACCCGCTACCCTGCTGGCACCGAGATCCCAGGTCGGGAGGATCGCGCCGATGTGACCAAGCGGGTGGTGAGGACGCTCCACGACCTGGCTATTCGACACCCAGAGGCGGACATCCTTGCTGTGGCTCACGGTGCCGTCATCCGTTGTGTCGTGGAGTATGCGGCGCCGGGCGAATATTCGGAGCCCATCACCAACTGCTCTGTCCATAGTTTCTCCCACGTGGCCGGATCGCTGGAGCTGGTGGCGTTTGATGACCCCATGGAAGTTCTGTCGCATGAGTTGGCGGATGACGAATTCATCGACCAGAACCCGGCCGAAGCCAGAGAGCGCGCCCGTGGCTAAAGGTGTGGACCGGTTTCGAGAACAGACCGCTCATCTCAATCTGGCCATTGTCGAACACACGGAGAGCACCCATACAGCCCAAGAAGCCGCGGACGCGGTGGGCGCCCCTGTCGCTGCCATCGTGAAGTCGTTGGTGTTTATCGCTGAGGGGACGCCACTCTTGGTTCTAGCGTCAGGACCTAACCGCGTCAACGCAGAGGCTTTGGGGAATCGTCTCGGTCGGGTTCTGCAGAAAGCTGACGCAGATGCCGTGAAGTCCGCGACCGGTTTCAGTATCGGTGGAGTTCCGCCTTTTGGGCATCCGCAACAGCTTGACACCGTGATGGATGAGGATTTTTTCGCTCTCGAGGAAGTGTGGGCCGCGGCGGGAAGTGCGACGGCAGTTTTTGCACTATCCCCGCAACGGCTCCAGGAGCTCTCTCACGCTAGAGTTCTCCCGGTAACTTAGAGAGTTTGGTTCATGGATTTTCGGCTTCC
>CAYGLJ010000079.1:0-3298 GCA_964350865.1 uncultured Microbacteriaceae bacterium
AGCACGCGTGAGACCCCACACGCCGTCCGAGAGCACGCCGAAATTCCTTGAATACACCACCATCTGCGCTGTAGACGCCAATCAGTTCTGCCATGGTCTGCCTAACTCAGGATGTCTTGAGATCTAAAGCGACCATAAGCGAGTGAGCCAAAGAGTGCCACATACGCCAGTTGCAAGACCAGGTTTGAACCCATGCTGGAGAGCTCAATCGGGTCGCGTAGCAAGTCAGCGAAATCCAGCCAGTAGTGGGTGAAGAGGAACTCGTGAATGACCGCGAGCTGAGGCAGGTTGTCGAGGATTTGGCTGACCCCACTGGCGACCAGCACCCCCGTCATCGCTCCGACGGGAATGGTGGTGAGGGTAGAGATGAAGAGCCCGATGGCCAGCATGCCGAGCATGGAGATGGTCGTGTAGAGGGCAACGAGTGCCATACGCCCGAGAGCTTCTGGAAGCCCGATGACATCACCGCTTAGCAGTGTCACCGGTCCGACCGGAAACAGCAGCGCTCCGATCACGGCGCCAGCAATCATGAGGGTGAGCGTCCCCACCATCACAAAGGCGAGGGTGCCCAGATACTTGACCACCAGGAGGCGAATTCGGCCGACAGGGGAGATCAGCAGGTAGCGAAGCGTGCCCTGTCCTGCCTCCCCGGCGATCGTGTCACCGGCCACTACTGACACGGTCAAGGGCAGGAACAGGGGCATCGCGAGCAACATCGCGGCAAAGCCGGTGAACAAGCCGTTTTGGGTGACCCGGTCCACAAACGGTGGCCCCTCCCCGGGGGCGAGACGATCAGCACTCAAATACACCGCGAGTGCCAACAGGATAGGAATTAGGGCGATTGCCGCGAGCATGGCCCAGGTACGACGCCTGGTGAACATGACCTGAAGTTCCGAGAGCATGAGCGAGAGGCTCAACGAGTGAGCCAGGACAGAGCGCCTACGAAGAGATTTAGCGCGCAACCTCAAACCCCTCTCCGGTAAGACCGACGAAGTAATCTTCAAGGTTCGGTTGCTCGACCAGAATCGTGTTCACGCCAACACCTGCGGAGACCAGAGCCTCGTTGAGTGCTGCCACATCCAGTCCTCCCTCCACGGGGGCCACCAGCCGGGTGATGGATCCTGTTGTGGAAACCACACTTGGCGTAATCCCGAAAGTCTTGAGAACTTTCTTGGCCGGTGTGACCGGGCTCACCTCGAGGACCAGGCGAGCAGACGTGCCCCGGCGAAGTTCGTCGAGTGAGCCGTGGGCCACAAGTTTTCCCTCGGACATGACGGCGACGTGGGAGCAAACCTGCTCAATCTCACCGAGTAGATGGCTGGAGAGAAAAATGGTGATCCCCTCGGCCGCCAAGGAGCGAATAAGGTTTCGAACCTCCCGGGTTCCCTGAGGATCCAGGCCATTCGTCGGCTCATCGAGAATCAGAAGCTTGCGAGGTTTCAAAAGCGCATTGGCAAGACCGAGGCGCTGCTTCATCCCCAGGGAATACTCTCCAGCTTTTTTCTCGGAAGCGTTCGAGAGTCCCACTCGCGCCAGAGCACCCTCCACCCGCTCACGCCTGGTGGAGGGGTCAGAGAAACGATCTGCTGCATCAAGGCGCATCAGGTTCTTGCGGCCAGAGAGGTAAGGATAAAACGCTGGGCCCTCCACGAGGGCTCCCACCTTGGGTAAAGCAGCATCCAGTTCGCCAGGAATCGGGTGACCCAGTAATGACACCTCTCCGGAGGTGGGGGCGGCAAGCCCCAGGAGCATCCGAATAGTGGTGGTTTTTCCCGAGCCATTGGGCCCTAAAAACCCAAAGACTGACCCGGTGGGGACCTGAAGGCTCAGCTGAGAGACAGCGTCGTGGTCACCAAAGCGCTTGGTCAGCTCTAGCGTCTCAAGCGCGTAGGCGCTAGGGGATGCCACTTACCGAGTGGAGATGTCGAGGAGCGCCTCTATGGTGAGCGCGCCGGCGAAGACCTCACCCGAGTCGGTGATCAGCACATTCACCAGAGGAGTCGAGAACACCGTTCCTCCTGACACCTGAACGCTCAGGTCACCCAAGAGTTCACTCTCAAGCATCTCCCGGGGGAAAATCTCGGGAAGGGCGTCGATTGCCATGACAGTGGTCCAGCCTTCACCAATCTGGCGGGGCTCGACATCAACACCGAAGCTTGATGCGAGCTCGCGAGCAAGAGCTTCCCGCTCTGCATCGCTCAGTTCCTCAGCGGCCAACTGGCGAAGAGACGCATCCAGATCAGCGGGCAGCTCAGGCTGCTCGATGATTGCACCGGGTGGGGGAGTGAAGCTAAAGAGACTGGCATCCGGAGTGGATAGGTCGAGGGACTCGAACTCCACCACCAGTGCAGCGTCTGCCTGTTGCGTGGAGAAAACCTGCACTCCCAAGCCCAGCCCGGTTTGGGCGTCGACGGCGAGGGTAATGAAGTCGACCAGCGATGTCGCCTCACCAGGCTCCACCACAAGGGTGTAGCTGGCGCGTCCCGCCACCAGGCGGGGCTCGCCCACACTCACGGTGGTGTTAGGGCCTGCCTGCTCGAGCACGAGCTCGGCTAAAGCGTTGGGGTTAGAGAGGTCAACCTCCAGCGAAGACGCTGCCTCGTCAAAATCTTTCTGCTCCAGGGGGCGATCAAAGATCACCTGGGTTGCCACCTGAGTTTTCGCGTTGTAGGACCAGGCTTCGGAGGCGTTGACGATGATGTCGCGCTGGCTCAGGGGGTCAAGAATCTGGGCGCGCATGCCCTCTTTGGAGGCATAGACCCGAACACGGTCAGTGCCCGCGGCAAAGGAGATGGCCTCGGTGATGACGTTGTCATCGATGAGCTGAGGAATGAAGTCCTCGAGGCCCTCGGGCATGGTCTCCTCCATCTGAGCAACCATCTCGTCGGTCATGAGGGAGCTCATCTCGAGCTCAGGCAATCCCATGTCGGTGGTCTTCACGACGGTTCCGGAGAACGCGACGGGCTCCAGGGCCATGAGAGCAATGATGTCCTCGGCGCTCTTCTCGGGGAGGTTGAAGGCGTTGGCCTGCATCGGCACGGCAATCAAACCGGCAGCAATCAGAGCAACGACAACGGCGGAGGGGGTCCAGGCTGCAACAGCTTTTCGCACGACAATCCTTTGACAGTGAGGGGTTCTACGTCTCCCGAGTGTAGGGAGCGGAGCCTGGAGAAAGCTGAGCCAGGACATGCCTCACCCCCTCCCTGTGAGCAGAGGGTGAGGTCGGCCGGGCAGCGTGAGAGGAAGTGGGGAACCTACTGGTTCCACTCCGCTTCCTCGTCGAAATCACTGCCGTATT
>CAYGLJ010000080.1:0-3287 GCA_964350865.1 uncultured Microbacteriaceae bacterium
GGGGCGTAGGCCCGGCGCATGGCGCCGGTCGCGATTTCTCGTAACGACTCCCAATCAATATCGCTCACGAAGGTCACTCCTTGACATACGGTTTGCCAGATGCTGCGGGAGGCCTCACTCGGCCCACAAATCCGACCACCGCAATGATGGTGACTAGGTAGGGAACCATAATGATGAAGTCAGTGGGAATTCCTGGGCTCACCTGGTTGGCCCACACCCGCAAAATGATTGAAAACCCAAAGAGTAGGGCTGCGGCAGACATATAGAAGGGGTGCCAGCGGCCAAGAATCACGACCGCAAGCGCAATAAAGCCCTGCCCCTGAGTCATCTCTTTACCAAACGCACCGACGTTTCCAATGGTGAGAGCAGCTCCTCCCAGCCCCGCGAGTGCTCCTCCCATGACAACCCACCAGAAACGGGTGGCTGCTACTCCAATACCCATAGTGTCTGCTGCCATCGGGTATTCCCCGACTGCACGTGCGCGCAAGCCCCAGCTAGTGCGGAACAGCACATACCAGAGCAGGGGAACCGCCAGGAAGGCGAGGAAGACCGTCAGTCGGTTCTCAAACAGCACAGGACCCAGAATCGGGATATCACTCAGAACGGGTATTGACATCACCGGGAAAGTGCCCGGTGCGTTGGACGCTGAAGCGTCTTGGGTAAGCCACTGCGAGTAAAGGAAGTTGGTGACGCCGATGACGAGGACGTTCAGCACCACTCCCACAATGATCTGGTCGACTAGATAGCGAACGGCAAAAATGGCTAGCACCATCGATACCAGGGCAGCCGCAATCATGGCAGCGACCATTCCGATGTAGAGGTTTCCGGTCAGCGTGGAGACCACCGCTGCCACAAAAGCTCCGGTCAGCAGTTGCCCCTCAATAGCTATATTGACAACGCCCACGCGTTCGGACATCACCCCTGCCATCCCCCCGAACATGATGGGGATAGCGAGAACGATGGCGTTCGCCAACAAGAAGGCAACGGGGACTCGATCGCCAGCAGCTAACCACCCCAACAGCGCAGTAATGGCAATGAACCCAAAGACCAGTGACCACCACAGCGGCACCGGCTTCTTCTGGATAACCCAGAGGAAAGCCAATCCGGTGATTACCAACAAGATGGCGCCTAGGGTCAACCCCACCATGTGAGACATGGCCTCGATTGGAGGGAGAGTGAAGTTCGCATCCTCTGCTGTTAAGGAATACACGACCGGCTCTCGCCGGCCCAGAACCCCAAAACCGCCGAACACCACAACGCTGAAAAACGCCATGAACCATGGGGCTTTCCAGCTCACCTTCGCTTCAGCAAGAGAAAAAACGCCGGGAGTCACTGTGGTGCTCATGAGGTGGCCCCCTTCCGCCGGAAGCGAGCTTTGAGTCGATCCAGTGCTGGGGTGCTCGAGAGTGCTGGCAAACGGAAGAGTGCGCGAACCAGAGGCGGTGCGGCAATAAACAGAACGATGGCGCCCTGCACAATTCCTAAGACCTCTGGAGACACACCAATCACCTGCATTTGCGGACCACCCGCCTTGAATGCGCCAAAAAGCAACCCTGCGAAAAAGATTCCCACCGCATTTCCTCCACCGAGAAGAGCGACGGTTATGCCGTCAAACCCAATGCCCGCGTGAACGGTCTCGGTGTAGGGAACCTGGGTTCCGAGCGCTTGATTGGCTCCCGCAACACCCAAGAAAGCTGCGGAGACAGCCATGGCGTAGATGTAGGTGCGCTCTACCGAAATTCCTGCAGTTCGTGCAGCGTGCGGGTTGTGGCCCACCATCCTGAAGCGATACCCAATCGCGGAGCGCTCCATGAGCCACCAGTAAGTCAGTGCCGCGAGAATGGCCAGCACAAAACCAAGATGCAAGGAGTAGGTGCCGGGGAAGAACTGCGGGAGCTGCGCCGTAATCGCAGGAGCATCTGACTTCGGTGTCCCTCCAGCCTCGACTTGCTGCAGAAGGTTGGGGTTTCTAATGAACCACGTGAACAGGTAGATCGAGACATAGTTGAGCATGATGGTCAAAATGACCTCGTGCGCACCTGTCTGAGCTTTCAAAAAGCCCACAAGCGCTCCCCACAGGGCCGCACCGAGGATAGCCACAATGAGGGCTGCCAGCATGTGAAGAACGATGGGAAGTTCCATCCGAGTGCTTATCCATGTTGCCCAGAGAATTCCGAACACCATCTGCCCGTTGCCGCCAATGTTGAACAAGCCGACCCGGAATCCCAGTGAAATACCCAAACCGGCAGCGATGAGCGGCGCACCCAACCTCAAGGTCTCCGTCAGTGGCCGAAGGGCCGTGACCAAGTCATCTGCTCGGGTGTTGAAAATGGATCCTCGGAAGAGCGCACTGTAGCCATCAGAGACGGTCATCAAGGCGGCACCAAAGGCTTCACCGAGGCCTCCCGATTCCAACGCTTCGCCTACTTCTTCACCCGAGACCATCATGAAGATCGCTCCAACGAGGAAGCCCATGACGATCGACAAGAAGGCGCGGGTCGCGCTCGTTGACAGTATTTCCTTCAGAAGCGTCATGCCGCGATTCCCTCTGGAACGATTCCCGCCATCATTTGGCCCATCTGCTCTCGTGTCGTGGAGGGAGGAACAATTCCCACAATTCGACCTCGGTACATCACGGCAATGCGATCGGCCAATCCGTAGACCTCATCGAGTTCCGTCGAAATAATCACCACGGGGATGCCGCGATCTCTGGTGGCAATAATTTGCTCGTGGATGAACTCGATGGACCCCACATCAACACCGCGCGTGGGTTGAGCAGCAACAAAGAGTTTCAAGTCGCGCGTAAGTTCTCTCGCCACCACGACCTTCTGCTGATTCCCTCCCGACAATTTACTGGCCAAGGTTGTGGCCGACGGGGTCCGAATATCAAAGCGCTCAATCAGGTCAGCACTGGTCACTTGGCGGGATGGGAAATCAATGGAGAGCCCTTTGGTCCACGGTCGCGAGAACGAACCGTCGGTCATGAAGTTCTCTTCGAGGGTAAAATCCCCAACCAGTCCATCTTTTTTGCGGTCTTCTGGGATATAACCAACACCTTCTTCTAGCACCTCTCGAACACTGGAGTCGGTGATGTCTCTCCCGCCGAGAGTGATGGTGCCAGAGGCGACCTGACGAAGCCCCAAGAGGGTTTCTGCAAAAGCGGTTTGACCATTTCCTTCGACACCGGCTAGACACAGGACCTCACCGGCCCGGACCTCCAAAGAGATCCCATCGATGACTTTCTGCTGACGGTCATCAACCACCACTAAGTCTCGAACCTCCAGAAC
>CAYGLJ010000081.1:0-3282 GCA_964350865.1 uncultured Microbacteriaceae bacterium
AAAACGTGTGGCACGCCCGGAGGGATTCGAACCCCCAACCTTCTGATCCGTAGTTCTTGTCACACCCGCTAACTCGTGCGGTTTTCCACGAATATAGCGTCTTGTTGGGGTTCTGTGTGGCCCTCGGTGTGTCAGAGAGTTTCAGGGGTTGGGCTGACTTAATGGCTGAGCACTACCGGATTATGGGAATGTTTGCACCAATCGACGTAAAGACACCACCGTCAACAGTCACCTGGGATGTCAATTGCAGGGTCGCCTCGTTTACGTCGGTCCCCACCATCATGACGTTATAGGTTCCAGGTTCCAGGTAGGGCAGTCGCACCATTGAAGAAAACGACCCGTCAGCGTCAATAGTGCCTTCTGCCAACGTGGTCACGGAAGGAGCGACATTAGATACTTTTGTCACGGTGAGAAGGTACGTGGAGGTGACAGCAATACGGTCAGCACCGTAATAAACAGGAGAACCAAGAATTTCACGACCGACCGGACCGGCAACCGTGAGTGTAATTCCTGGGGGACCAACAGGGACTTCTGAAGATCCAGACGATCCAGACGATCCAGACGATTCAGACGATTCAGCATCTGCGGCTACCTCCTGCGCGACTGCACCCAAAGCTGCAGTGGCGCCTGCTGCGTAATACCACGTGATGGAGGTCGTGGCTCCCGCGGCAAGGTTTCCCACAGGCAAAACAGCGGTGTATGAGCCATCACCCGTCGCCGTTATCGCCGCAGTGTCTGGATCTTGGTTCACCGCGTTTGAGAAGTCGCAACAATTTCTAATTGAGGTGTCCACTCCAGGGCTTGTTGAATAGAAGAGGACCCCCTCTGAGCCAGAAGTGATTTCAATGGCATTCGATGACGCGGTCGCGTCGGTGATGGCTTGGAAAGTACCTCCAACAAGATTGCCGCGCGTCTTGGTCGGACCATCAACGGTTCCGACCCAGTCGTCTTGCGTTCCCACCCAAATGTGAACATTGTCGATTGCTGAGGCGTCGTTGTTAGTAATTGCACTCGTGATCTTTACGAAAGAAGCGTTCTGCCCAAGAACGTAAGTGTTGGAGATACCGATGCTGGCTCCGTTCAAAGTTACGTCGCCGGTCACCACAAGGGTTCCATAACCGTAATCAACGGCTTGTACTGGACTTCGTAGGGTCATTCCAGAAACATCTACAGCCAAATTATTGAGACTGGTGATTCCTTTTCGCGCCGAAAAATCTCCTGTTGTCGGAACAGTCGCACCGCTCCAGTTTGCGCCTCCAGTGCCACTTCCAAGCGTCATATTCAACGCGTAGTCGCTAAAGGTCAACTTGTACCAGTTGCCGTCAGAAGATTTGTAAAAGGGTTGCTCGAGCATCCCGTTTGTTGCGACCGAATCAACATAGGTAAAGGATGATGTGCCCGTTCCACCGCCACCGAAACGAAGCTTGTCGTTATTCAACATGATGTCAGGTACTGCCGCCACCGCAGCTACAGCAGACATTGAAAGGAAAACTGCCAATAATCCTGAAGCAGTCACACGGAAGAGCGATTTAGGCGCAGGCATCCGTAAACGCTAGCGCAATACTCATCGAGCTGGACAATCCAGCGATTTTCCACCAATGTAGCGTGACCGCTCGTATCTGGGGGTTCCTGGTTGTGTCAGGGCGACTCACAAGTTGGGCTGACCAGCATGTTTTTGCTCCTTAGAGAAAGGAGTCAGCTGATGAGAAAAAGCCCTAAATCAATGGCGAAAACCGTGGCACGCCCGGAGGGATTCGAACCCCCAACCTTCTGATCCGTAGTCAGATGCTCTATCCGTTGAGCTACGGGCGCAAAATATTGTGCTCTCTTTCGAGTGCCAGGAAAGCTTAGCAGTCTGGGCCAAGGAGGTCACCTCTGCCCTATAGCCTCGCCAGCGCATCGATATCTTCGAGGAACTGCCCCACCATCTCTCCCGAGACTGTCATGCGAGTGTCGCCTATAGCCCAGAGGTAGTCCTCCGTCGTGGGTCCGATCCCTGAAGTGTCTTTCTGCTCATAGACCGCGGACTCCAGCGCTTTTTGTGCAGCTTTTCTGGCCGCAAACTCGATATCTGCAGGCGAGAAACCATCAGTTCTTTTCACCAGCTCTGCAACATCGACATTCTCCAGAGCTGTGGGCGGAATGTAGCGGTGCCAGATGGACTCGCGAGCAGTCTTGTCGGGGAGACCGATAGGGATGACGTAATCAAAGCGACCATGACGGAGGAAGGCGTCATCGAGTGCCCGGATGAAGTTGGTGGCCACAATCAACAAACGACCAGGACGTTCTCGGAACATGGGAATGAGTTTGAGGAGCTCATTCGTCACACCCTGGAGAGCAGTAGGAGGCTCGCCTCCTCGCTGGGCAGCGATTTCTTCCACCTCGTCGATAAAGACCACGACGTTTTCGAGATCAGAGATTCTGGTGAAAGTGTCCCTGAGAGCACCAGCCAAACCTTTCTGATCGGCAGCCAGCCTTGCCGGGAAAACCTCGACGAAAGGCCAATCGAGTCGCGATGCGACTGCTTTGGCGAAGGTTGTTTTCCCGGTTCCCGGCGGACCGAAGAGCACAATCGAGCGAGGTGGTTCGACCCCGAACTTTTCCGCCAGGGCCGAGTCTGAAAGGGGAAGCACGAGCCTACGCTCCAGCATCTCCTTTTCTTTCTGCATGCCAGCAATTCCTGACCACAGGTCTCGCGGAAGAACTCGGCCTCCGAGTTCGCCCAGGATGCTCCTCTCTTTCTCACTTATAGGAATCTCGCGCTCGAAGTAGCTCAGGTGGTTCTTATCCACAAACCCTGCGCGATCGAGCACTCCTGACTCATCTTGGCTCTCGGGCACCAGAATCGAGAGTTTCGTAAGTCCCAGCGGAGCCATGCGGGCCTCGAGAGCGGAGAGCAGGGAGCTTCCAATTCCTTGGCGTCGATACTCCGAGAGGGTTGAGAAGAAAACGATCCACCCTTGCTCGTGAGCAGCCCGCGCGACTGCGGCTCCCACCACTCGCCCGTCTGCTACGGCAACGACAGCGTGGTCCTTCTGGCATGAGGCCAGAACCTCGGCCAGGCCGTAGACGGGCTCAAAACCTTGTGACTTAGCTTTATCCCAGAGCTCTAGGACAGCGTCGGTGTCAGCGGGGTGGTATTCACGAATACGAAAAGACATAGGGCATTCCTCACCAGGAGTGGACGGGGCGGGCAACGAAAGTTGCGGGGCTACCGGGGTGAGGAAGCCAGAGAGTGGGAGGACATGGTGGTCGCCCACGGCGCTGCATCTTTACAACGTG
>CAYGLJ010000082.1:0-3250 GCA_964350865.1 uncultured Microbacteriaceae bacterium
GTGGAGCCTAGGGGAATCGAACCCCTGACCTCCTGCTTGCAAAGCAGGCGCTCTACCAATTGAGCTAAGGCCCCTCATATATTTAGTTGTGCGTGGGGCTACCAGGACTTGAACCTGGGACCTCTTCGTTATCAGCGAAGCGCTCTAACCGCCTGAGCTATAGCCCCCTAGACCGCATACGACATTAGCGCAAAGGTGGGCACCAAGCCCAATCGACTAGGTGTTGGTGAACCCCACAGTCAATCCGCCCGTCAGCCTAGCAATCGCGTTGTACAGCACAGCGCCCAGGGAACCGAGAACTGTCAGCGACACCAGGTTGATCAACGCTCCCACGAAAGCCAGGAGCGTTACTTGTCCGAAGCTCAAAAGCGCCAGAATTGCTCCGCCCCCATCACCCAAGATGTCTCCCACTATGCCCTCTAGAGCACCGATGACCCCAACCGTGTTCAAGAGTAACCAGGACAGAATCACCGACAGGAACACCGTGATCGAGACGGCCAACGAGACCAGGGAGGAGAGCTTCACGGCCGACCACACGTCGACATAGACCAGATTCAATCGAACCTGCTTAACCTGTGGCGATGAGGTTCGGACCTTTCGACCCTCAGGCTGAACGATGGGAATCTCAGTCATCGGCGGACTCTTTCTCGGCGGAGGGCTCTTGTGCTTCCACGACACTACTACTCTCATCGCTCTCGGGTTCTGCTAGATCACGCTCTTCGTTGCGAGCGATCCCCAGAACTTTGTCGTCCTCAGCAAGACGCGCGAAAACGACTCCCATGGTGTCTCTTCCCTTAGCGGGAACCTCCGAAACGCCAGACCGGACAACTTTTCCGCTCTCGAGGACGATCAATACTTCATCGTCCTCGTCGACGATCATCGCGCCAGCCAGCGCACCTCTAGTGTCAGAGAGCTTTGCGACTTTGATACCCAGACCACCACGTTGTTGCGACCGGTACTGATCCACCGCTGTTCGCTTTGCGAAACCGCCCTCGGTGACCACGAAGACGAAGCCCTGGTCACTGACCACTGAGGCAGACAGCAGTTGGTCCTCACCCCGGAACTGCATTCCTTTCACGCCCGCTGTGGAGCGTCCCATGGGGCGGAGGCTCTGGTCAGACGCCGTAAAACGCAGAGACATGCCTGCCCTGGAGACCAACAACATGTCGTCCCCCTCGTTGAGGAGTCTCGCGGCAACAACTTCGTCACCTTCTTTGAGGTTGATGGCGATAATCCCACCCTGACGGTTGGTGTCGTACTGCGTGAGTGCAGTCTTCTTGATCATGCCCTGCTTGGTCGCAAGCACGAGATACTGAGCCGCTTCATAATTCGCGATGTCGAGGATTTGAGCGATGCTCTCGTCAGGTTGCAGCGCGAGCAAGTTGGCAACGTGCTGGCCCTTCGCATCACGGCCAGCCTCTTGAACCTCGTACGCTTTGGCGCGGTAGACGCGACCGAGGTTGGTGAAGAACAACAACCATCGGTGTGTGGTCGTCACAAAGAAATGCTCGACCACGTCATCAGCCCTCAGCTGCGCACCCCGGACACCCTTACCGCCGCGGTGCTGGCTCCGGTAGTTGTCACTCCGGGTCCGCTTGATATAACCACCACGGGTGACCGTGATGACCATCTCTTCCTCGGGAATTAGGTCTTCGTCGGTCATACCGCCTTCGAAGCCTTGAAGAATCTCGGTCCGACGATCATCACCAAAACGATCGACAATCTCCTGGAGCTCCTCGGACACGATCGCGCGCTGTCTTTCGTCACTGGCGAGGATGGACTTGTATTCGGCAATCATCTTTTCGAGCTCTGCTGCCTGGTCCATGATCTTCTGGCGCTCGAGAGCCGCTAGGCGACGAAGCTGGAGGTTCAAGATGGCGAGAGCTTGATCCTCATCGACACCCAGGAGTTTCTTGAGGCCCTCTTTGGCCTCTTCCACAGTGGGCGACTTGCGAATAAGGGCAATGACCTCGTCCAAAGCATCGAGAGCTTTGAGATAACCGCGCAGGATGTGAGCGTCGGCTTCAGCCTTGTCCAAGCGGAACTGTGTCCGGCGAACGATTACCTCGATTTGATGGCTTACCCAGAAGGCGATGAAACCATCCAGGGTCAGAGTTCTGGGAACCCCATCCACAATCGCCAACATGTTGGCGCCAAAGTTTTCCTGCAAGGACGTGTGCTTATACAGGTTGTTGAGGACCACCTTGGCAACCGCATCGCGCTTGAGAACGATGACCAGTCGCTGTCCAGTGCGACCCGATGTTTCGTCCCTGATGTCAGCAATTCCGGTGAGTTTGCCTTCTTTGACGAGGTCAGCGATCTTGATGGCCAGGTTGTCCGGGTTGACCTGGTACGGAAGCTCGGTGACCACGAGGCAGGTGCGGCCTTGAATCTCTTCCACTGTGACGACTGCGCGCATCGTGATCGAGCCGCGACCCGTGCGGTAGGCGTCCTGGATTCCCTTAGACCCAAGGATTTGAGCGCCGGTGGGGAAATCCGGACCCTTGACCTCCGCCATGGCAGCTTCAAGAAGCTCTTCCCTGGAGGCAGTGGGATTCGCGAGGTGCCACAGCGCTGCGGCTGCAACCTCGCGCAAGTTGTGGGGTGGGATATTGGTGGCCATACCCACGGCAATACCCACAGAACCATTGACCAGGAGGTTGGGGAAACGGCTGGGAAGAATGGTGGGCTCTTGGGTCCGACCGTCGTAATTGTCTTGGAAATCGACGGTGTTCTCGTCTATGTCGCGCACCATCTCCATGGCAAGGTTCGCCATCTTGGTTTCGGTGTATCGAGGTGCGGCAGCTCCGTCATTTCCCGGGCTTCCGAAGTTTCCCTGGCCCGCAGCTAGGGGATAGCGAAGACTCCACGGTTGAACCAGACGAACAAGAGCGTCATAGATAGCGCTGTCACCGTGGGGGTGAAACTTACCCATGACGTCACCGACCACGCGGGAACACTTGGAGAAGGCCTTGTCGGGGCGATACCCGCCGTCATACATGGAATACAGAACACGGCGGTGGACAGGCTTCAATCCATCGCGAACGTCAGGCAACGCCCGTCCCACGATGACGCTCATCGCGTAGTCGAGGTAAGACCGCTGCATCTCCACCTGGAGATCGACTTGGTCGATCTTGTCTGCGGCTGGTTTCTGTGTTGTCTCGTCAGTCATGAGCGTGTCCTAAATGTCCAAGAATCGAACGTCTCGCGCGTTTTGCTGGATGAATGTTCGCCTGGCTTCCACGTCTTC
>CAYGLJ010000083.1:0-3204 GCA_964350865.1 uncultured Microbacteriaceae bacterium
TCATGGTGGTGGGTATTGGAGTAGATCTGGTGGATGTTGAGCGCTTTGAGCGCGCGCTCACCAGAACACCCAAACTCCGCGAGCGCTTGTTCGGAAGCTCGGATCTGTCTCGCGCGGATCTGAGCCCACAATCTTTTGCCGCGCGCTTCGCCGCAAAAGAAGCGACCTTGAAGGCTCTGGGGGGTAATCTCCACGGCTTTAGTTGGCACGACATTCAGGTCGCCGGTGAAGCGGGAGCGCCACCCACGCTGGTCCTGTCGGGCGCCGCACTTGCTCGGGCAGGCGAAAAGGGTGCTTCGTCCTGGCATCTGTCTCTCAGCCATGACAAAGGAATGGCGGTGGCCTTTGTGGTGATGGAGGGTGCGCCGTGAGAGAGGCGCTGATTAGACCTGCCGCCATTTCCCACAACGTGGGCGTGTTGGCTCAGATGGCCCAGACCCCCCACCTGTTGATTGTGGTGAAAGCCAACGGTTATGGTCACGGTGCGCTGACGGCTGCGAGGGCAGCCCTCGAGGGCGGAGCAAATTGGTTGGGTACCGCGGACACCACGGAAGCCCTCGAGCTTCGAGCCGGCGGCATTGAGTCTCGGGTTTTGGCGTGGCTCTTTGGCCCCACCGAAGATCTCTCTCCAGCACTCGAAGCAGGAATCGATCTTGGAGTGTCCTCACTTCCGCAATTGGAGCAGGTCACCAGTGCGGTATCTCCGGGCAAGCCTGCTCGCATTCACCTCAAGGTCGACACTGGCCTGGGGAGAAACGGTGCAGACCCCAGAGAGTGGGAAGCACTGTTCCAGGCCGCGAAGTCCGCACAAGACTCCGGCTTGGTCGTCGTGGTCGGGCTCTTCACCCACCTCTCGGGGACTTCCCCAGAGGCTGATGCCGAGCAGGGCGTCGTCTATGAGAAAGCGCTTGCCGTCCTTGATTCCCTCGGGCTTCAGCCCGAGATTCGCCACGTTGCCTCGAGTATTGGTACGAGTGATTCTCCGGCCCTTGCTCATGACATGGTGCGGGTCGGAGCCGCTGCTTACGGGGTTCCCGTGACCCCTCGGTATCACGAGGTGGGCCTTATCCCCGCAATGCGGGTGAGCGGCCAACTGATTTTGGTGAAACGAGTCCACGAGGGGCTCGGTGTCGGCTATGGCCACACCTACCGCACTGGCTCGGAGACAACGCTGGCTCTCGTGCCCTTGGGCTATGCCGATGGTGTTCCCCGTCATGCCTCTAACGCGGGACCCGTCACCATCGAGGGCCAGCGTTTTAGCGTTTCCGGGCGAATATCGATGGACCAGTTCAGTGTGGATGTGGGGGATGCCTCGGTTCGAGAAGGTCAGTGGGCCGTACTGTGGGGAGATCCTTCTCAGGGCGAACCGAGCGCCAACGAGTGGGCAGAAGCCGCTGGCACTATCGCTTATGAAATTGTCACCCGATTGGGGTCCAGAATTCCCCGCGTGGTGGCGTAATGGATCTGGTCATCCCGACAAGCGAGGATATGGAGCGCTTCGGGCAGCTCTGCGGAGCAGTGGCTATGGCAGGGGATGTCCTGGTGCTCACGGGGGACCTAGGGGCCGGAAAAACTACGTTCGCGAGGGGTTTTGGCGAAGCTCTCGATCTTGACACTCCAGTGGCAAGCCCGACCTTCATCGTCGCGAGAACTCATTCCCGCAAACAGCCTGAGCTGCCTGCCCTCGTCCATGTGGACGCCTATCGCCTTGGATCGGCCGCGGAACTCGATGAGCTCGACATTGATGTGGAGAACTCCATCGTTCTCGCCGAGTGGGCAGCGCCCTTCGCCAGTGCGCTGACATCGTCGTGGGTGGACATCTCTATTGCCAGGCCCGTCGGTAATACCCCAGACATCGATGGTGATGAACCCCGCGAGGTCGCCCTGAGTGCTCACGGCGCAGGGGACCTGTTCGATCGACTCACAGCTGCCAGCGAGGAATTCCATGTTTCTCGCAGTTGATTCGTCACTGGGAACATCGGTTGCCGTGGTGTCTGACGAGGGCGTGATTCTCTCCGAGAGCTCCAGTGTCGACACCAGGGGTCACGCAGAGAACATCGGGGCTCTCCTGCAGGATGCCCTCACCAGCGCCGGAATCACCGCGACAGATGTCACCCACGTCGTCATGGGGGTCGGTCCAGGGCCTTTCACGGGCTTGCGGGTAGGGATGGCCGCTGCAGAAGCCCTCGCCCACTCGAGATCACTGCCCCTGTTTCCCGTGGTCAGTCATGATGCTGAATCCCTCGGTGCTGGTGATGTGGTCATCGTGACGGATGCCAGGCGGGGTGAAGTTGCTTACTCCGTTTATCAGGGGGAGTCAGTCTTTAGGCGAGTCCGGGGACCAGCGCTTGCTCGACCCGAGAATCTTGAGCGCGAGCTCGGAGAGTACAGTTCACTCCCGCGGATCGAGGTGGACGCCATCTCCGCAGGAAAACTGGGGCAGGTGGCCCACGCCTACCTCGCCGCAGGGGTCGCTCCTGAGTCCAGGGCTCCGCAATATCTTCGCGCCCCAGATGTGACGGTGGCGCCATGACCTATGTGTTGAGTCGCGCACAGCTCGAGGATCTGCCTCCGATGATCGAGCTAGAGGCTGCCCTGTTTGGGAGTGATGCCTGGCCACCGGAGCTGATGGTCGCAGAAGTCTCCTATCCCGAGAGCTACTACCTGGTGGCCAGGGAGCACGGTCGTGAAGAGGTTGTGGGCTACGGGGGTCTGCGTGCAGCGCGCATGGACGCCTGGCAGGGCGACATTCAGACCCTCGCGGTGGTGCCGGAGCACCGCAGGGCGGGACTCGGTCGAACACTTCTCCGCGGGCTCCTCGCGGAGGCGTCAGCTCGCGGAGTGGGCGATGTCTTTCTCGAAGTGCGGGCCGACAATGACGCTGCCCTGGCGTTGTATGAGTCCGAAGGATTTGAGGCAATTGATCGGCGCGTTGGGTACTACCAGCCCGATGGAGTGGACGCGATTGTGATGCGCTTGCAGAATCTGACACCCCAGCCTGGATGGGCGGTGGCTGATGAGTGAGCCGTTGGTGCTGGGGATTGAGACCAGCTGTGATGAGACCGGTGTGGGCATTGTCCGTGGCTCCACACTCCTCGCCCACAGCGTTGCCTCCTCGATGGAGGAACATGCTCGATACGGAGGGGTAGTCCCGGAAGTTGCCGCACGAGCCCACTTGGAGGCTCTTCCCCAGGTGCTCTCCGA
>CAYGLJ010000084.1:0-3110 GCA_964350865.1 uncultured Microbacteriaceae bacterium
CCGGAAATAACCCGGACTTTGGTTCCCGCGGTGACATAGAGCCCCGCTTCCACGACACAGTCATCCCCGAGGGAAATGCCAATTCCGGAGTTGGCGCCCAAGAGGCATCGCTGACCCACCGAAATGACTTCTTTTCCGCCACCGGAGAGAGTTCCCATGATGGAGGCTCCGCCTCCAATGTCGGTGCCATCACCAATGACGACTCCTTGGGAAATGCGACCCTCCACCATGGAAGTACCTAGGGTGCCCGCATTGAAGTTCACAAAGCCTTCATGCATGACGGTGGTGCCGGGAGCTAGGTGTGCACCAAGCCGCACCCGAGCAGCATCAGCAATGCGAACTCGAGGGGGCGTCACATAATTCAGCAGTGGGGGGAAGCGATCCACGCTGGTGATCATGGCTCCGGACTCCATGAGTGCCATCCGATGGGTGTCATAGAACTCAGGAGCTACCGGCCCGCGGGTAGTGAAGGCCACAATCGGCAGCAACCCGAAGATTCCCTCGAGGTTCACCGAGTTGGGTGTAACAAGGCAGTGGCTCAGCAGGTGAAGCCTGAGATAGGCATCAGACGTGGACTGCGGGGGGCTAGTCAGGTCAATAACTGTGGTGACACCGGTGCGGATAACGCCCCTGGAGTCATCAGATCCTTCCAGAGCCGCTAAGTCGGCGGGAATGAGGTGTGGGTCAAAGTTTGCCGGGGGCTCGCCAAGGCGGGGTTGTGGAAACCAAGTGTCGAGAACCGTGTTGGTGTCTGTGCTGATGGTGGCAATTCCATAACCCCATGCACGTGACGGTGGCGTTTCCATAGAGCCAGGGTACCGGGCTCGATAGCCACCATTACACTTGAGCCCATGTCTGGCGCCCCGGTACCCCTCGAGCTGAGCGCGCCTGTGGTCGACATTGCCCGAGCCCTCATCGACTCTCCTAGCCCCTCCGGTCATGAGTTAGGCCTCGCGGATGCGATCGAGGCAGCGCTTCGCGCCACCCCTCATCTTGAGGTCATTCGACACGGCAACACCGTTGCCGCGCGGACTCATCAGGGTCTGCCCTCACGGGTGGTCTGGGCCGGACATATCGACACTGTCCCGGCGAACGGCAACGACCGATCCAGCGTTTCAGATGGTTTCGTGCATGGCCGAGGATCAGTCGATATGAAGTCTGGTGTGGCAATTGGCCTGAAACTCGCCCTAGAGCTCACAAACCCTTCGGTCGATGTGACCTGGATTTTCTATGACAACGAAGAGGTCGAGAGTGTCAAGAACGGCCTCGGGCTGCTGGGTGGTGCTCACCCCGACTGGGTGAGGGGCGACTTCGCGATTGTCGGGGAACCCAGCAACGCCATCGTGGAGGGCGGCTGCAACGGGACCCTGCGTGCAGAGGTCAGTGCTACGGGTACCAGAGCACACTCGGCAAGGTCCTGGAAGGGTGACAACGCCATTCACCGAGCCCACGAGATTCTCGAGCGCTTGGTGTCCTATCAACCCGCCACCGTAGACGTTGATGGCCTCGCCTATCGAGAGGGTATGAACGCTGTAGGGATCCGCGGGGGAGTCGCAGGCAACGTCATTCCTGATGACTGCACGGTCACCGTGAACTACCGATTTGCTCCCGACAAAAGTGTTTCTGACGCTATTGCCCACGTGCGAGAGCTTTTCGAAGGCTTTGACGTCGTTGTAGTGGATGAAGCTCCCGGTGCGCGCCCTGGGCTCACTCATCCATTAGTCCAGGAGTTTGTGACCACACTCGGTGTTGAGGTTGCACCCAAATACGGGTGGACCGATGTCGCACGCTTTGGTGAGTGGGGAATCCCCGCCCTCAATTACGGTCCAGGCGACCCATCCCTTGCTCATGCGGATGATGAGCGCGTCGAGATTGCCCAGATTGAGGCCTGTTATGAGGGCCTCAAGAGCTGGCTGGGCTCACACTAACTCCGGTCGGATTTTCGTTGACCCGGGTTTTCGGGGATAATGGGGGTTTGAGAGCAGATCTATGAGGAGAATCCTGTCATGGCAGCAATGAAGCCCAGAACCGGTGATGGACCCATGGAGGCTGTCAAAGAAGGTCGTCTGATTATCGTCAAGGTGCCTCTCGAGGGCGGCGGACGCCTCGTGGTGTCGGTCAATGACGCAGAAGCCCAAGAGCTTCACGACCAGCTCGCAGGAGCACTCGGAAAGTAGTCTCTGCTTTAGGGCAGGCGGACGATGTGCACAAGTCCATCGCCAATGAGATTCACGGTGTGAAGCACATCCTCGCGGTCTTCGAGTGCTTTGAGAAGCCATCGATAGGCGGAGGTCTTGTCGTCACGCTTGGCCGGATCAGCGACTAAGTCATCGCCTAAAACACCGACCACGATGACGCTGCCCCGAGGTTTCACCAGGGAGAGCCCGTGATCAACATAGGCCTGAACATTCTGGAAGTCGGCATCAATGACGACCAGGTCGTAGCTGGCCTCATTCATCTTGGGAAGCACGTCCAGGGCCTTCTCGGTAATCAGGCGCACCTTGGAGGTGGGGATTTCGGCTTCGGTCAGAATTTCTCGAACGCTGACGTGGTGGTCAAGCTCAGAATCAATCGAGGTGATGTGGGCGTCGGGGCAGGCTTGAGCGAGCCACAGTGTTCCTACACCGAGCCCTGTCCCCACCTCGATGATGCTCTTCGCATCCAGAGACGTCGCAATGGTCGCAATGTACTGCCCCGCACTCGCGGTGATGGGGTCAACCCCGTGCTCCAGTGAGGCTTTCCTGGCCCGTTCAATGTCAGCATCCTCACCCACGCGCTCTTCAATGAAGCGCCAGCTGAGTTCTTTGTCCGACATGCCTAATCCCCACTGTGTTCCTGGTGTGCTTGATACGAAGCCTAGGGCTGCAGCCCAGCTCTTCCGGTTATTGTGGGGGGGTGTCTTTCGGTCTGACCATTGAGAAACTGCTGGTGATTGGCATCATCGCGCTGTTTTTGATCGGACCTGACCGCCTTCCGGCGTATTCAGCTCAGTTTGGGCGGCTTGTTCGACAACTTCGCGATATGGCTTCTGGTGCCAAAGACCGCATGCGCGACGAACTAGGCCCCGATTTTGACGACATGGACTGGAAGAAGCTGGACCCTCGTCAATA
>CAYGLJ010000085.1:0-3063 GCA_964350865.1 uncultured Microbacteriaceae bacterium
GTCGTGGTGTTTGGTTTTCTAGGTTTTGTCGGAACTTTGATTCTGACGGGTCTCTATGAGGCCGACCCGTCAATAGGTTTTGGCACGTTGTTCGCCTATTTCTCGCTTTATGGGATTACCGGATCGATTGCCGTCGGGATCGTCCTCTGGCTGATTCTGGACCTGCGATCCAAAAAGAAGGTCACCGAGGCCGTCATGGCTCGAGAAGAGCGCGGCGAGGACTAGCTGGCCTGATTGGTTTCCACCCACGCGAGATACTCCTCGCTCACGGTTTCGGTCACGTACTCACCGGTGAAACAACTCATATCCAGTTCGGTGACATCGGAGCCTTCGATGATGGCGTCGCGCATGTCCTCAACCTCTTGATAAATCAGGTGGTCCGCCCCGATCTCACGGGCAATCTCGGGAATGGTGCGTCCCGCAGCCACCAGCTCGCCCTTGTTGGGCATATTGATCCCATACACGTGGGGGAATCGAACAGGTGGCGCTGCCGACGTGAAAGTGACGCTCTTTGCCCCTGCCTCGCGAGCCATTTCGACGATTTCTCGTGACGTTGTTCCTCGGACAATCGAATCGTCGACAATGAGGACGTTCTTCCCGGCAAACTCACTGGACATCGCATTCAACTTCTGTCGGACACTCTTCGTTCGCTGCGCTTGGCCCGGCATGATGAAGGTTCGACCGACGTATTTGTTCTTGTAGAAGCCCTCGCGATACTCGATGCCAAGCTTCCGAGCCACCTGCATAGCGGCGGGTCGCGCGGAGTCGGGAATGGGCATCACCACATCGATGCTGTCGGTAGGTGCATAGCGAGCAATGGTGTCTGCAAGCTTGTCGCCCAGGCGAAGCCTGGCCTCATACACGGAGATCCCATTCATGATGGAGTCGGGTCTTGCGAGGTAGACGTATTCAAAGGAGCAGGGCACCAATCGAGGATTCTGTGCACACTGCTGAGAGTGGAGCGTTCCCTCTCGGGAGATAAAGATCGCCTCGCCAGGTTCGACGTCGCGCACAATTTCGTAACCGGACGCCTCGAGGACAAGGGATTCACTCGCCACAATCCATTCGTCGCCGACAAGCCCGGCCTGTCGGCGACCCAGAATCAGTGGCCGAATCCCGAAGGGATCCCGGAACGCCAAAATTCCGTGACCGGCGATGACCGCAATGGCGGCGTAGGAACCCTCCACTCGTCCGTGAAGAGCTTTCACCGCCTCGAAAGCCGTCTCCGGGGTAAACGATGTGCCCGACTCGGCCGACTGCAACTCGCTGGCCAATACATTGACCAGCATTTCTGTATCAGAGGTCGTGTTGAGGTGCCGGCGATCCTTCTCGGCCAAGTCCTTGGTCAGTTCACGGGTGTTGGTGAGGTTGCCGTTATGCACCAACACAATTCCGTAGGGAGCGTTCACATAGAACGGTTGAGCTTCTTGTTCCTTCTTGGCATTCCCTCGCGTTGCGTATCGCACATGCCCGAGGCCAATAGTTCCCACCAGCGTGCGCATGTCTCGGGTTCGATAACCTTCGCGCACCTGGCCCTTGGATTTGTGGATATGCAAGGTGCTGTCGTCAGAGGTCGCGATACCGGTGGAGTCTTGACCCCGATGCTGCAGTAGGGCTAGCGCGTCGTACACCTGTTGGTTGACGGGTGCCGACGACACAATTCCCACGATCCCGCACATTGAAGGGGGCATCTCCTCGTCTTGCAGCCGATGATAGGCCAAGCCTACCGGGCAAATCGCGAGCTCAGTCGATAGCTTCTGAGGCATTCGCTGCAGTGCTACGAAAGCGAGCAAGTCGACGCCGCAGGACGGCGAGAATCCCGCCACCTGCAAGAACACCGGTGCCCACACCCAGCCAGAGCCCTGCACCCAAAGGCTCGGGAATTTCAGACACTATTTCGCCTGCGCTCCGGGGAACTCTCTCCACGGAGAGCGACTCCGGAAGCTCGGGAGGGCTGTCCACCACGGGAGGGAGTGCGGCGGGAATCTCAAAGATCGGAGCCTCTGGGGCCCGTGCAGCAGGTGGTTCCAAGGGAACAGGCGTGACACTCACCTCCGCTGGAGGTGAATCAGGAGAAGGGGCTGCGGGGGCCGGTGACGCAGGCGTGGCAGGGGTCGCCAGGGGCTCTTGGACAACAGGTGGAGGCGGCGCCGCCGCAACGCTCAGTGTGGCGTCGGAGGCTGAGGCCCTTGAGAGCATCACACTTCCGTTTGTCTCAATCCGGTCACTCGTGGACCAGCCGACCTGGTAGGTGCCCGGCTCCACGGCGGTTGTCGCCGACAGGATGACCTGTAAGGAGCTTCCGGAATCAGAAACGCGCTCCCAGGTGACGCCCGCGGGAAGCCCAGAGAGCTCCAACTGGCGTGCCGTCGGCGCCGAGGGGGCTTGATAGGGGTCGGCAAACGTCAGCGAGAGGGGTGGGGAAGGTTCGCCATCAGCGCTGATGCTCCAGGTAGCGGGCATCGCACACGACGTCACGCTCGCCCAGACGGCACCGAACGCTCCCGCCTGCGATGAGGCAAAAGACGAGGCGGTGCTCGCCGAGCAGGGATCCGCATCGACAATTCCGACAGTGATCTCCATGGTGAAGTCTCTCGCTTCCCCGGGAAGGAGATAGAGGGTGGGGCTTTGATCCCCATCTTCCAAGGGCGTATAGAGCGATGTTCCACCCGCAAAGGTGGGTGTCCCAGCCTGGCTCGTCACATGGATAATCACACTGGGGTGAGCGCCTGAGGCGTCAGTAATGAGCAGGGTAGAGGTGCCGGCACCGCTGTACACAGGGTTGTAACCGCTACTCAATTGGGCTACCCAATAGATCCTGCGATTGATTGCGGACTCATCCGAGAGCGAGCGGTGACGCATCGAAAAACGGACCTGATTGCCACTGAGGCTGACGGTCTTCTCGCTGTACATCCGATTGTTGGGGTTCGCGCTCAAGTACCCAGGCGTGGTCCACGAGGAGTCCCCACCGGGGGAAGGCGACGACGTGCCGGAATCGGGCGAAATATCGCGGCGGGCCTCCGTCCCGGTCGCTGTCGTCCACTCCAGCCCCATCATCCCGAG
>CAYGLJ010000086.1:0-2992 GCA_964350865.1 uncultured Microbacteriaceae bacterium
TCGAAGTGTCCGACGTTGGCGACGATGGCCTGGTGCTTGAGACCCATGAGGTGTTCCACAGTCACCACACCGAAGTTTCCGGTAGCGGTAACCAGAACGTCAATCTTGTCGATGAAAGTTTCGAGGCGAGCAACTTGATAACCGTCCATAGCCGCCTGGAGGGCGAGGATGGGGTCAATCTCAGAGACAATCACTCGAGCGCCCTGTCCACGGAGAGACTCTGCGGAGCCCTTACCGACGTCGCCATATCCACAGACGAAAGCAACTTTGCCGCTCATGAACGTATCGGTGGCGCGGTTCAAACCATCAATAAGTGAGTGTCGGACACCATATTTGTTGTCGAATTTCGACTTAGTGACCGAGTCGTTGACGTTAATGGCGGGGAAGAGAAGCTTGCCTTCTTTGAAGAACTCATAGAGGCGGTGAACACCGGTGGTGGTTTCCTCGGTCACACCCTTGATTCCTGCTGCAATCTCGGTGAACTTTCCGGGGCTTTCGGAGAGGTTCTTCCGAAGAACCTCCAGAATGACCTTCCACTCGGCAGGGTCACCAGCTTCAGGCTGCGGAACAACGCCAGCCTTTTCGAATTCAACACCCTTGTGGACGAGGAGGGTGGCATCGCCACCATCGTCAAGAATCATGTTCGGGCCAGAGTGACCGTGAGCACTCCAGTCGAAAATCTGCTCGGTGCACCACCAGTACTCCTCCAGTGTTTCGCCCTTCCAGGCAAAGACTGGGGTTCCCTGGGGGTCCTCGGGGGTTCCACGACCGACGACGATGGCTGCTGCCGCGTCATCCTGGGTGGAGAAAATGTTGCAGCTGGCCCAGCGCACATCAGCACCCAGTGCCACGAGAGTCTCAATCAACACAGCAGTCTGCACAGTCATGTGCAGTGAACCGGCGATGCGAGCGCCCTTCAGGGGCTGGTGGGGGCCAAATTCCTCGCGGATGGCCATGAGGCCTGGCATCTCGTGCTCAGCAAGTCGAATCTGGTGGCGACCTGCCTCAGCAAGCGCGAGGTCGGCAACACGGTATTGGAGTGGGGTGGCAGTTAGCATTGCTCCATTCTGACAGGTATTTTCCTGGAGGTATGCAGTGAATCGTGTGGCCTAGCTGCGAATAACCCCCAGCACTTCGTCCCGGATCTGTTCCATCAACGAGGTCGTCTCGGCCTCCACATTCAGACGCAGTAGGGGTTCAGTGTTGGAGGCTCTCACGTTGAACCACCAGAACTGGTTGTTTGTTGTTCCTCGGATGGTGAGACCATCTAATTGATCCACCTCGCCTCGATCGCCAAACTGGCGAAGCACTGCCTCCTGAACGGCACCCTGGTCACTCACCACTGAGTTGATTTCACCAGATTCTGCGTATCGGGAGTACTCAGAGACCAGCTCTGAGAGCGGCCGATCAGCATGACCGAGTTCTGAGAGGACATGGAGGGCTGCCAGCATGCCGTTGTCTGCTCCCCAGAAATCGCGGAAGTAGTAGTGAGCAGAGTGCTCCCCGCCAAACACAGCTCCCGAGTCCCGCATGGTGTCCTTGATAAAGGAGTGCCCCACCTGGGTTCGAAGCGGTGTGCCCCCATTTTCTGTGATGACATCAGCGACAGTTTTTGAGCAAATGAGGTTGTGAATGACGGTGATGTCACCGCTTTCGCCAGCTTCTCTCACCCGAAGAATCTCGCGCTTAGCCACCATGGCAGCCACGGCACTGGGCGTGACGGGGTTACCGAGGTTATCCACTACAAAGCAGCGATCCGCATCCCCATCGAACGCCAAACCAATATCTGCTCTGTGCTCCACCACTGCTCGTTGCAAATCGACCAGGTTTGCGGGTTCCAAGGGGTTAGCTTCGTGGTTCGGGAATGAGCCATCGAGTTCGAAATAGAGGGGAATAATCTCGAGGGGGAGAGCCTTGAGTCCCGCAGCGCTTCCCAACACAGCTGGAGCCGTGAGTCCCGCCATTCCATTTGCGGCATCCACCACGACACGAAGTGGACGGATTCCCTCCAGCGACACCAAACTGCGGAGGTAGGCAGCGTAGACACCCAAAACGTCTTCGTGGATTATCTCTGACGATGCAGAGCCATAAGTTGCCCCACCCTCCAGGTATTCCGCAGCACGATCTCGGATCTGCGCGAGTCCGGTGTTCATGCTCACACCCTGGGCTTTGCGCCTGGAGAACTTAAGTCCGTTATAGGTCGCTGGGTTGTGGCTTGCGGTAAACATGACAGAGGGAATGTCCTCCACACCCGAGGCGAGATAGACCATGTCCGTCGAGCACAACCCAATCGACAGAACTTCGGCGCCACTCGAGTGCGCGCCCTCAATAAAAGCTGCTGCGAGGATCGGTGATGAATCTCGCATGTCGTGGCCGAGAACCAACTGATTTCCTGACCCGAC
The DNA here is from genome assembly GCA_964350865.1 of uncultured Microbacteriaceae bacterium. Classification (GTDB taxonomy): domain Bacteria; phylum Actinomycetota; class Actinomycetes; order Actinomycetales; family Microbacteriaceae; genus Pontimonas. The sequence continues at coordinate 2,403 of CAYGLJ010000086.1, forward strand.
GATGACGTCCACAAATGCAGCACCAAGAGCCTTTACTACCTCAGGAGTCAACTCTGAGGCGACCAAACCCCGAACGTCATAGGACTTGACGATGGAGGACAGGGCGGCAGCAGACATGCCTTAAGCCTAGTGAGCCCTAAGAGGCCTCGGGGTAAGGGCGATAGCGCACCACGCTCCACCCCACCGGCGCGGTGAGCCGCTCGGAGTGGGCCTGGCACAGGTCATACGTGTGGGGCTCCTTGTCAGAAGAGAGTGGTCCCACGACAGCCTCCTGGTCGGCATAGACATAGGTCAGGGTCGCAGACGCTGGCGACTGGCAAGAATTCTTGGAGCACAGTCTGAGCGGAGGTTCACGGTGTGGCATGGCTCCTCCAGAGTAGAGCCACTCTGGGGAGTTACCCTCGAGACATGGCGTTTCACCGGGCATCAAGACACCGTGAGGCTAGTTCCCATCTCCTGGGCCCCCGTGCGCTCTCCCGGATTCGTCGAGGTGATGAATTCACCCACGTGGTGGCAGCCACGGTCTCCTACCTCAAAGGTCAATGGCCCGAGGAATTGGCAACTCTCCGCGTTGATGTGGTGGGCATGCC
>CAYGLJ010000087.1:0-2928 GCA_964350865.1 uncultured Microbacteriaceae bacterium
TTGGGACTCTCTGACCACACCCACGGGCATGTGACCGTGTTGGGTGCGGTAGCACTGGGTGCTCGCATCATTGAGAAGCACTTCACGGATGACGTGACCAAAGAGGGTCCCGATCACCACTTCTCGATGACTCCGCTGTCATGGCGGGAGATGGTGGAGCGGACGAGAGATCTTGAGGCAGCACTGGGATCTCCCACCAAAGTTGTCGCCGACAACGAAAAAGAAACGGTCGTGATTCAACGACGTGGACTCCGGTTTGCCAGAGACATGCGCGCCGGAGAGACCATTACGGCCGAGGATGTTGTGGCTCTTCGTCCGGCGACGCCAGGATGTATCACCCCGGATCATCTGGGAGAGGTGCTGGGAACCACACTGGCCAGGGATGTGGTGTTCCACGACATCGTCACTGCTGACACTTTGAGTGGTCGATAGAAGCCCATGACCCTGTTTTTCGTCACTGATAGGGCTGACGCCCATGTGGCGAGGTTTGATGCTTTGTTTCACACTCTCACCAGCGACTATGAACTGGTTCGGGTGACCTATTCGGCTGAGGGTGTACCAGGAGCGTCTGTCGCGGGAGTGCCGTGTGAGTCGTGGGACGCTCTGCGCGCAGCACTCACCGCAGAAGGTTCAGTTGTCGTGTCGGGGCCGCTCGATACGGTCTCGGCACGCCTGGCAGGTGAGGGGTTCACCCATATTGGTATCTCTTTCGCCACCGATGTGATGGTCAGTGCAACGCAGGATGCCGGGACACTAACTCGGTTGCGAAACGTGGTGGCTTCCCTTGATGCTGTGGTGACAGACAACTACGCCACCGAAAATGCCCTGATAGCAGCGGGCGCCAATCCAGAGAGCATTCTGCGTATTCCGTGGGGTCCCGATTCATCGCTGCAGCCAGGCTCCATGACGAGGTCAGAGTGCGGTTGGCCCGAAGACCGCACCATCGTGCTCTATCCGAGAAGCCTGGAGCCCCATTACGACCCCGATGTCTTTGTGGAAGCTCTGTCGCAGGTGGTGGCAACGGTTCCTCATGTCCTCGCGGTATTCGTGGAGGCTGGGTCGTTGGTTGCAGACACCAAAGAGCGACTTGCCTCGGCAGGACTGAGTGAGAGTGCGCACTTTGAACCCCTTAGGGAGCCCGAAGTTTTTCGCTCCATGATGGGCCTCGCTGATGTGGTGGTGGTGACCCCCCGAACAGATGGAACCTCCGTGACTGTCATGGACGCTATGGCTCTGGGGGTTCCAGTCGTGAGCTCTCTCACCGCTGGTTCTGCAGAGTGGGTAATGGAGGGCGTTACAGGGTGGACATTCCCGGTGGGCAACGCTGGCGCTCTTGCGGGAGCAATCGAGCGCGCTCTGACGTCTAGCGCTGAGCACACAGCACTGATCACGGCGCAGGCGAAAAGGCTCGTGGAATCAAAGGCGGGCTGGGACTCCTCGTCCGAGCGTTTAGCGGGGCTCATCCGCGGGTTTCTGGCCACTCACTAAAACCTCGTAAGTTAAACCCCCACATGAGTGTTTGGCGCTCTAGGACTTGACGTGGGGTAATTACACCGGTGTAATTGTGGAGACCTGATGTCTGAGGCCGGACGACGGCGGTAAAGGAGCCCATGTGAGCGAGTATCGGAATTCTGTTCCCGATAACTGGTTCGTAGACCCGGTAAGACTGGGTATCCCCGGAATCCGTCGCCCCGAGGATGATGAGGGAGCCCTCGCCTGGCAGGCTGACGCACTCTGCGCCCAGACAGATCCCGAGGCTTTCTTCCCCGAAAAAGGTGGCTCCACTCGGGATGCCAAGAAGATTTGTTCAGGCTGCGAAGTCAAAGCTGAATGCCTGGAGTACGCGCTGAAGAACGACGAACGCTTCGGAATTTGGGGCGGGCTGTCAGAGCGTGAGCGTCGTCGTTTGCGCAGACGCGCGTAGCGGAGCCTCATGCGCGCCAGCATCACGGCGATTCTCGTAATTCGCCAAGGCGGAGAACACCTCACAGAGAGCTTGAGAGCTCTTACGACTCAAACCAGGCCGATATCTCGCCTCATTCTTGTTGATTCCTCCGCCGACTCCACGCTCGGACCCCAGATTGATACAGCACTCGAGGGCGCTGGTTTCTCCTGGAACACCGTGAGCGTGCCGTACTCCGCTCGATTTGCCGAGGCGATTGAGGAGGGCATGGCCTCCGCCTTCGGTGAGGACACCTCTATCCCGGATTCAGAGTGGGTGTGGTTGCTCCGCGATGACTCCACCCCCAGCGATTCAGCGCTGGAGAGGCTCGGCGGGGTTGTCGACAGTGCACCGCTCATCAAAATTGCTGGACCTAAGCAGCGTATGAGCGACCAGCCCGGTGTGATTCGCGAAATGGGCGAAACAATGACTCGTTTCGGTGAGCGTATGGCGCTCGCGGAGCGTGAACGGGACCAGGCTCAATATGACCGCCTCAGCGATGTGCTTGCCGTGGGTGAGGTCGGGATGCTCGTGCACGCGTCCACCTTGCGTGAGCTTGGCGGCTTCGATCCAGGTCTTAGCCCGCTCGATGGTGGCCTTGACCTCTGTGTGAGAGCACGCTTGGCCGGACACAGAGTCGTTGTTGTGCCTCGAGCCGTTGTTCACGTCGGTGCGGGTCCCGCTGACTGGAGTGCCAGGAAGAAGCTCTCAGGCGTTCGGGGACATTTCCTTGCCAGACGGGCGTGGCTCTATCGCCGACTCGTCTACGCGCCACTCTGGCTCGTGCCGGTGTTGCTGGTGTGGGTACTGCCATGGGGCCTGGCCCGAGCCGCAGCTCAGCTGTTCCTGAAGCGACCAGATCGAATGGCCTCTGAGGTTCTGGCTGCTCTGGGGGCGCTCGCTCAACTGGGGTCCATCCTGAGGGCCAGAGGGGTGCTGTCGTCCCATCGCGTCACCACCTGGGCCACCATCGACTCTTTGCGACT
>CAYGLJ010000088.1:0-2871 GCA_964350865.1 uncultured Microbacteriaceae bacterium
CGGGAAGAATGTCCTCCACCGCTTGTTCACCACCGAGTTTGCTGCGGCCGTATGCGCTCATGGGGGATCGAATAGCGCGTTCGTCATAAGGCTTCGAGGCAGTCCCATCGAAGACGTAATCCGTCGAGATGTGAATCAATCTGCCGCCTTTAGCTTTGACGGTTTCGGCGATGATCCGCACTGCCTCGGCGTTAATGGCGAAGGCTGCGCCTTCATCCGATTCAGCTCCGTCAACGTCTGTGTATGCGGACGCATTAATGACGGTTGCGCCTTCGGGGATGAATCTCTGCAATGCATCGGGGTTCGTCACGTCAGCATCAGCGCGTGTCGCCGCGAGAGGAGCATGTTGAGTGAGGTGTTCGACGAGCGCCCGGCCGAGCATTCCCCCAGCACCCAGCACTACGAGCTCAGTCATAGACCAGCGCGCTCCTTGAGTGGCTCCCACCACCAGCGGTTATCTCGATACCACTGGACGACCGCAGCAAGCCCTTCCGAGAAATCAACCTGGGGAGAATAGCCGAGCTCCGAACTGATCTTCCCAATGTCAACGCTGTAGCGACGGTCGTGGCCCTTGCGGTCAGCGACCCGCTCGATGAAGGAATCGTCTCTGTCGGTTGCTTCCAGCAGCAAGCTTGTTAGTTCCGAGTTAGACAGCTCTGTTCCACCGCCGATGTTGTAGACCTCGCCAGGTCGACCATCCTTGAGGACCAGGGCAATTCCCCGGCAGTGGTCATCAACATGGAGCCAGTCTCGAATATTGAGACCATCTCCATAGAGAGGAACCTTTTCGCCATCGAGCAGGTTTGTCACGAAGAGCGGAATGACCTTTTCCGGAAAGTGATGCGGGCCATAGTTGTTACTGCAGCGGGTGATGTTGGTGTTGAGCCCGTGGGTCACGTGGTAGCTACGCACAAGGAGGTCACTCGCTGCTTTGCTCGCCGAGTAGGGGGAGTTCGGCAGCAGGGGCTGATGTTCATCCCAGGAGCCGGAGTCGATACTCCCGTATACCTCGTCTGTCGAGATGTGAACAAACCGGGGAATACCGAGAGCCATTGCCTGGTCAAGAAGCGTTTGCGTTCCCACCACGTTGGTTTCCACGAAAATCCGCGAATCGTTGACAGAACGGTCAACGTGGCTTTCTGCTGCGAAGTGGACGATGGCGTCGTGACCGGGGAGCGCATCTCCCACAGCGTCAGTGTCACGAATGTCGCCCTGCACAAAGCTAAAACGTGGGGAGTCCTTCACGCTCTCAAGGTTCGTCAGGGTTCCGGAATACGTGAGCGCATCAAACACTGTGATGTGAGCGTCTTCGAGCCCTGGCAGACGACCGTCAAGGGCCATGCGGACGAAATTGGAGCCGATAAATCCAGCACCTCCGGTGACAAAAAGTCTCACGCTGCTTCGCTCCTGCTTCCGCCCAAAATATGTGTGTTTCGCACCCGACCACTCTAGTTTGTTGAGACGAGACGACGGGATTATGAACGCGCTCCTAGTAGTTTGGAGTTATGCCAGCGGGTTCAGAGTCTGATGCTCCGAAGGAGCACACTCCTCTGATCTCTCTGGTCTTTGCCTATTACGAAAATCCTTCGATGCTGGAGCTTCAGTGGAAGGAAATCGCTAAGTATCCCGCGTCCGTGAAGGACAAACTTGAAGTTCTCATCGTTGATGATGGCTCTCCTGCTCGACCGGCTGTGGACGTTGCCAGGCCACAGAATCTACCGAGGCACTCGATATTCAGAATTGATCGTGACCTCCGCTGGAACCAGGACGCCGCGCGCAATATTGGTGCACATGAGGCTCAGTCACCGTGGTTGCTCCTCACCGACATTGATCACGTCGTCCCAGAAGAGACACTCAGCCACGTCATCGAAATGAAGAAGGATTCGTCCGTTTTCTATACGTTCTCGCGCATAAAATTCGCGACAGGTGAGGAGCGCGAACCCCATCCCAATAGCTACTTCATGACGAAAGAGCTCTATTGGGCTATCGGGGGACATGATGAAGATTATGCGGGGATCTATGGAAAAGATTTCCTGTTCCGAAAACGCGCCCACCGTCACACCAGTGAGGTTGTTCTTCAGGACACTCCCCTTGCCCGCGTGGGATCAACGCTGGTGGGTGACGCCGGAACACGCACCATTTCGCGGAAGAACACGCTCGGGCAGCGTGTGTGGGGGTATGTGCTCCCATGGCTCAAAGCGCTGAGGCTGTGGCGAGGGGTTCAAACCCTCACCGAAAGCTATCGTCGAGTTGTGTAGCTACTAAAAGGGTCGAAGAATCCTGATTGGTAGGCTTCACGGGTGGAGATAACCCCGCTCTCGATTGCTGGAGCTTTTGCCATCACCAATACTGTTCATGGCGACGAGCGCGGAGAGTTTGTGGAATGGTTCCGTGCCGATCGTCTCAAGAACGCCACAGGGGTCGACTTTTCCACGATCCAAGCGAATCTGTCTGTCTCGCAAAAAGGCACCCTTCGAGGAATCCACTTTGCCGATGTTCCTCCGGGGCAGGCTAAGTATGTGATGTGTCCCACGGGCGCGATTCAGGATTATGTCGTCGATATTCGAGTGGGGTCTCCCACTTTCGGGACGTGGGAAGCGGTCACCATCACCGCCCAAGACCGCAACGCCATACTTCTTGACGTCGGGCTGGGACATGCCTTTGTTGCCCTCGAAGAGGGAACGACTGTTACCTACTTGGTGACCGATCACTACAAGCCGCAGGCCGAGCACGCCATTAACCCTCAGGATCCCGATCTGGGACTTGAGTTCCCGTTCAGCGGCCAGGACCTTTTGGTGTCCGCCAAGGACCGCGAGGCTCCCAGCCTCGCAGACGCACTCTCCAGCGGTATGCTCCCGACATGGGCGGGGA
>CAYGLJ010000089.1:0-2613 GCA_964350865.1 uncultured Microbacteriaceae bacterium
TCGCGTCATAGCCTCGAAGATATCTGGCATCGGTGGACATCGCGGCATTGGTTTCCCCAAAAAGCCTCCAGATGGCCGCATCGGAGCGTTTCCTGGTGCTCTGAATTGCGGTGCGCTTAGCCATGAGCTCCGGCAGTGCGTCAACGAACTGGTCCATGGCGAATAACGGCACAAGTGCATCCGAACTCACCTCTGTTGATCCCGAACTCGTCGATCCCCGAGCGAGGTCGAAGTGGGTGGTATCAACACCTGACTCCACGACCGCTCGCTTCACCGAGGCCAACAAGGCTCCGGGAAGAATCCTCTGAAGCTGGGCGTCATCAAGATTCTTATAGAGACACGACAGGGCGTTGCGCTCCAGCAGGAACTGCTCCCGATGCTGAGGTATCCCTCCCATAGACCCGTGGTAGCGGTGGAACGCTATCGACTGGGGTTGGTAAAGGTAGGTGTAGCCGGCGAGATTAAGGCGCCAGCCAAAATCAACATCTTCAAAGAACATGAAGAAGGATTCGTCAAAACCTCCGAGTTCTTCAAAGACATTCCGGCGGACAAACATTGCCGATCCGGTGCCAAACAAAACCGGTGTCGGGTGCTGGGTTTTCTTGCTGACCTTGGTGCCGGTGAGAGGACGGTATCCCATCCCGTACCAGGTCATCCCCGCGCCACTGAAGTCAACGTGGGTGCCCTCCCAGTTGAGAACCTGGCTGGCCACTGCGCCCACATTGTCATAAGCATCAAAAGATTCCAGCGCTGCGGAGACCCAGCGAGTATCGGGCTTGGCGTCATTGTTGAGAAACGCAACGATCTCGCCGGAAGAGTGCTTGACCCCGAGATTGCACCCCCCGGCAAAACCAGAATTGGTGGGAGAAGCGACGAGAACGATGTCTTTTTCCCGTTGGCGCAGCAGCTCGAGGCTTCCATCGCCTGATGCGTTATCGACGACAACTATTTCGAGGGTGTCGGGATACTCCGGGAGCGCCATAAGAGTGTCCAGTGCGCTGAGAGTGTCCTCGGCTCCCTTGTAGTTCACCAGAATCACACTGACACGGGGCGAATCCGTCATCGAAACTCCCCTAACCTGCCTACAGATGGCAACCTGCCATAATTAGCCTACGGTCTTAGGCGTACCAGGTGGATGAAGGGCCTCACCCATGTTTGCTCCCCGCGGTTGGCTCAAGAGGCCGGTGGCTAGGCGAATCTACCGAACAATCGCCTCTTCTGATCTTTTCGATGCGCGGTGGTACCGCTCCACTCAGGTCTCAGGGCTTGCCTCACTGATGGATCCCCTCTGGCACTACCTAGACCACGGCGCCGCGGCAGGTCTCGACCCATCACCATTGTTTGATACTTCCCACTATGTCCACACGAACCACGATGTTCGAAGCTCCGGCCTCAACCCCCTCTTTCACTATCTGGAATACGGGAGAGCAGAGCGCCGCTCACCTCTTCCCTCCGTGGTTGGTACCCGAGACGTTCTTTTGCCAGAAACCGCAGAGCTAGAGACCTTCACGAGCCCACAGACAGGGTCGCCGAGAGTAACTCTGGTAGTTGACTCGCGGTCAGAAGCGGAACATTCACGGTCACTCGCTGACATCATCGATGCAGCGCAGAAGTTCGCGGAGAAAAAATCTAGGACGCTTCGTGTGATTGTGTGGCCGAACTCTGGAGATCTCAACGACGCTGCTCTCAATGGTGCAGTCGTCATCGAGGCTCGAAGGTCTCACCCGGCACCAACCTTTGATAGTCATTCCGATGAACTGTTTATTGCTAGCTCGTCTTCCTCGGCCCTCTCTCTTCGCCACGTTGCACCGCTCTCCCAACTGTGGAAGCTAAATTCTGTGAAGTCCATGGCGTTGGAGCCATGGACAGCAGCACCGTCTCTCAAAGACTTAGTCGCTCAGAAACCTTCAGACATCGCAGGCCGGGGAATTCCGCGGTCGGGACGTATTCCGATGGCTCTCACGAAGGACAAGGAGACCGTCGTCCTGTTCGCAGATGCTGAGGGTGATCCCATCAGCTATCTACGAGCCCTCGAATTACTAGACCAGCTGTTTCTCGAAAACTCTGGTCTCGGCAATGAATGGAACGTGGTGGTGTGTGGACGCGGTGTGGAGCCCCTGATGCTCGCAGGCGAGGTTCCCGTTTCCTACGCCGATCATGTCTTACCCAAGGACATCGCCAGAATGAGCGTGGCCTTTATGGCTACTTCTGATCAGCAGGTGCAGGCCTGGTGCGAGGAGGCGGGTGTCGCCGTCGTGACAGACGTGTCGGGGTCTTCCATCTCCTCAGAACTCCTCCGAGGTCGGTCATGAGTACGCACGCATTGTGGTCACACAGCCTCCCCGAGCGCATCGGGATGCTGAAAGATGGGACAACCCGGGTGGCATACCTTGCACCGAAGCCCGAGTACGGAACTTTCCGCTATCGCTGCTTCAACCCTGTCGATGCGATCAACCGTCATAGCCACAAGCTCTCAGCCTCCTTCTTCTTTTACAGTGACCTGGAAACACTCGATAACCTCGCTGATTACGCAGATGTGCTCGTCGTGTCCAGATGCCCACACGACGCCCCACTAGACCGGCTCTATCGTCGATTCAGAAACCAAGGCAAGCG
>CAYGLJ010000090.1:0-2382 GCA_964350865.1 uncultured Microbacteriaceae bacterium
CTCCCGACTCTTCTGGGAATCAGATCAACCGATGTGGTCGTGATTCCAGAAATTGCCTACCCGACCTATGCAATCGGTGCGCATGTTGTGGGGGCTCAGGTGGTGGCATCTGATGACCCCACACAGTGGCCAGAGGGTACGAAGCTCATTTGGCTGAATTCCCCCGGGAACCCGACAGGACAAGTCCTGGACGTTGCCTACCTGAGGGAAGCACTCAGCGTTGCGCGGAAGCTTGGCGCGGTGATCGTCAGTGACGAGTGTTATGCGGAGCTGGGGTGGGAGGGCGTCAGGGTGCCCTCACTGCTCGACCACGAGGTGACGCAGGGTGATCGCTCCGGAGCGTTGTCCCTCTATTCGACCAGCAAGCAATCTAACCTGGCCGGGTATCGAGCAGCTCTCGTGGCGGGGGATGAAGCCCTCATCCAGGACTTATTGCTTGCTCGAAAGCACTTGGGGCTTATCGTGCCCGCTCCCATCCAGGCCGCACTCACTGCCGTGCTTGCTGATGAAGAGCACGTGGCCATCCAGAAAGAGCGGTATCGGGCTCGCCGAGAGTTAGTGAGAGACGCCCTGCTCGAGGCAGGCTTCCGGATTGAGCACAGCGAGGCGGGACTCTATCTGTGGGCTAGCCGCAATGAGGATTGTTGGGACACCGTGAAGTGGTGTGCTGAGCGTGGTGTTCTTGTCACACCGGGGTCTTTCTATGGAGAGGCGGGGAGCACTTTTGTTCGAGTCGCTCTGACCGTGTCAGACCAGCAGGCGAGAGCGGTCCGAGACCGGTTTTCCGCCTGAATTTGTCCCTGTTCCACAACTACTTCTCTGATTTCGTAGGCGACTCGGCTAGTGCCACCAGGGTCCTCTAGGCTGTAGGGGATGTGCTGTCGAAGGAGGGAAGCGTGACCGACTCACCTGACACTGTTTCACTGAACTTTCCTGGTGGAACAGCGGAGTTTCCGGTTGTCCCCTCCGTGGACGGCGCTCCCAGCATCGACGTCTCTAGCCTGACCAAGCAAACCGGCTACACGGCTCTCGATCACGGGTTCGTCAATACTGCCTCCACCACCAGCGGAATCACATTTATTAACGGTGACGAGGGAGTTCTTCGCTACCGTGGCTACGCCATTGATGATGTCGCTCAGAACTCAACCTTCCTCGAGGTTGCCTGGCTGTTGATTTATGGCGAGCTCCCCTCGGCGAGTGAGCTTGAAGAGTTCGATCACCGCATCCGTCACCACACCTTGCTCCATGAGGACCTGAAGCGCCTCTTCGATGCGCTTCCCCACAACGCTCACCCCATGTCAGTGCTCTCGGCTGCGGTCTCAGCAATGTCGACCTATTACGGTGACTCGTTGAGCGTTCACGACCCCGAGCAGATTGAGATGTCGACCATCCGACTTCTGGCGAAGTTGCCGGTGATTGCTGCCTATGCCCACAAGAAGAGCATCGGCCAAGCGTTCTTGTATCCCGACAACTCTCGCGGATTCGTGGAGAACTTCCTCTGGTTGAACTTTGGTCTCATGGCAGAGCCCTATGTGGCCAACCCCGTCCTCGTGAAGGCACTTGATCGGCTGCTGATTCTCCACGAGGACCACGAGCAGAACGCTTCCACCTCCACCGTCAGAATGGTGGGCTCCACGGAGGCCAACCTCTTTGCCTCCGTGTCCGCAGGAATCAATGCTCTCTCGGGACCACTCCACGGTGGCGCCAATGAAGCAGTGCTCTCCATGCTCGCCGAAATCCGTGATTCCGGCGAAGGAGTGCAGCGGTTTGTCGAGAAAGTGAAGCGCAAGGAAGACGGAATCCGTCTCATGGGCTTTGGTCACCGGATTTACAAGAACTACGACCCCCGTGCGCGCCTGGTCAAGGAAAGTGCCGACGAGGTATTGGAGCAATTGGGAATTCACGACCCACTGTTGGGCATCGCCAAGGAGCTCGAAGAGATTGCGCTGGCGGACGAGTACTTCATTGAGCGAAAGCTCTACCCGAACGTTGACTTCTATACCGGCGTTATCTACAAGGCGATGGGGTTCCCGACGCGCATGTTCACGGTGCTCTTCGCTATCGGTCGCCTGCCAGGCTGGATTGCGCACTGGCGGGAGATGAATGCCGACCCCAACACCAAGATTGGTCGCCCCCAGCAGTTGTATGTGGGTCCGGCAGCTAGAGATTGGCCCAAGCGCTAAAACTACGCGTGCAGTGCGCTGTTGAGCTCGACGCCCTGGCCATCTCGAGGGAGAACCTCCACCGCACCAGAGAGTGAGTTTCTCCTAAACAGGAGATTGGCCTTTCCGCTCAGTTCCCCGGCTTTGACTTCTGTAGTGTCGCCTCCGGAAATAACCCGGACTTTGGTTCCCGCGGTGACATAGAGCCCCGCTTCCACGA
>CAYGLJ010000091.1:0-2282 GCA_964350865.1 uncultured Microbacteriaceae bacterium
ACTCTCCGGATGTCGGGACGGGTGTGCGCGTCCCACACACCTACTACTTTGGGCAAGAGTTTTTCAATTCTTGGCTACCTCACATCGAAGTGCTTCGTTCGGTTCCCAATCTTGATCGTGTGACACCCACCTACCATCCTTCTGAAAGAGGAGGAAAAGAAGGGGACGTAATTCAGGTCTTAGGACATCTCGGATTGCGACAATAGGACGTAAGTGTCTGTTGAGGCTTTTTCAAAAAAGTCCTGTTCGCGATTCTTTATGGTTTTCGCCCGCGAGACTTGAAACAACTTCCAGAAGCCTATTAAGATTTGTTTAGTTTGACACACCGTAAACACAAGATATGGGGTAATGACATGACTGTCATTAGGGGTATATAGTGGTGCTCCGGCATTAACCGCCGAAAAAGTAAGGAGGCCACCATGAACGAAGACAACGTTGGAGGCTACGCAGTACCGGTAGATCCCATGGATCTGCTCCAGTGTGACAGCTGCCAGTAGTCCTATGAGCTTGTAAAAGCCCCTGACCACAATGAGTGTGGGCGGGGGTTTTTCATTGCCACTAACCCACAGGAGGCGCCATGCGTGAGACTGTTCTCGGTCGAGCCGGTCTTGCCTCCGATGCGGAGGTGCTGGATCGGGTTCATCGAGTTCTCGGACCTGTAGACGTTGCCGATGACCAATCTCTTCGTCCGACGGTGGGCAAAGTCTTGAAAGTCGTCACACGTTCTGGTGACTCATCCTTCGTCAAGTGGTACCGAGACCAAACGGACTATCAACGCGAGTGGGATGCTCTTACCCACTACACCCCAGCCCTTGGCTCAGATGCTCCCAGGCTCATCGATAACGACGAGGGCTTGAAGATGCTGCTCATCAGCGAGCTCCAAGGTGAACCAGCAGCGGGAACGGCGAACGAATGGGACCCCCTCGTTCACTACAAGGCGGGTGCTCTCATCCGACGACTGCATGAATCCTCGCAGCCAGTGGTGTCAGATCAATTTGCGAGGCAATGTGCCGCGCGCTTTGAGGAAGCGGCAGGTTCACTCGAGGGAGTGGTGGCATCGTCGTTGCTCTCAGAAGCCAGACTCCTCATCGCCCGGGCCATGGACCTGTCCTCGTTGACCCTCGTTCCAGCGCATAGGGATAACCACCCCAGGAACTGGATGGTGGATCCTGGAGGCCATGTCCGACTCATCGACTTCGCAATGGCGGAATACGACCCCTGGATAGTCGATGTGTTCCTGCTGGAGCAGGATTACTGGAGAACTGATCCTCAGCTCCGCGTTGCCTTCCTGTCAGGTTATGACCGTGAGATGACGGAGGATGACGTCATCATGTTGAAAGCCCACCATGCGGTCTCAGCGGTGCGGAGCCTGGCGTCCACGGCGGGATCCTCGGCGACTAAGGCCGAAAAGCTCAGGGCGCGAGACATGTTCGACTCGCTGTTGGGCATGACCCTGTTCTAAGCCCCGGAATAGACTGGGCATCATGAGCGTCAACCCCGAATTGCTCGATACCGTCTTCGAACCGACGGAGCCCTATGTGGTGGGTCGAGAGAAAGTCCGGGAGTTCGCCTCCGCAGTGTTTGCCACAGCCCCAATTCACCATGATGTGGATGCGGCGATTGCTGCGGGCTATTCGGATGTGGTCGCTCCTCCGACCTTCCCTATCGTGATTCAAGAGAAGACGCTGCAACAACTTCTTTCTCACCCGGGTGCTGGAATTGATTTCTCCCGAGTTGTGCACGGGGATCAGAAGTTTGAGTACCAAAGACCGCTGGTCGCAGGCGATGAGGTTGTCGCGACGCTTCGAGTCACCAAGATTCAGTCTCTTGGTGGCCACACCATGCTGACGTCAGAGTCCACCATCACCACCACTGCGGGGGAGCCCGTGGTTGTGGCAACCTCCACCCTCGTTATTCGTGGAGAGGAGGGCTAGAGATGTCGACACTGTGGGAAGGCCGCGATATCGGTGACGTCCTCGTCGAGGACTCTGTGGAGCTATCCCGAGACTCTCTGGTCCGATATGCCGGTGCGTCTGGAGACTTCAACCCGATTCACTATCGTGACGACGTTGCGAAGTCGGTGGGGCTTGAGGGAGTCCTCGCTCACGGAATGCTCACGATGGGCCTCGCCGTTGCACCCGTCACCGCGTGGCTGGGGGCTCGACGTTTTGTCTCTAGTTACCAGGTTCGATTTACCAAACCGGTATACGTGCCCGCCGATGGCGGCGTCACCGTCGCTGTGTCAGTGTCACTCGCAAAGGTTGATGAGCCCACAGCGGGAT
>CAYGLJ010000092.1:0-2273 GCA_964350865.1 uncultured Microbacteriaceae bacterium
GGAGCTGCGGGCTTGCCGCCTTTGCCCATGCGTGGTTTGCGGCGATCGCCGCTGGATTTTCCTGCCATGGTGATGTTCTTTCTGATCAGGCGCCCCAGCATGTGCCCGGGCGCTCACACGTTAGTTAGAAGGGGGCGTCCTCGATGGGAGCCTGGTCTGCGGGAGCTGCGCTGGCCCACGGGTCTTGGGTCACTCCGCCTGCGGCGGGAGCGCTCCAGGCGTCCTCAACAGCGCCTTTAGAGGCACCGCTGGATTGACGCTGAACCTGTGCTGTTGCGTAGCGAAGGCTGGGGCCAATCTCGTCAACCTCGAGCTCAATAGAGGTTCGCTTTTCGCCCTCTTTGGTCTCGTAGGAACGCTGACGAAGACGACCTGTGGCCACAACTCGCGCACCCTTGGTAAGAGAGGAGGCTACGTGCTCAGCAAACTCGCGCCAGACGCTTGCGCGCATGAAGAGAGCTTCACCGTCTTTCCATTCACCGGAGGCCCGATCGAAGTTTCGAGGGGTCGAGGCGATGGTGAAGTTGGCGACGGCTACACCGTTCTGGGTGTACCGCAACTCTGGGTCGGCGGTGAGGTTACCCACCACTGTGATGATTGTTTCGCCAGCCATGATCTACTCCGACTTGCGTCGCTTGTTGCCGCCAGAGAGCGACACCTTCTGCGCTACGGGCGATTCCTCGGGGGCACCCAGGCGAACGGTAGCTTCGTCCTGGCGCAACACCTTGGTCCGCATGACGGCCTCGCTCAGGCGGAGCTGGCGGTCTAGCTCAGCGGTTGCCTCTGGTGATGCCGTGAAGTTCACGACGGCATAGATGCCCTCGGTCTTCTTCTTAATTTCGTACGCCAACCGACGCTTACCCCAAATATCGAGGTTCTCAATGGAGCCACCGTCTTTACGGATGACCTCAAGGAACGCTTCGAGACTGGGAGCAACGGTGCGCTCATCTGTCTCTGGGTCAAGGATGACCATCAGTTCATAATCGTGCACGACTACCCCACCTCCTTCGGACTCAACGGTTACAGGATTTCTGCAACAGGAGGGATTAGTGCTGTGTCTTGTGAACAAGACAACTGCCACAGTCTAGGCGCCACGGCGCCAGCGAGCAACAGCTACCGGGATTCCCACCAGGCCCGAAGGCGCTTCGTAGCCTCGTCCACTCCAATTTCGCCCTCATCCAGGCGCAGTTCCAGGAGGAACCTGTAGGCCTCGCCCACCTCCCGACCAGGTGGAAGACCGAGGATTGCCATGATGGCTTCGCCATCTAGCTCCGGTCGGATTGCTTGAAGCTCCTCTTGCTCCGCCAATACGGCGATGCGCGCTTCCAAGTCGTCATAAGCAAAGGACAAGCGATCCGCTTTGCGTTTGTTGCGTGTTGTCACATCGGCACGCACAAGTATGTGAAGCCGTTGCAACTCCTCGCCAGCATCCCTGACGTAACGTCGCACGGCAGAATCTGTCCAGGCTTGCTCCGAATATCCAAAGAACCGAAGATGAAGTTCAATGAGCCTTGCGACGGAATCGATGGTGTTGTTGTCAAAGCGCAACGCCTTGAGACGCTTCTTCGCCAGCTTCGCTCCCACCACGTCGTGGTGATAGAAGGTGACAACCCCACCACCCTCAAACTTCCTGGTGGCGGGTTTGCCGATGTCATGAAGCAACGCTGCTACGCGGAGGACAACATCGGGCGCCTGGCCCGGAAAGCGACGTTTTTCCTCCTCGATGGCTTGCTCCACGACCGTCAGCGTGTGCTGGTAAACATCCTTATGGTGGGCGTGCTCATCGGATTCCAACCGGAGCGCGGGAAGTTCGGGCAAGACAATGTCGGCGATCCCAGTCTCCACCAGCACCTCAAGTCCTTGACGTGGTGACTCGGTAGCGAGAAGGCGAGTGAGTTCTTCACGCACTCGTTCTGCGGAAATATCGGCGATTCGGGGCGCCAAGGTAGTCATCGCGGCCATCGTGTCGGGGTGAATCACGGCCCCCAATTGGCTCGTGAAACGGGCGCCTCTCATCATCCGAAGAGGGTCGTCCTGAAAAGACACTTCAGGCTCGATGGGGGTTCGCAAAACCCCCGCAAGCAGATCTTCTAGACCGTTGCAGGGATCAACCAGCGTGACCTCGGGAAGGGTCAACGCCATGGCGTTCATCGTGAAGTCCCGACGAAAAAGATCATCCTGGAGGCTCGAGCCAAAGACAACATCCGGTTTACGACTACTCCCGTCGTAGGAATCAGCCCGGTAGGTCGTGATTTCGACCGTGTGCTCACCCA
>CAYGLJ010000093.1:0-2248 GCA_964350865.1 uncultured Microbacteriaceae bacterium
GTAGTCGGAAAGTCTTCTGCTCTATCCGCTGAGCTACGAGGGCTAGTTCCCCTGAGTGCCGAGCTCGACTCTTCTGGCCGAGAACAAGCGATATTTCTTGGTCACCGTTATCCGCCAGTTCCAGAAGAAGATTACGGGCGTCAACACAATGGTCGGGCCCAGCCATAAGGCGACCTGACCGAGAGGTGAATCCACCAGAGGTGTCACCTGCTGCACCAGCACTGCAGTAATCGTCGCGATCGTCCCCCCAAGCATGCGGGCAACATGAACCTTTACTTTCTCAAAGTGGGGATCGGAGCGCCGGGACCTGACAATATCCTCAGCTCCAAAGGTGGCGCCAAGGCCTCCAAAGGAGGCAAGCGCCCACCCCAGAGGATCGCCCGTGACAATCATGAACACTCCGTAGCCAATCATGGCCAGGGCGAAGACCACCATTAACCACGCACCGATACCGTCAATGGTGGTGTCGGAGTGGCGCTTTCTTCCTCTGCGGTATCCCGCAAAGGCCATGTAGAAAGAGAAGAGAGCAATAAAAAACAAGAAGGGGTTGGGCCTCACGAAGGTCACAGGGATAGCGGTCACACCCACTCCGAGCATTGCCCAGAAGAACACTGCTCCCACTCGACGGTGAACTCTCGCCCCTTTCGCCACGGACGTCGCTACGAATGCGGACGCGAGGGCAACCACACCACTCGCCACGTGGACAATCAGAAGAAGCTCTACAACGGACTCCATAGGAAGCCACCTCCAAGCAAGACCGGGATCTCAACACGATGGCTCCTCGTGCCACCCCCACCAGACTCTACCCACTGCGAAGTACTCCGCGCTGTATCCGCAGTCGAGGTGGGCGCTCCGGTGTGAGGCTGGGGAAGCCCTAACCCGCTGGCGGCTGCGGAGGTCGCTGGGCGAGAATTTTGTCGATTCGTCGCCCGTCGAGATCCACCACTTCTAGTCGCCAGCCCTCAATCTCGACAACATCGCCCGGTTGGGCTATGCGACCCAGGAGTAGGAGCACCAATCCGCTCACAGTGTGATACCTGCCCCGATCTTCGTGGGGTAGCGCCTCTACGCCGAGACAATCCTTGAACTCCGGGATAGCCATGGTGCTTTCCAGAAGCCAGGAACCATCCTCTCGCTGGATGGCATCGGGCTCGCTGTCACTCCCGTGACCGATTTCTCCCACCAGCGCATCAATGATGTCTTGGAGCGTGACGATTCCTTCGACGCTGCCGTACTCATCCACCACAAAAGCAAAGTTCCGACGAGATTCGCGGAATTTCTCGAGAAGCTCGAGACCGGTGAGCGTCTCGGGAACGAATTCAGGGGTCTCGAGTTTCTTCCGAAGGTTCAGAGCTTGACCTCGCGCGACCTGCGCGAGCGCTGCCTTCGCGGTGAGGACGCCGACGATGCTGTCCAGTCCACCATCACACACAGGAATACGGGAGTGCGGGGATTCTGCAATCAGGTCAAAGTTCTCCGCGTCAGACGCCGAGGCATCCACATAAACGATGTCGGAGCGCGGCACCATCAAGGACCCCAGTCGTCGCTCGTCCAGCCGGAACAGGTTTCTGAGGATGTCGCGCTCTTGAACCTCGATGAGCCCGGTAAGGGATCCCTCATCGAGCATCGCCTCAATTTCGTCCTCCGTCACCGAGGAGGATTCGCTGCCACGGACACCCAGCAGGCGCAACAGGCCATTTGTGCTCACACTGAGCAACCAGACAAAGGGCCGCGAGAGCTTCGCCAGAACCAGTAACGGAGCGCTCACGAGGGAGGCGATGACCTCGGGGTGGGTTTGCCCAAAACGTTTAGGAACGAGCTCACCAATCGTGATCGCAAAATAGGTAACCACAAGAACGACGAGGATGGTCGCGCTAATACCGGCGACCGTCTCCTCAACGCCCAGGCCCTCCAGAGCGGTGGCAAGAGGAGCTGCGAAAACAGCTTCTCCGACGATTCCGCTGAGAAGCCCAATCGAGGTGATGCCGATTTGTATGGCGGAGAGAAACTCGGTGGGGTTCTCCGACACCGTCAGCGCAAGGGCAGCAGACTTTTTCCCCTTGGCAGCCATAGCTTGGAGCTTGGCTCGTCTCGCCGTCAGAAGAGCAACTTCAGACATTGCGAGGAGCCCATTCGTGAGAATGAGCGTCAACAGGAGGAGAGCTTCCACTCGCTACTTTCTCCACCGGATGGTGGACTGAGGAGACGTCAGCAGTGTGACAAGCCCAGCTGGAGAAAAGCCGTGAGT
>CAYGLJ010000094.1:0-2092 GCA_964350865.1 uncultured Microbacteriaceae bacterium
CCACGAGCAGTCCGCTCAGTGTCGGGGGACACCGCAGCGACCAGGTCGTTGATAACTCGGACAGCAAACCCTGCAGCCCTGGCATCAAGTGCGCTAGCTCGCACACAGTGGTCGGTGGCAATCCCCACAACATCGACTTCCGTCACTCCGGCGTTTGTCAAAATCTCTGCAACAGTCTGACCGTCATCGCTATGACCCTCAAACATCGAATAGGAGGGCATTCCTTGACCCTTCTTGACGTGGATTGTGTGGGCAGGAAGCGTGAGCTCGGGGTGGTACTCGGCACCCGCGGTTCCTGCAACACAGTGCACAGGCCAGGTGGTCACGAAATTAGGCGCTTCGCCGTCCTGGGCAAAGTGTCCTCCGTTGTCATTATCAGCATCGTGCCAATCTCGTGAGGCAACGACAAGTGCATAGTCAGGCCCGTGCGCTGCGATGTGCTCCGTAATTCCGCGTGCCACCCGAGCACCGCCGTCAACACCGAGGGCTCCGCCCTCGCAAAAATCATTCTGAACATCCACTACTAACAGTCCACGCATCACATCACCTCACATTGTGGCTAAAAGTCTGCCAGGTTTGCCCCGCAGGAATACACGCCTGTCACCACGGTCTCGAGAGCAGTCCTCGCATCGTCACTGACGTCACCTGTTGCAAAGAAGGCGAACACGAGGTCGGTGTCATCCTCCGCCGTTACCCAGCCCGCCAGTGACCGAGTGCCTTGAATACTTCCGGTCTTCGCCAATACTCGGCCCTGCGCCACCGCGTTGTCTCCGGTGAACCGATCATCAAGCGACCCATCCACACCGGCTACGGGCAATCCTTCAGCCAGCAGGCCAATCTCACCCTCGCTGCGATAGACCTCAGCCACAACTGAGGCGACGAAGTCAGGAGTAACTCGAGTGAGGCCTGAGAGTCCGGAGGCATCATCAAAATAGAGCCCCTCGTTCGGGATGCCCAACGTCGAGAGTGACGCCTGGAGCGCCTCGTCAATGGAGTCTCCCGACCCGTCAAAGCCCAGGGTGAGAGAAATTTGTCGGCCCAGCATCTCCGCCAGGGTGTTGTCACTCTCCTTGACCATGTAGGCCACAAGCTCGGACACGGGCCTCGAAGAGACTGAGGCCACAGGAGCAGAGCCCTCTGGGGTCCCCTCGTAGGTAATGGTCACAAAACGTGCAGAGTTACCTGCTTGGCGCAGGGCCGTGACGAAAGCCGATGCAGCCCGCCCCATGGGGTCTCCGCTTCGTTGCCCCATCACGGCGGATGGGTTGAAGCGATCGCCATCAATCTGGAGAGGCGTGATGCGTGAGATGTAGCCATTCGTTCTGGCACTCGAGGCCCACGCGTCTCGCCAGTTGTCCTCGGCGTCCCACAGGCTTGCATCGACGACCAGCTCCCGAATAGTGACGTCTTCATCCTCGGGAAGCGAAGCCTCTAGTGCGGCAATGGTTTGCTCCGCGAGGTCTGCAAGCTTTGCTGCTCCCACATAGACGCTCTCTGATCCCTCAGGGGTGGCACTCAGGGTGAGGTCACCTCCTGCTCGAAGAACCAACACCTCAGGGTCATCAGTGGAGAGGGTGCTGGTCTGAAAAGTTGTGTCAGGTCCGAGGGTCGCCAGGGCAGCAACGCCGGTCAGAACCTTGTGAACGCTGGCAGGCGCGAGCAGGGTGTCCATGCCGCGATCAAGAAGCACCTCGTTCGTCACTGGGTCAATGACTACTCCGGAGAATTCACCGAGTGCTGGTGATTCCAGGAGGGGCGAGACGGAGCAGGTCGGGATCCGCAGTGCCGCTAGCTCAACAGCGGGAACCTCTCGGACTGGAGCACTCTCTACTGTTACCTCTGGCTCGGCTGCGACCGTGTCAGCAAGCGCCTCCGCCGACAACCCGGCAGTAGCGACCCCAGCACCGAATGCTCCACCAGCCCCAAGAACCACAGTCAATCCAAGTGCGACGAAGCCCAGAATCGTCCGGGCTTTCCCGGTGGAGGGAGACTGGGGCATATAGCCCAGACTACCGAGCTATGGCCTGGTTACTTCGGAAGCCAAATCGGTGAGGATTCGCTCGGCCCACCAGGCAACGTCATGGGTTCGGAC
>CAYGLJ010000095.1:0-1843 GCA_964350865.1 uncultured Microbacteriaceae bacterium
TGAGGGGCGCCCTCTTTGCCGGATCTGGTGCCGCTCTCATTACCCTTGCTCTCGTTGCCGTTCTGGCGCTTCCCACTCTGGATGCCTCACTGGACTGGAGCTGGAGTGCGGACTGGATGACCGTGGTTTCCGCTGGATCTGTGCTGCTCTCGCTTGCCACGCTCCTGTTTGTCTTCAGTGCAGCCGATGTGGCAACCCTGACCGGTTCGTCACAGAGTCGAGGCGGTGGGGTTCTCTCTGCGATCGTCCTGACGGTGCCGATGCTCGCGCTTGCGGGTGTGGCTTCATGGATGGCCCAAAGTTCACCGGTGGTCTCCCTCGGGCTTTTGGCAAATCCGGTGGGAGTGTTCACCGATGGGGCTCCGGCCTTCTATCCCTCACTCGCGATTATTGCTGTCGTGGTTCCCCTGGTGGGTCTTGCTTCCTTGCTCACACGATCTGCGAGCCTCGTGGCACCGACGCTCCCGCTTCCCGGCCCTGCTCGTGTTCACGCGGCTGTCGTTCTCGGATTCGTCCTTGCTCTGGGATCGCTGGCATTGGTGTTCGCTCTGGACCTTCTGGACGTCGCCGCGGATCTAGTCCTCACCATTGGTGTCATCGTTGCGGCACTCGGTGCAATCCTGGCGAAGGAGTGGGCGGTGATGGGACCCAAGAAGCCTCACCAGGCTCCTACGGTGCGAGTTGTCCCGCTCGTGGCGTTTGTCGTGGCAGTTGCCGTGGGGTTGGGTCTTGTGGACTCGGGTGTCAGCTGGTTGGCCTGGCAGGGCTATCTCTTCCCGCTTCTGGACATGGCGGGGCTAATAGATCTTTCCCCTGCCGCACCGGGCGTTCTCGTGTCCTTCGTGGTGGCCGGGATCATCTCCGGCATAGGCGCCATGGCCGAATGGTTCGGTGCCAGAAAGCGCGCGGATGTCGACGCCCACTAAACCTCTATCGGAAGTGCTGGGAGTTATCGACGCTCTCTGGCCCGTCTCTGGAGCGGAAGAGTGGGACGCACCTGGTCTCATCGTGGGCTCCGCGGATCATGCCGTGAGCTCCATCCACCTCATGGTGGATGCGACCCTCGAGTCGGTGGCGGAGGCACTGGAGCAAGGTGCGGACTTGATCGTGGCGCACCACCCTCTTCTCTTGCGCGGTGTGACGAGCGTTGCGGAGTCCACCTACAAGGGCCGCGTTGTTGCTGACCTCATTCGAGGGGGCGCGGCACTCTATGCTGCCCACACCAATGCGGATGTGGTTCCCACAGGAACCTCGGCGCAGTTGGCTGACCTGCTGGGGCTTGTGGAGCAGTCGACCATTACGGAGGGTGGCACGCCTGGCCATGGGCTGGGACGCGTCGGCACTCTGCCGGCACCGATGAGTCTCTACGAGCTCGCTGTCACAGTGGGCGAGTTTCTTCCGCAGACCGCGGTAGGGCCTGTCGCCGCGGGTGATCCAGAGGCCATCATCACCACCGTCTCACTGTGTGCGGGGGCAGGCGATTCACTACTGTCACATCCCAGCGTGGTGGCCAGTGACGTTTACATCACCAGTGATCTTCGACACCACCCAGCGAGCGAAGCGAGAGAGCAAGCTCTGCTCGGGGGCGGTCCGGCGTTGATCAACATCTCGCATTTTGCTGCCGAATGGCTCTGGCTCGAGCAGGCCGCCACCGAGCTGAGGTCTGCAACAGGCCTGAGTGTTAGCGTGAGTGACCTCAACACTGATCCGTGGACTTTCCAAGTTCACCGCGTAGGAGGCTAACCCGTGGGAGTCACTGCACCCCCCGAACTGCAAGCTCGATTGCTCGATCTCGCGGCGTGCGACCTCGCGATCCAGAGGGCAGCAGCAAGCCTGCGATCCT
>CAYGLJ010000095.1:1853-2073 GCA_964350865.1 uncultured Microbacteriaceae bacterium
CGAGGCAGCCGTGGAAGAAATCAAGAGTCGTCGGCACGACGCCATGATTGAGAAGGAAAACGTTCAGGCAGAGCTCACCAGGGCAGAGTCCGATGTGACGCTGGTGGAGGCCCGCATCCACAAGGATGACGAGCGACTGACGCACACCTCCTCCGCTAAGGATGCCCAAGGCCTCGAGCACGAGTTGGAGTCTTTGCGCAAACGACGCTCGGACCTAGAA
>CAYGLJ010000096.1:0-2023 GCA_964350865.1 uncultured Microbacteriaceae bacterium
CTTTCGCCCGCGTTTCCTCTCCGGTGATCCACTGGCTTGTGCCATCAGCGGCTGCAGTTCGACCATCGAGGGACATCGCCCACTTGAGCGTCACCCAAGGACGAGACGCTGTGACGGAGTGCAACCAGCGCTCAATTAGTGCCTGTCCCGCGGACGCCTCGACACCAGAGATCACCTCTAATCCGGAAGCACTAAGAAGCTCGGCTCCACCTCCTGAGGCGGCTCCTGGGTCTGAGACGGCATAGACAACCCGGGCAATGCCAGCGTTCAGGAGAGCCTCGGCACAGGGACCTGTCTTGCCGGTGTGAGCGCACGGTTCCAGGGTCACCACGGCAGTCAGGCCTTGAGAGGAGAGACCAGAGTGAGCGAGGTTTGTGAGCGCCATGATTTCTGCGTGGGGGGTTCCAGAGCCCTCATGCCAGCCCTCAGCGACGATGGCGTGAGACGAATCCAGCAGGACGCAGCCCACTTGGGGGTTTGATCCTGTGCGCGGACCCTTTTTGGCCAACTCCAGGGCGCGCGTCATGGCCGCTTGATACTCAGCGGGTGAAGAGGTTGCCATGGTCATCCGGTCTGGTCCCTTGTGTGGGTCGCTCCGGGAAAGGCAACACAAAAAGCGGTGGGAAAAATTCCCACCTCAGTTTCACGTCTCCTACCATCCGGACTTTAACCGTCGGTCTGGGAGTTTCACCCAGTCAACCGCCAACAGATTGCTCTGCAGTCGGGTCGCGGACTATCACCGCCGGCTCAGATTTTCACTGACCCCGGAGCACGTTTACTAAGCTTCACTATACGGTTTTTGGCTGAAAATTGAAGCCCCCTAAGGGAATGAGGACATGACAATGGCGTCACACATCATGGCGATTGATTCGGGAACAACGAGCTCCAGAGCCATCATCTTTTCGCATGACGGTGAGATTGTGTCCTCCAGCCAGCGCGAACACGAGCAAATCTTCCCTCAGGCCGGATATGTGGAGCACTCACCCGAGGAAATCTGGACTAATGCCCGGGAAGTGATGGGTGAGGCTCTCTCGAGGGCTCAACTGACTCGTCACGATATTGCGGGTATTGGGATTACCAACCAGCGTGAGACCGCGATCATCTGGAACCGGAAAACCGGTAAAGCGATTCACAACGCCCTTGTGTGGCAAGACACCAGGACTCAAGACATTGTCGATGCGATGGAGACGTCACTGGGAAGCGAGGCCTCTCGGGCTAAAACAGGACTGCCCCTTGCCACCTACTTCTCTGCCAGCAAGATTGTCTGGATTCTCGATCATGTGGAGGGTGCGAGAGCGGCCGCGGAAGCAGGAGAACTTGCCTTTGGAACACCCGACACGTGGTTGCTCTGGAACCTCACGGGCGGAATCGATGGGGGAGTTCACGCCACCGATGTGACCAATGCGTCTCGAACACTCCTGATGGACCTTCACACCTGCACGTGGGATCAGGGTCTTTTGGATGCGTGGGGCATCCCCGCGTCGCTCCTGCCCGAGATTCGCTCATCCTCGGAAGTTTTTGGGCACGCTCACTCGTCTAGCTTGTTGCGCGAAGTGCCCATCGCCGGAATCCTCGGTGACCAGCAGGCAGCGACCTTTGGGCAAGCCGCATTCGACAAGGGTGAATCCAAGAACACCTATGGCACGGGAAACTTCCTGATCGTCAACACCGGAGAGGAGCCCGTGATGTCGCAGAACGGGCTTCTCACCACGGTGGCCTACCAGTTGGGCGAGGAAGCTCCTCGCTATGCCCTGGAGGGCTCTATCGCCGTCACAGGGTCTCTTGTGCAGTGGCTGCGGGACAACCTCGGGATTATTTCTGATGCCAAAGAGGTGGAGGCGCTGGCCGCCAGTGTTCCCGATAACGGGGGATGTTACGTCGTTCCCGCGTTCTCAGGCCTCTTTGCTCCCTACTGGCGCTCGGATGCCAGAGGAGTGATTGTGGGGCTCACCCGGTTCATCAACAAGGGACACATAGCTCGCGCAGCCTTGGAGGCCACGGCTTTCCAGACCCGAGAAGTTCT
>CAYGLJ010000097.1:0-1969 GCA_964350865.1 uncultured Microbacteriaceae bacterium
CCCAAATTGTTACCCGCCGACCCAAAACCAACGGTACGGTCTCTCCGCCGATACCATCAGGAGAGTCACATAAGAGGAGAGTCGCGTGGGAGCATCCGAAATACTCACCATCGCTCTCACAAATCTCATTTCACCCCCTGTCCTCGCCTTTGCACTTGGTCTTCTCGCCGTTGCCATCAAGAGCGACCTGCGACTACCCGAGGCCTTCTACCAAGCAATCTCGATCTATCTCCTCCTGGGGATTGGTATCAAAGGTGGGGTTGCGCTGCGAAACGCAGATATTGCGGAGTTATGGCTTCCCTTGCTGGCCACACTCGTGCTGGGCTTAGCCATTCCCCTGCTTGCGTTCACGATTTCGGGCTGGCTCACAAAACTTGACCGGGTCAACCGCGGTGCACTCGCCGCCCACTACGGATCAACATCTCTGGTGACGTTCACTGCGGCCCTGGTGTTCCTGGAATCGACCTCACGCTTTGTGGAGGGTTACCTCGTCACCTTGCTCGCGGTGCTGGAAGTCCCCGGCATCATCGTCGGTCTGCTTCTCGCCTCCCGCGGTCGCAGCGAATCCGTCGCGTGGGGGGAATCCTTGCGCGAGGTTCTCTCCGGCCGCTCCATAGTTCTGCTTGTGGGAGGCCTGGCACTGGGCGCCGTTGCCGGAAATGCAGGATTTGCGAGCATCGAACCCTTCTTCGGTGGCCTCTTCACCGGTGTGCTCACTCTGTTCCTCCTCGAACTCGGTATCGTCGCCGGCCGCAGACTCCCGGATGTGAAAAAGGCTGGGGTGGGTGTGGTTATCTTTGGGCTCGGGTTCCCCGTGCTGGCAGGAACCCTTGGAGTTAGCGCAGGTCTACTCTCGGGACTTTCGGTGGGAGGCGCTGCTCTCCTCGGCGTACTCAGCGCTTCGGCGTCATACATCGCAGCCCCCACCGCAGTCCGATTGGCTCTACCTGAGGCAAGCCCCGGGATCTATCTCACCGCGAGCCTCGGAATTACCTTCCCGTTTAATCTGATTGCCGGAATACCCCTCTACATTTGGCTTGCAGGGGCATTGGAAGGAGCACTGTCGTGGACTTCGTAACCAAGAAGCTGGTGACAATCGTGGCGGAGAGCGCTCTGGAGAAGCGGCTCGTTGCTAGCCTCCACGACGCCGGCATCAAGGGATACACGGTCTCTACCGTTCACGGTGCTGGCACCAGAGGACAGCGGGTCGGTGACCTACAAGGTGGCAACGTCAAGATCGAGTGCGTGGTGGGTGAGGATCATCTCGATGCCATCTTCACCGTGCTTTCCACCCACTTCTTCCCCCACTACGCCTGTGTTGCATGGGTGAGTGAAGTGGG
Source organism: uncultured Microbacteriaceae bacterium (assembly GCA_964350865.1). Taxonomy (GTDB): domain Bacteria; phylum Actinomycetota; class Actinomycetes; order Actinomycetales; family Microbacteriaceae; genus Pontimonas. Next base: position 1,341 of record CAYGLJ010000097.1, read on the forward strand.
TGTTTTTCGCGAGGAGCGCTTCTAATACTCTCGTTCCATGGCTGACCCACAGAAAAACTCTTCCGCCTTCACCGATGCCGAGCGTGACGCGATGAGGGAGCGCGCCCGAGAGGCGCGCGAGTTCAAAAAACTCTCCGGCGAAGAGCAAGTGTCACGCAAAATTGCGGAGATGAAACCCGCTGAGAGAAAAATGGCGAAAGCGATCCATGCGCTCGTTATGGGGATCTCGCCCGACATCACGACGAAGACCTGGTACGGAATGCCGGCCTATTATCTGAAGGACAAGGTCATCTGCTTCTTTCAGGCGGGAAGCAAATTCGATAGCCGGTATTCCACTTTCGGATTCCAAGAAGCCGCGCACCTTGATGACGGCGTCTTCTGGCCTACTTCATTTGCCATCCTGGAGATGAACGACTCAGTCTCGGAGACGATCACCCGCCTGGTGTCGAGGGCAATCGGCTCAGAATAAGTACCTCACCTTCTTACTTATTCAGCCAACCAGGCGTAGGGTGAGCACATCATGGCGCGATCACCAAAAAGCATTGTTCCCACTAAGTGGGCTGAAGGCATGGAGGATGTCTTCCATGTCGTCCTCGGGGTGTTCCTTTTTGGGATTGCCGTCGCTGCGC
>CAYGLJ010000098.1:0-1883 GCA_964350865.1 uncultured Microbacteriaceae bacterium
GTGATGGTCGCTCATTCTGGTTCACCGGCTTTGCTCCTGCAGAAAACCCTGAGCTGGCCATCGCTGTCGTCATCGAGGGTTCGAGCTCCGAAGGGACAGCGAACAGCGTCGCCTCTCCCGTGGCCAGGACGATCATGGAGGCGGTGATGAGCAGATGAGACCCACCACTGGCCAAGTATTCGGTTCTCGCTATGAGCTTGTCTCCCGCATCGCCATCGGTGGGATGGGTGAGGTCTGGAAAGCCAATGACTCCGTTATTGGTCGCACCGTCGCGATCAAGATTCTTAAAGACGAGTACATGGGTGACTCGGGCTTCCGTGAGCGTTTCCGCGCCGAGGCCCGCCACGCAGCGCTGGTGAACCACGAAGGCATCGCCAACGTCTTCGACTACGGCGAAGAGGAAGGTAGCGCCTACCTGGTGATGGAGCTCGTCCCTGGGGAAGCGCTGAGCAGCATCCTCGAACGCGAGAAGATTTTGCCTGCAAGCCGGGTTCTGAGCATTGTCGCTCAAACAGCCTCGGCGCTCCACGCTGCCCACCAGGCAGGCTTGGTCCACCGGGATATCAAGCCGGGAAACCTGCTGATTACACCTGATGGCAGTGTGAAGATCACTGACTTTGGTATTGCCCGCCTCGCCGACCAGGTTCCCTTGACCGCAACGGGCCAGGTCATGGGAACGGTGCAGTATTTGGCACCGGAACAAGCCGGTGGCAAGCCAGCCTCACCGGCCACCGACGTCTACTCGCTCGGAATTGTGGCCTATGAGGCGCTCGCCGGGAAACGACCATTCCGGGGCGAGTCGCAGGTCGCCATCGCGATGGCGCAAATCAAAGAAACCCCACCGGAGCTCCCCTCGTCGATTCCCTCGGCAGTTCGAGCACTCGTGATGTCCTGCATGGCGAAGAAGCCAGAGGGTCGCCCCGCGTCTGCTCATGACCTCGCCCAGGCCGCCTTAGCCATCTCGCGCGGCGATGATGCTGCAGGTTTGGCCCTGATTCCTCAGCAGACCAGCTCGCCCGACCCACAGGACAAGAAAAAAGCCGGCGCTGTCTCCAGCGATACGTCTTCGGTTGATCAGCCCCGCAAACTCGGTCGGAATTTCTGGCTCTTCAGCGGCATCGGAGCTTTTGTGGCCATCGCCCTCATTGCCACCTCACTCACCGTTCTCCTGCAATCACCGTCCTCCGATGTTGTCGAAGACCCAGTAATTCCGGTGTTGCCAGAAATCCCTGATGTGGTAACTCCTGAGGCCCCCGAAGAAGACCCCGTCGCTGAGGAAGAGCCGGGCGCGGAGATCACCACTGTGGAGATTGTCGCCTCCGAGATCGTCGGAAAAACTCAGGCGCAAGTGCAGGAAGTCATGAGCCTGAAAGGCCTGCGACTCGACGCCATCACCGGAAACATTGCACCCTCACCGGACCTTGTGGCCACCGCGTATCGGGTAAACCCACAAGGGACCGTCGCCAGTGATACCCTCATCGCCGTCTATTTCTATGCCGCCATCCCCCAGCCACCGAAACCCCGCACCATGGTGGTCACGCCCGCTGAGGGCCCTTGGGCTCCCGGCGATGAGGTCCTTCTCGAGTGGCCCGGTTATGCCCAATGCCCCGCAGGCTTTGATCTCGTGAGCTACACCATCCAAATCGTGGGCGGCGAAATCCTCGACAATGACGGGGCAACCGTCCTAGAGCCCGAGCAAACGGCCATCAACGTTCGCCTCGGTGACGGAGAAAACATGACAGTGAGTTACCTCGTCAAGTGTGGAACCCTGTCCTCCCCACTCTCCACCGAGTTGTCCGTAGGAATCACAACGCCGGAGCCAGAGACTCCCGAGGATCCGCCCGTAGACTAACGTCGGCCCACAACGGCCAGATTGAGGATTG
>CAYGLJ010000099.1:0-1883 GCA_964350865.1 uncultured Microbacteriaceae bacterium
CCGTGGTGCAAAACAATGACGTCGTGGCCATCGGAGACAACCGGGAAATACCCATAGACCACGGCTGGATCCATAATCTTCTCCGAGAGAAGACGATCCATCCAATACCGCAACCGCGGTTTACCCTCGGTAGCAACCAACTCCTCGTAACTTGCACCATCCTCGCCACGACCTGGTTTCAGCCCCCACTGGCCCATAAATGTTGCTCGCTCATCGAGGAATGCTGCATAGTCAGCGAGGGGGAAGCCCTTAACAATGCGCGAACCCCAGAACGGAGGAGCGGGGATGGGGTTGTCCCTCGCGACATCTGAGCGCTCAGGCATGTTCTCGGGCTCTGTCACCACAAGGGTGCTCTTCGGGTAGATGCGCTTCTTCAGTGGTGGCAGCCCCACACTGTCGGGGTCAGCGCCGCGGGAGACTGCCACAAGTGGCTCCATCAGGTCGAGGCCCTCAAACGCATCCTTCGCATAACGAACGACTCCGTCGAACACTCCTGCCAGGTCCTCTTCCACGAAAGCTCGGGTCAGGGCAGCGCCGCCAAGAATGATGGGCCACTTTTTGGCGAGGCCTCGGGAGGAGATTTCTTCCAGATTTTCCTTCATGACGACCGTGGACTTCACCAACAGCCCACTCATGCCGATGACATCAGCGTTGTGCTCCTCCGCAGCGGCAATGATGTCGTTGATGGTCTGCTTGATTCCAATGTTGACCACGTTGTAGCCGTTGTTGGTGAGGATGATGTCGACAAGGTTTTTTCCGATGTCGTGAACATCTCCTCTGACGGTTGCCAACACCATGGTGCCTTTGCCTGCTTCACTGGACTTCTCCATGTGGGGCTCCAACAGAGCAACGGCTGCTTTCATTACTTCGGCTGATTGCAGCACAAAGGGCAGTTGCATCTCGCCGCTGGCGAAGCGCTGCCCTACTACCTGCATTCCTGCCAGCAAGTGATCATTGATGATGTCGAGTGGGGCAGTGCCTTCGCTCCGGGCGAGGTCGAGATCTGCCTCCAGGCCCTTGGCTTCGCCATCAATAATCCGTCGCTCGAGGCGGTCTGTCACGCTGAGCGCTGCCAGTTCGGCTTGGCGCTGGTCTTTGAGCGCTGCTGAATCCACGCCATCGAACATGTCGAGCATGGTGGAGAGCGGGTCGTAGGTGAGGTTCCCTTCGGCGTCGTACTCGCGCTTGTCCCAGATCATGTCCAGGGCGACTTTCTTCTGCTCCTCAGGGATGCTCGCCAGAGGCATGATTTTTGCCGCGTCAATGATGGCGGTGTCGAGTCCGGCTTCGGTGGCTTCGTGAAGGAATACCGAGTTCAACACAGCGCGTGACGCAGGGTTCAAACCAAACGACACGTTTGACACCCCCAACGTGGTGTGGACGCCTGGATACGTGGTGGTGATCTCTCGGATGGCCTCGATGGTTTCGATGGCATCACGCCTGGTCTCTTCCTGCCCCGTAGCAATGGGGAAGGTCAAACAATCCACGATGATGTCTTCTCGGCGCAGACCCCACTTATCCACCAGGGTGTCGATGAGGCGGCTCGCGATTCTGACCTTGTCAGCTTGAGTTCGAGCCTGACCCTCTTCATCGATGGTCAAGGCGATGACGGCAGCGCCGTGCTCCTTGACCAGGGGCATGATGGTGTCGAAGCGTGAACCAGGTCCTTCGCCGTCTTCGAAGTTGACCGAGTTGACGACAGGTCGCCCGCCAATCAGCTCCATTCCGGCTTTGATGACGGCGGGCTCTGTCGAGTCAATGACGAGGGGGAGTGTGGAGGCCTGGGCAAGTCTGGTGACGATCTCTTGAATATCGGCCACCCCATCGCGACCCACATAGTCAATACAGACATCGAGCAGGTGAGCGCCATCGCGCACCTGCTT
>CAYGLJ010000100.1:0-1859 GCA_964350865.1 uncultured Microbacteriaceae bacterium
AATGAACGAAATCCTCGATGCAATCCTCGGGTTTATCGAGGACGTCCCCCCGGTGTTGCGCGTTGTCCTCACGGGGATTGCCATCATGCTGGAAACCAGTGTGCTGATTGGACTTATCGTCCCCGGAGACACCATTGTTCTGTTCTCCAGCACCGGAGTTACCACCGTCTTGGAGTTCATTTTCACCGTGGTGGCTGTGGTCATCGGCGCACTACTGGGAAGCTCGTTTGGCTTCTGGATTGGCAGAATCTTTGGGCCAAAACTCCGGGGAAGCTGGCTCGGAATTCGAATCGGAGAGGATCGTTGGCGCAAAGCGGACCGATTCGTGAAAAAGCGCGGTGGTATCGCGGTCTTTATCTCCCGGTTCCTCCCGGTTTTCCACTCCGTTGTTCCACTCACCGCCGGAATGTCAGTGATGCGCTACCGGACCTTCATGAGCTGGCTAGCCCCTGCCTCCATCATCTGGGCCTTTCTCTATGTCTCGATTGGTTCCGGCGCTGCTGAGACGTATCGGGGTCTCAAAGACACTCTTGATCAGGCCGGCTGGATCTTCATCGGCATCTTCGCAATTTCTCTGCTTCTGCTCTTCATCATCAAGCAACTACTTAATCGCTTCGCTCACGACGATGACGACGAGGGCGCTACTCCTTAACGCAGTGTGGGGATGGCCCAAGGCCACCCCCACACCGTTCGTCAGAGCGCTTAGAAGCCGTTAGCGGCGAGCCACTCAGTGGCAATCTCCGCGGCCGACATCTGGTCCTTCGTGCTTTGGAGGTTGAGTGCAACCAAGCCCTCTGGTGTCAGTGCTGCGCTGATGGGGTTGATGACCTCTGCGAGGGCATCAGCGACATCGCTGGAGGCGATCGGGACCACGTTGGAGGCCAGGAAGAGTCCTTCAGGATCCGCCAGGGTCACCAAACCAAAGTCCGCAATCCGGGGGTCCCCGCTATAGACGTTGGCGACATTAATCACGCCTTCGAGTAGCGCATCCACCGTGATGTCACCGGTGGCATCGAATGCGACTGTCACGCCATAGGTCTCCAGGAGTCCCTGAGGTCCGTAGGGGCGCTCCTCGAGCTCGGGGTTTCCCCCCAAGATAAGGCCGTCGACGTCGGCAAGGTCGGCAATGCTGACCAACCCGTTAGCGGAAGCGAACTCTGCTGTGACGTTGTAGGAGTCCTGGTCAGTCGCTGGCGACATGTCGAGGGCGGTCAGACCCTCGGGTAGAGCGGTAGCCAGCTCGGCGTAGACCTCATCGGCCTGCGTGGCCATCGTGTCAGGCGCGTAATACTGCAGCAGGTTTCCCGTGTATTCGGGGAACAGGTCCACCGCTCCCGACTCCAACTCCGGCAAGTAGGCATCGCGCTGACCAATTTGGAACTGTCGCTCGACCTCAAAACCAGCACCCTCGAGCGCTTGAGCGTAAATCTCGGCAATGATCTCGTTCGAGTAGTAAGCCTGCGAACCAACCACAATCGGCTCATCTGAGGCTCCGCCTGCAGCACAACCGCTCAACACTAGACCGGCAGTGAGGGTAAGTCCCGCCAGTCCAGTCATTCTCTTTCTCGTCATGATGATGTATTCCTTTGCTGTGTTATCTCTTCTTCTGGGCTAGCGGCCACAGTGGCCACTGGGGCCGCACGAGAGATTGACTCTCTCGCACGGACATCTGCAAGGCGCCCCCGATGGACGCCGCGGGGGGTCACCCACCTCGTCGCTGCGGCGAGCAGGACATCCAGGGTGAGCGCAACGACCACAATGACGAGCGCTGCCCCCATCGTCTGGTCAAACCGGCGAAGGGGGATTCCTTGGATGATGTCATATCCCAGGCCGCCGAGGCCGACGTAGGCGACGAGTGT
>CAYGLJ010000101.1:0-1824 GCA_964350865.1 uncultured Microbacteriaceae bacterium
CTCCACGTCGCAGGTCCCGTGGGGCGAATGGCAGAGGGCTCACCTGTGTATTACGGCAGTGACCGGGTGGCCATCACCTCCACCTATCTCCTCACCATCACCAACCAGAGCGCCAACACCACATCCCGAGTGCTCGCCGAGGGAGTGGTGGATGCCAGGGGCAACCTGGAAGCACGAGCGCTGCTCCCGGCGCTCCAACCCGGCGACTATGACGTGGTGTTCCAGGGCAAACACCGAGGAGGAGCGGGCCTGCGTCTCACTGCTCGCATCACCGTCGGAGATGCGGGTGAGATTGCCACACTGGGCCCGAACATCCCACAGCTGTGGTGAGGTTACTTCTTCCTCGTCACCAGAGCGCCAATGCCGATGATCACCCAGGCAACGATGACCCACGTGAACCACAGGAAGAACAGGGTCTCCATTAGAGCGCTGCCCCGGCGCAGAATGTCTCGGCACGAATGATGCTGTAGTAGAGGGCATCGAAGGCCATGATCTGCTCCTCCGGGGTGCTCTCCGGAGTGCTGTGGCGATAAAACGCTTCCGCGGCAACGCCAAGGTCCGATAGCCATTGACCCTCCACGGCTGGAGGTCCAGTAACCCGCCTGGAAGCCCATTCTGCAAGCCCTGCGATCCGGAGCGAGGCGTTTCGCACCTGGTCGAAGTCGGTGTCGCTATCGGATTCGATCAGACGGTCGAACCCTTCGTGGTAGCGAAAGATCTCGTGCATCACGTCAGGGCAGAAGCCGAGGTAGGTATCCCGTGGGGTGGGTGATGTGGACTGAGGCTCTTCGGGGGTCGCACACCCGACCAGCAACCACAGAACCATCAGAGCGGTGAGGAGGGTTCGCATCAGGGTGCACCGCCCGAGAGTTGGCTGGCGACACACTGCGAGGAGAAAGGAGACAACAAGAACCCCACGAAAGGAAAACCGCAGTGTGTCGCCATGGGAAAAAACCTAGAAGTGACCACTGACACCCGGACTGCACACAGCGACCCCGTTTACCCTGGAGGCATGTCAGTACTGCGCCAGCAAATCCGTGATCTTGACGACAGAGTCGTCGAGATCATGGGGCGCATCGGTTTGCCGTTCTTGCGGGTGGGCATTGGGCTGATATTCATCTGGTTTGGTCTGTTGAAACCCCTCGGTCTCTCGCCGGCCGCAGAGCTGCTGGCGAAAACCGTCTATTGGTGGACTCCCGAGATTGTCGTGCCAGCGTTGGGGTGGTGGGAGGTGGCCATTGGGGTGACCTTCTTGATTCCAAGGCTCACCAGGGTCGCCATTTTCTTGCTGGCCGTTCAGATGCCAGGAACATTCCTCCCTCTGGTGCTACTACCTGATGTGTGCTTCACGGTTATCCCGTGGGGTTTGACCCTGGAGGGTCAATACATCGTGAAGAACTTGGTCATCATCGGTGCCGCACTGGTGATTGGCAGCACCGTGGAGACACGGAGGCGCCTTCGCACCCAGTCGATTCCTGTGGTGAAGGCCTAGTACATCAACAGTTTCGAGCGCAGGATGCGCTCGAAACGCTCCATGTCGCCTGCGGCCATCTCCAGATCGTTCCAGTCCACGATCATGCTGAGGTGTCCTTGGCCGTCATCGATGAGCACGCACGGCTCTCGCCCAGCACTCGCGGCCTCCTGCTCGGGGGTTCTGGTGTTGCGATAGACCAGCGAGAAGGAGTGACCAAACTCCTTCTCAATGGCTTTCTCCAGAGCTCGCCACTGTGTGGTGGGCTTGAGAGGAGAGTGCGTCAGCTGGGAGAGCCAGCACGCGTGAGACCCCACACGCCGTCCGAGAGCACGCCGAAATTCCTTGAATAC
>CAYGLJ010000102.1:0-1611 GCA_964350865.1 uncultured Microbacteriaceae bacterium
GTCCGCCGTTCACGGGAGAGGTTCTGGGATGGCACTGACAAGGATGCTTTGGACACCCTCTACACGGTGTTGGAAACAATCTCCCGGCTCGCCGCTCCTTTGGCGCCCCTGGTCACCGAGGAGGTGTGGCGCGGACTCACCGGTGGCGAGAGTGTCCACCTGACCGATTGGCCTGAGGAGTCAGCATTCCCCGGTGATGACGATTTGGTGTCCGCCATGGACACGGTCCGTGATGTTGCCTCAGCCGGTTTGGCTCTGCGAAAAGCCCATGGTCTTCGGGTGCGCTTGCCCCTGAACACCCTGACGATCGTGACAGAAGGTGTTGCCGGGATCGAGGGATTCCTCGACATCCTGGCGGATGAGCTCAATGTGAAAGAGGTGACCACGAGAGAGCTCGATGATCAGGTTGCTACGGAGCTGGGGATTGGCAAGAAGCTCCTCCCGCAATCGAGGGTCCTTGGTCCTCGCGTCGGGTCCCAGGTGCAGAGCATCATCCAGGCAGCGAAAGCTGGCGACTGGTCGCTCGAGGGGGGTGTTGTCACTGTCGCCGGTATTGCTCTGGAGGAAGGCGAGTATGTTCTCGAATTCACCTCCGAGGGCGAGGACACCGCAGTGCAGTTCCTCGGCAGTGGTGGCTTTGTCCTTTTGGACACCACCGTCACACCGGAGCGTGCCGCCGAAGGGCTTGCCCGCGACGTCATCCGGGCTATCCAACAGGAGCGAAAGAACGCCGGTTTGGAGGTGTCCGATCGGATTCAGACAGTGCTCGAAGTCGATGAGGTGGCAGGAGATGCCATTCGCACCCACCAGGAGCTCATTGCCTCGGAGACCTTATCTTTGGGCATTGAGCTCACCGAGTTGGCAGACACCGAGGGTGCTTTAGCCGTGGGGGAGAACTCTAAGATTCGTGTGAAAGTGTCACAGAGTGTCTGACCTTTCCTCTGACGACCGCATGGCCGCTGCCGCCGTAGAGGAGGCCCTCTACGCGCGGATTGGCGAGGGAACTCCGAAGCGGAGACTCGAGGCGACCAGGCGCGCGGTCGAATTGTTGGGCGACCCGCAGCGTATGTACGGCGTGATTCATATCGCTGGAACCAACGGGAAAACATCAACAGCACGCATCACCGACAGCCTTCTTCGATCTCACGGCCTCCGGGTGGGGTTGATGACTTCCCCCCACCTTCACCGGTTGAACGAGCGCATCATGATTGATGGCGAAGCCATCACCGATCGGATGCTGGCGGATAACTGGGCTGATGTTGAGCCGGTCCTTCAGATGGTGGATGCGGAACTTCTGGCCAACTCAGAACCTCCCCTGACCTTCTATGAAGCTCTCACCGTCCTGACCTTCGCCAGTTTTGCTGATGCTCCAGTTGACGTCGCGGTCGTCGAGGTGGGCATGGGGGGCGAATGGGATGCGACCAACGTGGTGGTCGCCGACGTCGCGGTGCTCACCCCTATAGCGATGGACCATGCCGAATTCTTGGGTGACACGATTCGGGAGATAGCTCGCACCAAGGCCGGCATTGTGAAACCGGCATCTCGTGTGGTGAGTGCGGTGCAAAGCGAGGACGCCATGGAGGAGATCCTTCGGGCGAGTGAACTCTCCGA